>JAISMX010000119.1 GCA_031276515.1 Eubacteriales Family XIII. Incertae Sedis bacterium | reverse complement strand
CGCGTCGACAACGAAGCAAAATTTTCTATCGAATTTACCGCGGATGAATTTGAAAACGCACAAATTGAGGTATATAAGAACAATAGGGCCAAATTCACGGTGGCCGGCTTCCGGAAGGGCAAGGCGCCGAGGCGCTTGATCGAAAACCATTACGGCGAGGATATCTTCTTCGAGGACGCCATCAACGCCCTCGTCGCGGACGCCTATCCCAAGGCTTTGGACGAGCTTGACATAGAGCCCGTCGACCGCCCCGAGGTGGATTTCGACGAGGTGGCGAAGGGCAAGGGCTTCACGCTCACGGCGACGGTCACGGTGTCGCCGGAGATCGAGCCCAAGGATTACAAGGGCGTTTCGATCAAAGCGGTGGCGCACGAGGTTTCCGAGGAGGACGTCGACAAGGAGCTTGAGACCCTGCGCGACAGGAACGCGCGGTTGGTGCTCGCGGACAGGCCGGCCGAGAACGGCGACACGCTGCTCATCGATTACGCGGGCTTTGTGGGCGATCTGCAATTCGAGGGCGGGACCGCCGAGAGGCAACCTCTGAAGCTCGGCGAGGGACGCTTCATCCCGGGTTTTGAGGAACAACTCGTGGGTCTGCGGCCGGGCGAGGAGAAGGAGGTCAAGGTCACGTTCCCGGAGGCGTATCACGCCGAGGACCTGGCCGGCAAGGAGGCGCTGTTCCGTTGCAAGGTACATGAGATCAAGACCGAGGAAAAGCCGGAGGCAAACGATGATTTTGCCCAGGACGTGAGCGAGTTCGACACGCTCGCCGAGCTGCGCGCCGACCTGCGCGCGAAATTGGAGGAGGCGGCGCTTTCGCGCAGCGAGCTCGAGATGAAGAACGCGGTTCTCGAACAGATCTATCTCGCGAACGAAGTGGAGCTTCCCAAGGTCATGGTGGAGACGCAGATGGACGAGCTCGCGGACGAGTTTGCCGGCCGGCTTCGATATCAAGGCATCGCGCCGGAGCATTATTACGAATACAGCGGCAGGGACGCCGCGGCTTTCCGCGAGGATATGCGGGCGGACGCCGTCAAAAAGGTGAAGACGCGTCTCTTGGTCAGGGCCATCGCCGAGGCGGAGGGCATCGAGGCGAGCGACGAGGAAGTCGAGAAGGAGATCGCGGACATGGCGGGCATGTACAAGATTGCGCCCGAGAAGCTGCGGGAGTCCATGGGCGAGTCCGGCCTAAAGATGGTGGCGGACGACGTCAGAAATCGCAAGACGGTGGATTTTCTGTTTGCAAACGCGGTCGTGGAGGAATAAAATGAGTTTGGTACCCATAGTAATAGAACAGACGAGCAGAGGGGAGCGGTCTTACGACATCTATTCCAGGCTGCTCAAGGATCGCGTCATCATACTGAGCGAGGAGATTTCGGACGGTCTTGCCTCGCTGATCGTGGCGCAGCTGTTGTTCCTCGAATCCGAGGATTCGGAGAAGGACATCAATCTCTACATCAACAGTCCGGGCGGCTCGGTGACGGCGGGTCTCGCGATATACGACACGATGCGCTACATCAAGCCGGACGTTTCGACCATATGTATGGGGCTCGCGGCCAGCATGGGAGCTTTTCTGCTGTCCTCGGGCGCCAAGGGCAAGCGCTTCGCGCTCCCGAACGCCGAGATCATGATCCACCAGCCTTTGGGCGGCGTGCGGGGGCAGGCGGAGGATATCCGCATACACGCGGAGAACATAATCAAGATCAGGGAGCGGCTCAACCTCATCATAAGCGAAAACACAGGGCAGCCGATAGAGAAGGTAAGGGTTGACACCGACCGCGACAATTTCATGTCGGCGGATGAGGCGGTCGCGTACGGGCTTGTGGACAAGGTGATCAAGTCCAGGTAAGGGTTCGTCGCCAAGACGCATTCGGCGAGGCGGCGGCCAAGGGAGCGATTTATGAGTAAATACGACGAGACGAAACAATTGAAATGTTCATTCTGCGGCAAGCCGCAGGATCAGGTCAAGCGCCTGATAGCGGGGCCGAACGTATATATATGCGACGAGTGCGTCGAGCTCTGCCAGGATATCATAAAGGAAGAATTCGAGAGCATGGGCTACGATATGAGCCGGGGCGACGAGCTGTTCAACGTGCCAAAGCCCATGGAAATAGCGGCCATCCTGTCGGATTACGTGATCGATCAGGACGACGCGAAGAAGACGCTCGCCGTGGCGGTGTACAACCATTACAAGCGCGTCAAGCACATGGGCGACCGCAACGACGACGGCATAGAGATACAGAAGAGCAACATCGTCATGATAGGCCCCACGGGTTCCGGCAAAACCTTGCTCGCGCAGACGCTGGCGAAGATCTTCAACGTACCCTTCGCCATCGCGGACGCCACGGCGCTCACGGAGGCGGGCTACGTCGGCGAGGACGTGGAGAACATCCTGCTGAAGCTGATACAGGCCGCGGATTACGACATCGACAAGGCGCAGAAGGGCATCATCTACGTGGATGAGATCGACAAGATCGCGCGCAAATCCGAGAACGTTTCCATCACGCGGGACGTCAGCGGCGAGGGCGTGCAGCAGGCGCTGCTTAAGATACTCGAGGGTACGGTGGCGAGCGTTCCGCCGCAGGGAGGACGCAAGCATCCGCATCAGGATTTCATACAGTTTGACACGACGAACGTGCTCTTCATCTGCGGCGGCGCCTTCGACGGACTCGACAAGATCATACAGCGGCGCATAGGCGAGAAGACCATCGGCTTCAACTCGGAGATTCGCAAGAGCAAGCTCGAAACGGACGAGGTGCTGAAGCTCGTGCAGTCGGAGGATCTGCTGCGCTACGGGCTCATCCCCGAGTTCATCGGCCGTCTGCCCGTCATGGTCACGCTGCACCAGCTGGACGCGGACGCGCTCGTCAGGATCATCCGGGAACCCAAGAACGCCATATTGAAGCAGTACAAGAAGCTGTTCATGTTCGACAGCGTGGATTTGGAAATAGAAGAGGACGCCATCGTCCGCATCGCGGAGAAGGCCATAGAGCGGAAGACGGGCGCGCGAGGGCTGCGAAGCATTCTCGAGCACGTCATGACCGACACCATGTTCGAGATACCGTCGCGCACCGACATCAAGAAGGTGATCGTGACGGTGGGAACCATAGACCACGGCACGGGTCCGACGCTCGTGCTGACGGACAAGAAGGAGTTGGCGAAGCCCACCAAGGAGCATGCATCTTAATGAGCATCGATGAAAAGAAAAAAAAGCTCAGGGAACTCCTGAGCGACATAGAGCGATTGAACCGCGACGTCGCCGACGAGAATTTCGAGCCGGCGATGCCGCCGGGCGACGCCTTGCCCGGAGAGACGCCGCCCGACGCCTTTGTCGTCACGGATGAAGGAGAGGTCTTTGCGGAGGAGGAAACCAAATCCAAGATCATGCCCATGATCCCGCTGCGCGGTCTCTCCATATTTCCCTACATGGTTCTGCACTTCGACATCGGCAGGGAGAAGTCGATCAGCGCGCTTGAAAAGGCGATGATCCGCAATCAGATGATCTTCCTCGTGTCACAGCGCGACGTCGATACGGATCTGCCGACGGGCGAGGATTTTTACCGCGTCGGCACGATCGCGAAGATCAAGCAGATGCTGAAGCTGCCGGGCGACGCCATACGCGTGCTGGTCGAGGGCATCAGCCGAGGCATGGTGGACAGGATCATCTTTGAGGTGCCTTATTTCAAATGCGCCGTCCGCGAGGTGGAGGAGATCGAGTACGAGGAAATTCCGAACCGCGTGGCGGCTCTGATGCGCAGCACGCTGACGCGCTTCGAGGAATATCTGAACCTGAGTCCCAAGGTGTCGCAGGACATTTTCCCCTCCGTGGCTTCCGTGGACAGGCCGGGGCGCTTGGCCGACGTGATCACCTCGCACATCGACGCGAAGCCGGACGACAAACAGACCGTGCTCGAAGCCTTTGACCCCGAGCGCAGACTGGAGGTGCTGAACGGCATTCTCACGAAGGAGATCGACATCCTGCAGATCGAACGCGACATCAATTCCAAGGTTCGCACGCAGATCAACAAGTCGCAGCGCGAGTACTACCTGCGGGAGCAGATGCGGGCCATACAGGAGGAGTTGGGGCAGGACGAGGCCATAGAGGACGAGATCGCGGATTGGCTCAAGCAGCTCGCCGAACTGAATCTCGCGGAGAAGACCGCGCAGAAGATAGAGAAGGAAATCAAGCGGCTCACGAAGATACAGTCCTCGTCGGCCGAGGGCGGCGTGATTCGTTCCTACATCGAGTGGATATTCGCGCTGCCGTGGAACAAATACACGCAGGACCGGCTCGACATCGGCGAGGCCGAGAAAATCTTGAACGAGGACCACTACGGGCTCGACAAGGTGAAAGAGCGCATCCTGGAATTCCTGTCCGTCATGCAGCTGTCCTCCGGGCTGAAAGGACCCATCCTCTGTCTCGTCGGGCCTCCGGGTGTGGGAAAGACCTCCGTCGCGAAGTCCATCGCGCGCGCCTCGGGGCGGGAATTCGTCCGCATGTCTCTGGGCGGCGTGCGGGACGAGGCCGAAATACGCGGCCACCGCAGAACCTACATCGGCGCCATACCGGGACGCGTCGTTTCGGCCATGAAGGAGGCCGGTTCGATGGATCCGGTTTTTCTGTTTGACGAAATTGACAAAATAGGAAACGATTTTCGCGGCGATCCCGCCTCGGCTCTGCTCGAGGTGCTCGATCCCGAGCAGAACAAGGATTTCACGGATCACTATCTCGAAATCCCCTTCGACCTTTCCAAGGTCATGTTCATCACGACGGCCAACGCGACGGACACGATCCCCCGCCCCCTGCTCGACCGCATGGAGGTCATAGAGGTGCCGGGCTACACGGAGGAGGAAAAGGTGAAGATCGCGGAGCGCTACCTCATGCCCAAGAAGGTGAAGGAGCACGGTCTGAAGCCGGAGAACGTCTTCGTATCCGAGCAGACGACGCGCGCGGTCATCAATTACTACACGCGCGAATCGGGCGTGCGCAATCTCGAGCGCGAGCTCGCGAACATCTGCCGCAAGGTGGCGCGCCGCGTCGTTGAGAAAAAGGCCGAGACGACGCGCGTGAATCCGTCGAATCTCGAGAGGTTTCTCGGCAAGAAGCGTTTTCGCTACAACGTGATCGACGACGACACGCAGGTGGGCGTGACGACGGGACTCGCGTGGACGTCGGTGGGCGGGACCACGCTTTCCATCGAAACGGCGGTCGTGCCGGGTTCCGGCCGCTTGGTGCTGACGGGGCAGCTCGGCGACGTCATGAAGGAATCCGCGCGCGCCGGAGTCAGCTACATACGCTCGCTGAGCGATGAGCTGGGCATCAAGAAGAGTTTCTACAAGGACGACGACCTGCACATACACATACCGGAGGGCGCGACGCCCAAGGACGGCCCTTCCGCCGGCGTGACGATGTTCTGCGCCATGGTTTCCGCGCTGACGGGCGTTCCGGCCAGGCAGGACGTGGCCATGACGGGCGAGATCACGCTGCGCGGCAAGATCCTGCCCGTGGGCGGCATCCGCGAAAAGGTGCTGGCCGCGCACAGGGCCGGCATCCGCAAGGTGCTCCTGCCGGCCGAAAACGAGCGCGACATCGACGACATTCCGCCGAACGTGCGGCGCAAGCTGGAATTCGTGTTGATTCGGAGCGCCGACGAGGCGATGAAACACATCCTCGTGCGCGCCGCCGGCGCGGCGCCGGCCGTGAAGAAGCAGGCCGTCAAGCGGCGCGGCGCGGGCGGCGGCAAGGCGGGCGGCGGCGTTTCCGCGAGAGCGGATCATGATCGTTAAGAAGGCGGAGCTCGCGGCCATCGCCGTGCGCGCGGACGGGTACCCGCCGGACGATATGCCGGAGGTCGCGTTCGCGGGCAGGTCGAACGTGGGCAAGTCCTCGCTTTTGAACCTTTTGACGGGGCGAAAGCGGCTCGCGAAGGTGAGCGGCAGCCCCGGAAAGACGCGTACGATCAACTTTTACGTCGTCAACGACGCGTTTCGCATCGTGGATTTGCCCGGCTACGGCTACGCGAAGCTCTCGCGCTCCGTGAGCGAGAACTGGGGCGATATGGTGGAGACCTATCTAAAACGCAGGAAGGGGCTGGCGCTCGTGGTGCTGCTCGCGGATATACGCCACAAGCCCTCGGCGCAAGACGCGCAGCTTCGCGAATGGCTGCGGTATCGGGGTTTGAACATGTTGGTGGCGGCCACGAAGGCCGACAAGATATCGCACCGCGCGGTCGCCGCGCAACTTTCGCTCATACGCGAGACGCTCGCTCTCTCGCGGGAGGAGCGAATCGTTCCCGTTTCGGCTTTGAAGCGGACGGGCGTGGAGGAGCTGCTTGCGGCGATCGAGGGCGCGCTGTATCCGCCGGAAAGCGAACCCTGCGCCGCCGAATGACGCCGGCGCGACCCTCTGAAAAGAAAGGCAGGTATTAAATGAACTTCTTTTCTTGGAGAATAATAGGCAAACGCATCAACGCCATACGCTTCATGATGGCGGACAAGACCGTACCTCTGCGCAAGAAGCTGTTGGTCGTGGCGGGCATCGCCTATCTTTTTCTGCCTTTCGACATCATACCGGCCGTGCTCTTTCCGGTCGCGTGGCTCGACGATCTGCTTGTTTGGGTTTGGATCATATGGCATCTGAAGGATACGCTCGATACGTATTGGCTTGGGGAAAAACCGGTGGACCCCGCCGTGAAGTATAAGGGCAAGAAGATCATAGACGGGACGGATTTCGAGATTGAGGACGAAGTGTGATGGCAAAGGGCGAAAAAAACTACAAACCGGGCAATATTTTGATCTCTGAGGATGAGATACGCGCGCGCGCGGCGGAGATCGGCAAAAAGGTGTCGGAGGATTTCGCGGGCGAGGAGATTCTGGTCGTGGGCATCCTCAAGGGCGCGGTGATGTGGATGAGCGATGTGATCAAGAACATCTCGCTGCCCCTGCGCGTGGACTTTATGGCCGTGTCCAGTTACGGCGCCTCCACGAAAAGCTCGGGCGTCGTCCGAATACTCAAAGATTTGGACAATTCCATAGAGGGAAAGAACATCCTCCTCGTCGAGGACATCGTGGATTCGGGAACCACCCTGAACTACCTGCGGGAGGTGCTGCTCCACAGAGGGCCGAAAGCGCTGCGCATATGCGCGCTGCTCGACAAGCCCTCGGGGCGCTGCGTACCCATACGCGTGGATTACGTGGGTTTTACCGTGGAGGATGTGTTCATAGTGGGCTACGGACTCGATGTGAACCAGCGCTACCGCAATTTGCCGTATATCACTTCGGTGGAAGAGGAGTAAAGTGTAAAAATGGGAAATTATAAAGTGACCACGGGTCTTTCCAACAAGCATCTGCATCTGAGCGCCGAGCACATAGAAGCGCTTTTCGGCGCGGGACACAAGCTGACGCCGACAAAGGATCTGCGGCAGCCGGGGCAGTTTGCCTGCGAGGAAAAGGTGGATGTGGAAGGTCCCAAGGGCGTGCTGAAGGGCTTGCGCGTCCTCGGCCCCGCGCGGCCGGAGACGCAGATAGAGCTGGCCATGACCGACGCGCGCGTTCTCGGTTTCAAGCCGCCCGTGCGCGAATCGGGCAAGCTCGCGGGTTCGCCGGGCTGCAAGCTGACGGGGCCGGCGGGCAGCGTCGAGATCGATCACGGCGTTATAGTGGCGCGCAGACACGTGCATTTGTCTCCTTCGGAGGCGCTTGCGGCCGGCGTGAAGGATAAGGACGTCATCCGCGTGCGCATGGGCGGAGAGCGGGCCATCGTGTTCGAGGAGGTGCTCGTGCGCGCCGGCGAAACGCATCTCAGCGAGTTTCACATCGATACGGACGAGGGAAACGCCGCGGGCGCCGATTCGGGGCAAGAGGCGGAACTGCTGCCTTAGGGTCCGGCAGCAATTTATTTCGCAACGGATCCTCGGTTTGGCGATGGCACAGGTCTGTCATGGTTTGTCGGTGCGCTTGCGCGGCGTGCCGGTTTGGGTTTTTTGCGCGACACCGATTGACAAGCGTCCGAAGCATACGTTATAATAAGCATTGTTCGGCGTGACAGGCCCGCTGTGCTACCCTAGCTCATTCGGTAGAGCAGCTGATTCGTAATCAGCAGGTGGGGGGTTCGATTCCCCCGGGTAGCTCCAACATCCCCGGAAGCCATGCGGTTCCGGGGTTTTCATTTGCCGCGAGGCTGTGCGCCCTCATTCCGCTGCGGAGTTGTTTTCAATAATATCCTTTCCAATGTCCTTCCCAAATCTATCCATTCAAATGCCGGTAAGCAACAATTCAAACAATCGGCAATTGTTCATATCCACACACAGCGAAGATTTTCTGCAGGTTTTTCAAAAAGGCTCTCGATATTATGGCGGTGAACCGTTATAATGAGTGAGAGGGTGTGCCGGTTCGGTGCGTGTAATATAGTCGGGTGAAAGACCCGACCCGGTAAAGTTTATTGTGTTTTGGAATCGGACATCAAGGGCTTCTTTGACAATGTAGACCATGATTGGCCGATGAAGTTCCTTGAGCGTGACGTCGCGGACAAGAACTTCCTGCGTTGCGTGAAGCGATTTCTCATCGCGGGCGCAATGGAGGGGACGGAGCGGAAAGAGAGCGACAATTGGTTTGAAGAGCCGTATGCGGGACACACACCTTCATACCATTTAAACTCCGTTACGTCCGTCAGCCACTTTTCGTTCGGCTTGTCCGCCTTGAATTCGCGATTGAGGATGTTCTGCGCAGTGTACTGCGGATTTGCCGCCTGTTTGGTGCAACCGTTGTTCGCATACTTGACGGTGGACTTGACGCCTCTGCTCCGGCAGATGCGGAGCACCCTCTTGTCATTGGCCTTTATGCCATGCCTGCGCTCCAATTCGTCGCGGATGCGGCGATACCCTTTGTCCGGGCTTTCGTTGTGAATTTCTTCAATCAATTTGGACATACGCTCATTTTCGGCGGTTCGGGCGCCGCAACCGCCTTTCTGCCACTTGTGGTATGCGGATTTTGAAACCTTTAATATGCCGCAAGCCGCCTCAACGGGATAACCGTATTCTTCCGAGCAATATTCGATGGCGGAATAAAGATGCGCCTGTCTCACTTGCGAAAGGCATCCCCCCTCTCCAATTCCTCCGC
>JAISMX010000116.1 GCA_031276515.1 Eubacteriales Family XIII. Incertae Sedis bacterium | reverse complement strand
TCTGCCGCATCGCGCAGAAGGCCCGCGCGGCCGGCATGCACCTCATCGTGGCCACGCAGCGCCCCTCCGTGGACGTGATCACGGGGCTGATCAAGTCCAACATCCCGTCGCGCATCGCCTTCGCCGTGTCGCAGCAGGTGGATTCCAGAACCATACTCGACATGTCGGGCGCCGAGCATCTGATGGGCAAGGGCGACATGCTGTTCAAGGATCAGGGGCGCGACAAGCCCATACGCGTGCAGGGCGCCTTCGTCTCCGACAGCGAGGTTCACGCGGTCATCGAATTCGTAAAGAGGCAGATGCATCCCGAATACGCGGACGACGTGATGGGCGTCATAGAAGCGGCTTCGTCGGGAGCCCTGTCCGACGAGGAGGGCGACGACGATCTCTTGGCCGACGCCGTGGAAACCGTCGTGCTCGCCAAGCAGGCCTCCGCGTCCATGCTGCAGCGGCGCTTCCGCGTGGGCTACAACAGGGCGGCGCGCCTGATAGAGATGATGGAGGCGCGCGGCGTCGTCGGGCCGGCCGACGGCAGCAGGCCCAGAGCCGTGCTGCTCAGCGAGGAGGAGCTTTTTGCCGCGCGAAGCGGCCTCGCGGAAGCGGACGAGCCCACATGAGGACGATATACATAGAAACCCTGGGCTGTTCCAAGAACGTCTGCGATTCCGAATTCGCGGCCGGCGTGTTGGAGGGCGCGGGCTACCTCGCGGTGGACGATCCCGCCGAAGCCTCCGTGATCCTCGTCAACACCTGCGGCTTCATAGACGACGCGAAGCGGGAATCCATCGACGCCATCCTGGAGCTTTCGGCCCACAAGGAAGCGGGAACTCTGCTCGTCGTGTCCGGCTGCCTATCGCAGCGCTACGGCGAAGCCCTCGCGCGGGAATTGCCGGAGGTCGATCTCTTTCTCGGCGTGGGGGATTACGCGCGGCTGGCGGATCTATTGGAGGAGCGCGCGGGCGCGCCGGGCCGCGGCGAAAAGCGCCGCGCGGCCGAGGAGACAAAGACCGAAGCCGGGGGAGAGGCCGGGCGCGAAGCGCGCCCCGCGCCGCGCAGAAAGCGCCTCGGCCCCGTTTACACGGCCTCCGTGAAAGTGGCCGAGGGCTGTGACAACCGCTGTTCTTACTGCGCGATTCCGGACATACGCGGGCCTTACAAAAGCCGCGCGCTCGACGATGTGCTGCGCGAATGCGAGTCGCTGATCGCGGGCGGCGCGGCGGAGCTCGTCTTGGTCGCGCAGGACGTCACGAATTACGGCGCGGATCTGTACGGCCGGGCCATGCCGGAAAAGCTGGTTCGCGAAATCTGCGGCATGGACGGGCTGCGATGGCTCCGCCTCATGTACTGCTACGAGGATCGCGTCACGGAAGGCCTGATCGAGGCCATGGCTTCGGAGGAAAAGGTCTGCCATTACATAGACCTGCCCCTGCAGCACGCGAGCGACCGCGTTCTCGCGGCCATGCGCAGACGTTCGAGCAAGGCGAGCATGCTGCGCACGATCGAGCGTCTGCGCGCCGCCATTCCCGACATTCACATACGCACGACCCTGATCACAGGCTTTCCCGGCGAAAGCAAAGCCGATTTCGAGGAGCTGTTGGAATTCGTGGAGACGGTGCGCTTCGAAAGGCTCGGCGTATTCGCGTATTCGCGCGAGGAGGGTACGCCGGCGGCGTCCATGAAAGGCCAAGTGCGGGCGTCTGCGGCGCTTTCGAGACGAGACCGGCTCCTGCGTCTGCAACAGGGCATATCCCTCGAAAAGAACCGCGAGAAGCTCGGGCGGACGCTCGAGGCGCTGGTCGAGGAACGCGAACCGGACGGCAGCTTTTCGGGCCGTACGCGCTATGACGCGCCCGAGGTGGACAACGGCATTGTCTTCACCGCGTCCGCGGCGCCGGCCCTTGGCGACATCGTGCGCGTTCGCGTGGACGACGCCTTCGATTACGATTTGGTCGGGCATATGGTTTGACCGCTTTCCTCTCGCGGGACGGCTTGCGCAAGGAGGCTATATATGAACAAGAACGTCCCCAACTGCCTCACCCTGCTGCGCGTCCTGATGATTCCCGCGTTCGTCGTCGCGCTGCTGCGCGGACACGCGTTCGCTGCGGCGATCCTGTTCGCGCTCGCCTCCGCGACGGACGCGCTGGACGGTTATCTCGCGCGCAAATACGATCTGATTTCCAATTTCGGCAAGCTGATGGATCCGCTGGCGGACAAGCTGCTCGTCGTTTCCGCCTTCGCCTGCTTCGTGGAGCTCGGAATCGTGCCCGCTTGGGTCTTGATCGTGATCTTGGCGCGCGAGTTTACCATAACTGGATTACGGGCCGTGGCGGCGAGCGAGGGCGTGGTCATCGCGGCCGGCGCCTCCGGCAAGCTGAAAACCGTGTTTCAGATGCTTGCGGTGCTCGCGCTCCTCTTGGCGGATATCCCGGGCCGCGTCCTCGGCGCGGCTTTCGCGCCTTGGGGCGCGCGCGTCGCCATGAGTCTGCTCGCCGTCGCCGTGATTCTGACGATCTATTCCGGCGCGGAGTATGTGGTGAAAAGCAGGCATTTGTTCCGCTGACGCCGCCATCTCCGTCATTGCGAGCGGAGCGAAGCACCCGTTCGCTATGCTCCGGGCACAAGCAATCCGCGCCGCGATGACGGAACATGGAATTGTTCAGAATGAGTATAAGGAGAAACGCATCATGAAAGCAGCCCTAATCAGCGTCGGCACGGAGCTCCTTTTCGGCCAGATCACGAACACGAACGCGGTTTACCTGTCCGGGCAATTGCAGCTTCTCGGCATCGACGTGCTGTATCATTACACCGTGGGCGACAAC
>JAISMX010000091.1 GCA_031276515.1 Eubacteriales Family XIII. Incertae Sedis bacterium | reverse complement strand
GGGCGGGCCTTGAAACGGCGGTCATAGAGCGCGGAACCGCCTGCGGCGCCAAGAATATGACGGGCGGACGGCTCTACGCCCACAGTTTGGAAAGGCTCATTCCCGATTTTGCCGAAACCGCGCCCTTGGAGCGGCGGATCGTGAAGGAGCGCATCCTGCTCATGAGCGAATCGAAGGCGACGACGCTCGAATACTGCGACGAAGCCCTGCATGAACGCCCCGGCGCGTCGTATTCGGTTCTGCGCGCCAAATTCGACCCCTGGCTGGCGGAGCGGGCCGAGGAAGCCGGCGCGATGTACGTGACGGGCATCCGCGTGGACAAATTGCTGCAAAAGGACGGCGGCGTTTGCGGCGTGGTCGCGGGCGACGACATCCTGTACGCGGACGTCGTCCTGCTGGCCGACGGCGTGCATTCCCTCTTGGCGCAGAAGCTCGGCATGAAGAAGGCTTTGGCGCCGCATCAGGTGGCCGTGGGCGTCAAGGAGGTCATCGGCCTCGGCGAGAAGACCGTTTCGGAGCGCTTCGGCGTGCGCGCGGGCCGGGGCGTCGCCTGTCTGGCCGCCGGATACCCCACGGGCGGCGCGGTCGGCGGCGGCTTTCTGTACACCAACGGGGACAGCCTCTCCTTGGGAACCGTCGTCACCCTGAGCCACATCGGCGCAGCGGGCGTGAAGGTTCCCGACATGATTGAGCGCTTCAAGGCGCATCCCGCGATCGCCCCGTTGATCGAGGGCGGCACGCTCTTGGAGTACGCGGCCCATCTCGTGCCCGAGGGCGGATATCACATGATGCCCGAGCTGTTCTGGAACGGCGTGTTGGTGGCGGGCGACGCCGCCGGCTTCGTGATCAACATGGGCTACAGCTTCCGGGGCATGGATTTCGCGATAGAATCCGGGCGCTTGGCCGCCGAAGCCATCATCCGCGCGAAGCGGCAAAACGATTTTTCCGCCGTAGGCTTGTCTCATTACGCGGCATTGCTGGAACAGAGCTTCGTCATGCGCGATCTGCGCCACTATCGAAACATGCCCGCGCTGATGGACACGCGGCAGATATACGACGAATTCCCCGCGCTGGCGGCCGAGATCTTCGGCGGGCTTTTCAGGGTGGACGGCTCGCCGCCCAAGAAGCCGACCGGGCTCATCGGCGGCGCCTTGCGCTCCGTGGGGCTATCGGAGTTGGCCAAGCTGGGCGCGAAGGCCCTGAGCGCGATGTAACTACTCAAACGCCACGCAATTTTTACCCATCTCGGAACCTGAGGCCGGATTCCGACTCCTCACGTACTTCGTTATGTACGCTCCGGGGCCGAAATCCGTCCTCAGAACCCGATCTGAATAAAAATATCGCGGCGTTTGAGTAGTTTTGATTGAACTTTTAAGCAGAAAAGGAGTGTGAGAACATGGCGACGATGCGCGTGGACGACAAGCTGGGATTTGTCCGTTTCAAGGTTGACGAGCAAAATCCGCATATCGTCTTGAACGAGGATTATGACGACGAGAAGGAAATCCGCTTGCTCGTGATGGCCTGCCCCGCGGGCCTGTACGCCTATGAGGACGGCAAGCTGTCTTTCAATTGCGAGGGCTGTCTGGAATGCGGAACCTGCCGCGTCCTGTCCCTCGGCAAGGCGATCGAGAGTTGGAGTTATCCGCGCGGCGGTAAGGGCGTGGAATACCGCATGGGATGATCGAAACCTTCTTCGCGCCGAAATTGCCTCCGCTTTGAAAAAACTTGACATTGGAACAATACCAAGGTTTATAATACACTCGGTTGTAAAACTACCGGAAGGCTTCCGGCGCCCGCTTGCGGCGCCGGCGCCGAATTTCAAGGAGGAGGAAGATCGATGAAAAGAAGGACAATACTCATTTTGTTCGCCGTCATGCTGACGGCGGCGATGGCTTTCACGGGCTGCGGCGGCGGAACGTCGGGCGGCGACGACGAGGCCGGCGCGGAGGCGGAGGCCGGCGCGGAAACGGAGGGCGAAGCGACGGAAGAAACGGCGGAAAACGATCTCACGGCGCAATACCACTTCGGCATGAACGTATGGGGTACGGCGCCCATCCTCGAGCTCTACGGAAACGAAGCCGTCTACGCCGTCGAAACGATGGGCATGACCTATGACCGCGCGAGCGACGACAACAACGCCGACAAGGAATTGCAGAATATCCAGAACTTTATTTCGCAGGGCGTTGACGCGCTCGCCATTCAGGGCGCGGGCGCCACAACGATACCGCAGATGGCGCAGATGGCCGCGAGCGCGGAGATTCCCTTCGGTCTCTACATCTTCACGGGTACGCCCGAAGTGCGCGAAGCCTTGAACGCCAATCCGTATTACGCGGGCGCCGTCGCTTCCGACCTCGAGGCCGACGGTCGCATCATCGGCGAAAAAGCCTATGCCGACGGCGCCAGAACCGCCTGCATCATCGGCGGCAACAAGGGCGACTTGAACATGGACAACCGCTCCAAGGGCTTTTATGACGGATTCGAAAGCGCGGGCGGCAAGGTCGTGGCCGAGGAACGCTGCACGGACAACAGCGAGGCTCTCGCGAAGGCGCAGTCCATGTTCTCGGCGAACAAGGACGTCGACGCCGTCTACATCATGGTCGGCGATTACACCGAAGGCACCTTCACCGCGATGGATCAGCTCGGAATCACGGATTGCAAGGCTTACCTGTCCGCAATCAACGCCGCTTCCGCGCCGTTCATCAAGGAAGGCAAGATCGCCGCGGGCTCCGGCGGCACCACCTTCGCCTGCAACATCGGTCCGACGCGCATCATCAACATGCTCGACGGTCATGTCATCAAGGACGCGGACGGCAACGCTCCCTTCTTCGCGGTTCCGACGTCGCTCGTGACCCCCGAGAACGTGGACGCTTACATCGAGGTCTTCCTCGCGGAAGGCGCGCAGCCCATCACGCCCGCGATGATCGAGAAGCTCTGCTACCGCACCAACAAGGACGTCACGTATGACACCTATGTCGAATCCATCGCGAACGATTTCACGGT
>JAISMX010000039.1 GCA_031276515.1 Eubacteriales Family XIII. Incertae Sedis bacterium | reverse complement strand
CCCATCTCGGAACCTGCCGCCCCATATTGGCTTCCTCACGTACGTCTGTGTACGCTCCGGGAGCCAAATGGGTCGGCAGAACCCGATCTGAACAAAACTGACGCGGCGTTTGAGTAGTTTTGATTTGAGTAGCTGAGCAGTAACTGTGTAAGCGCCGCCGGGTCGGCCTTGAAAGCCGCGCCGATCCGGTGTACAATGAAGCGAAAGCGGAGGTACGCGCATATGAAAAAACTGCTCGGCGAATTTCGGGAATTCGCGTTCAAAGGCAACGTCATGGATCTCGCGATAGGCGTGCTCATCGGCGCCGCGTTTCAGGGCGTGATCTCCTCGCTGACGAGCGACATCCTCTCTCCCGTCATCGGACTCTTCACGCGCCGGAACTTCGACATGCTGGAACTCAACATATTCGGCGTCGACATCCGATACGGCGCCTTCGTGACGAGCGTGGTGAACTTCCTCATCATGGCCTTCGTGATCTTCCTGCTTGTGAAGGTCATGACCGTAGCCGGCATTCGCCGCGTCGCGCCCGCGGACGCCGAAAAGAAGCCGCCCGCGCGCAAATGTCCCCACTGCATCGGCGAGATCGACGAGGCCGCCACGCGCTGCCCGCACTGCACCTCCGTGCTGACGCGGGAAGACTGACTCTTTCTTGCCGATTTGCCAAAGCGATCAATCGCCATCAAACAATGTTAAATTTTTCACAATTAGGCTTGCGAGAACCCGCTTTTTCGCGGATTCACGCGCCCGCCGCGCGGCGGGCAAAAAGCATGCGGTCCGGTTCACCGCTCATAAAAGCATCATGGGGGTTGCGTGGCAAGCTATTGCTTGTGCGAGGTGAATTCCTCCGCCGTCTTCGTCACGGCAAAATATGAGGCGGGACTGTCGTAATAATCCGTCCACTTGGGATTGCCCCATTGGAAATTGGCGTCCCAAGGGAATTTCCCGCCATCGAAGGACGCGTTGGAGCCGGGCGTGACGCGCGACGCGGCGTGCGGAATCTTCTCCGCCCAGCGTCCGTCGTCCAGCCTGACGCGGAAGTGGTAATCGAAGACGCCGAACGCACTCATCGCGCTCTCGGCCTCCTCGGGCGCGATCGCTCCGACCTTCATCGCGATCATGTATTCCTTTTCCGGATCGATCGGATCGTCAAAGCCGGACAGGGGCCGCCACGACTCTATGGCGAGCGCCTCCTTGTGCGCCTCGATGTAGGCGGAAAGCTTTTCCTTGAAGTAGGCCATCGCCTCGTCGAAGTCCGTCTCCGCGAGCTTGTTGAATTCCTCCGCTTCCGCGCCGGCGAACAGATCCGTGTCGTAAATGTCGTTTTTGTCCCGCAGCGCGTAGGACAGGCAGTTTCCTTCTTCCTCCGCCATCTCCGTGTAGCCGAACTTGCCGTACCTTTCCGCCGGCGCGCTCTCCGCGTAATGCACGAGCAACTGCGGGTAGTTCGCCGCGTCGTCGCCGAACGAAGACCAGAAGCTCGTCACCTTGCCGTCCTCCGCGCCCGTGAGCGCAAAGCCGTAATTGGGGCGGTTCCCGGCGAGCCATTCGCGCACCGTGTCCGTCACGTCCACGCCGTACCAATCGCCCTCTTCCTTCTCGCAGAGCGGCGGGGCGTCCGGGAAGGTCGCGCTGATCTCGACATCGCGCCAACTCACGACGGCGTAGCCCCACGGAACGGTGACATAGCCCGCCGCAAACTTGGGTTCGTCGCCGTCCCTGCGCTTCATGAGAAGCCGCGCGGACACGAGCTCCTGCGGCGTGACGCCCGCCGGGAGGTCGAAGCGCACGAGACCCATGCGCCTGTCGCCTTCCCCGCCGACGCCCACGTCGATGACGCTGATATCCTTTTCGATTGCGACGTTCTCGTCCGGTCTGCTCTCGGAAACCCAAGCCGTCACCGTGATGTCGGCGCCCTGCGCCAAAGCCGTTTTGTCGGCGGATTCGCTCGTACGGGCGCCTTCGGCGGCGGGAGCGTTCGCCGAATCTCCGGCGCCGCATCCGGCGAGCGATGCGATGAGAAAGAATGCCGACAAGAACAGAGCCGCCGCCGGCAAGCGGTTTTTTGAATGGTTTTGTGCTGTCATTTTTGAT
The DNA here is from genome assembly GCA_031276515.1 of Eubacteriales Family XIII. Incertae Sedis bacterium. GTDB lineage: Bacteria > Bacillota > Clostridia > Peptostreptococcales > Anaerovoracaceae > JAITLA01. The sequence goes on along the minus strand of JAISMX010000039.1, from coordinate 2,002 downwards.
TATCCCCCTGTGCGAATATTTAAAGTCATTCCCCCATGGGATTATTTAAGCATTTTTTCGCGCAAAAATCAAGTGCGCCGGCTTAAAAAAAAAGTTTGACAAACACCCTATGTACCCGTTATACTAAAAAAAGCAATTCAAACAAAATAACCATAAATGCAATGACGGAGTTTTTCCCGCCCCGCAAAAGACGTCACAGAGAGCCGGCGCTTGCTGAGAGCCGGTACGCTTTGGGGTTTGGGATCCTCTCTCCCGAGCAGAGCTTCCGAACGAGGCCGCGCGGCGCGCCTTCATTAAGAAGCTACGGCAGGTTCCGTGATCATGACCGAGGATTTGTTGGAATCCGATGAGTTGACCGGCTTATTGCCGGTAAACGGGGTGGTACCGCGGTAAATTTTATCGTCCCCGGGGCAGCGACGGCTCCGGGGATTTTTGCGCTCCGGGGCGATCATAAAAACACAAAGGAGGGCGACACATCATGGCAAGAAAGATCAGGATATTCGACACGACGCTGCGCGACGGCGAGCAATCCCCCGGTTGCAGCATGAATCTGAAAGAAAAAATCAAGATGGCCAAGCAGCTCGAGCGCATGCGCGTCGACGTCATCGAGGCGGGTTTCGCGATTTCGTCCCAAGGCGATTTCCTCTCCGTCAAGACGATAGCGGAGACGCTGAAGGACTGCACGGTCGCGAGCCTCGCGCGGGCCGGCGAACAGGACATAGACCGCGCCTGGGAGGCCGTGAAGGGCGCCGTCGATCCGCGCATTCACCTCTTTCTCGCGACCTCGTCGCTCCATATGGAGCACAAGCTGCGCATGAAGCCGGACGACGTGTACGAGCGCGCCGTCGCCATGACGGCCCGCGCCGTGAAATACTGCGGCAACGTCGAATTTTCCGCCGAAGATTCGACGCGCAGCGATCCGGAATTCCTCGCGCGCGTGCTCGAGGGCGTGATCGCCGCCGGCGCGACGACGATCAACCTGCCGGACACCGTCGGCTACACGACGCCGGACGAGCATCGCGCATTCTTCGTGAAGATGCGGGAGTTGGCGCCCTCGCTCGAAAAGGTCACGCTCTCCTGCCACTGTCACAACGACCTCGGGCTGGCCGTCGCCAATTCGCTGGCCGCCGTCCAAGGCGGCGCGGGGCAGGTGGAATGCACGATCAACGGCATAGGCGAGCGCGCGGGCAACGCCGCCATGGAGGAAATCGTCATGGCGCTGCACACGCGAAAGCCCTTCTACGGCGCGGAGACGCGGATCGCCACGAACGAAATCATGCGCTCCTCCGATCTGCTGACGCGCATCACGGGCACGGGCGTACAGCCGAACAAGGCCATCGTCGGCCGGAACGCCTTCGCGCACGAGGCCGGCATCCACCAGCACGGCGTCATGCAGGATCGCCGCACCTACGAGATCATGACGCCCGAATCCGTCGGATTGAACAAGAACAACCTCGTGCTCGGCAAGCACTCGGGCAAGCACGCCTTCCGCGACCGCGTCAAAACCCTCGGCTATGAGCTGAACGACGCGGAACTGGAAATCGCCTTCGAGAAATTCAAATCGCTTGCAGACAAGAAAAAAACGGTATATGATAAAGACATCGAGGCCATCGTCGCAAAGGAAGCCGTGCAGGTTCCGCGCACCTATCGCCTGGACAGCTTCGTGATCAACAGCGGCAACACGATCACCTCCACCGCCGTCATCCGCATGCTGCGCGAGGGCAAAGTCTACGAGAAGGTGTCGCGCGGCGAAGGCCCCATCGACGCCGCGTTCAAGGCCGTCGAGAAGATCGTCGGGCGCGAGCTGAAGCTCGAGGATTACCGCATCGCCTCCGTCACCGAGGGCGAGGACGCTCTGGGCGACGCGAGCGTGCGCATCAGAACCGAGAATGGCATGGAATTTTCCGGCAGAGGCCTCTCCACCGACGTGATCGAAGCCGGCATACACGCCTATGTGAACGCCGTGAACAAGATGCTGTACGCCGAATCGGAAGCCGCGGGG
>JAISMX010000010.1 GCA_031276515.1 Eubacteriales Family XIII. Incertae Sedis bacterium | reverse complement strand
CGCCCACTTCCCTCCCTCCGAGGTCACCAGCCAACATATGGTGTGACAGGAGTTCAGACGTTTGAACTTCAGATCTCAGTTCGCATCGAGCGCGACGCAACAGCTTTCGATTGAAAACAACTCGTCGAGCTCCGACAGATACGATTATGCGCGTTACGACGGCGCGGGGCAATTGACGAGCACCAACGATTATGCGAGCAACACATACCTGTCCTTATCCGTGAAACCGGGCGGCCACACCGTCGTGACCGCCAAGAACGGCGCCATCGACTTCTGGATGCCCTATCAATGGCACACGGACTACTTCACGATCACCGAGCTCTCCACGCCCACCCTGTATTATCACACGATTTCGGGCAGTTCCAATTCCACGCAGTTCGCATCGAGCGCGACGAAACAGCTTTCGATTGAAAACAACTCGTCGAGCTCCGACAGATACGATTATGCGCGCTACGACAGCGCGGGGCAATTGACGAGCACCTCCGATTACGAAATCAACACAATCAGCAACTCCGTATCCGTGAAACCCGGCGGCAAGACCGTCGTGACCGCGAAGAACGGCGCCATCAAGTTTTGGATGCCTTACAAATGGCACACGGACCACTTCACGGTCACCGATCTCTCCATCCCCGCCCTGTACTACCGCCTGATCAAGAGCACGGAGGCGACGGAGTTTGTCTCGGACGCAGCGCAAGCACTCACGATTGAAACCGGCGCGTCGTCCTCCAACAAATACAATTATGAACGCTATGACAGCACGGGCAAGCTTTTGTCGAGCCAAACGGGCGCCACGTCGTTCATCAGCGTCCCGGCGAAGGGGCGCGTGTCCGCGATCGCGCAGAGCGGAGATATATTCGCGCACTTCCCCTACGCGTGGCTGGCATCGCTCACGATCACGCCGGCTTATGACGATGTGCCGGATGTGGATACAGGTGAAAGCGAGGGCGTACAAAGAGAAAAGAGTCTTGTAATTGCAAGTAACAGGCTTGACTATAAGAAGGATGTGTTTGATTTTGAGAACGAGAAGGCCGATTTCTTTCCCAGGAACTGGATAAGCAACGATAAAGCCGACGGAACGGGTACAAACCCTTATGAAATCACAGGCGATTTTAAAAATATGATGTTTTCCGAAATAGAAAAAGACTATAAACAAAAAGCGAAACTCAAGGCTTTGACTGGGGAGGACAAAAACGCCATTGTGGATATTTTTAACAAAGAGATACAATTCCCATGGACGGGTTCATGCTTTGGTATGTCCGCCGTCCTGTCTTTGGTTAAATCAGGGGACCTCAAATCCAATGGCAAGTTAATCTTAAATGGAACTGAATATCAGGGTTTATCTTTAGCACCCATGCCACGAAAAGATCAATATGTCTTCAATCTGATCAATTACTACTACCTCCTTCAGCATAGAGACTTTATGCTTAACCTCAGATATGGTTTTATAAAACATTACATCTCAATAGAATGGGTGAATGGAAGTGAAGTACCAAAATGGTCGTTATTACCCACCGAAAAAATGCAAGAGAACATCAACAGGGATATCGTAGATGCGGTGAAAGCAGAGTTGGGTTCCGGAGGCGTAGGAAACCCGATGATAATAGGGATGACTTTCATTAATGCCCAAGGGGAAAAAAAGGTAAGTCATGCGGTTGTTGCATATGATTACAACGCAGAAACTTTGGATGGGATGCTGTATCATGTAATCAGTATTTGGGATCCGAATGACAAAGTTAACAAAAAAGAACTTGTCATATACGACAACTACGAGCAATTTTGGTTCGCAGGGATAGACCCCTATAATGGAGCGAATCCGTACCCATTCTATGCAATACCTGTACAAGCGTACAATCACACGGCCACGCCAATCAAAAAAATAATAATGTCCAAGGCAGATGCCGCCTCTTCGCAAGCAACAACATTCGCGGCGCAAAGCGCAAACATCCCCGAGGAAAAAATCTTCACGCTTCTCACAACCAACTACCGAGATTTCCTGATCGAAACGTCGAGCGGCGAATACGCCTGCGTCGAAGGCGGCGTCGCAGTGGATGGCGATCTGAACATGAGTCCCGGTTTCCCGCTGAACGAAATCGGCTATGACATCGAGCTTGAATTTTTCCTGCCCGAACTGTCTCCGGGCGAAACCTACAGCGTGACGCCCACGTCGGGACAGCGCAGCATCGTCACGGGCGAGGAGCTCGCGATTTACGAAACCTCGCTCTATCGCAGCGGCGCCGACGGATTCTACGCCCGCGCGGACGCAGAAGCGGCCGGGACCCTCGCGTTCACGGCGGAGGGCGGCGTGTCGGCGGAATTTGACGAGCCGACTCTTATGCAAATCGCCTCCACCGTGAACGGCTTCCTCGATCCGCTGTACACGGTCACCCTGTCCGGCACGGACACCCGCCTCTCCCTGTCGCCCGCAGAGACGGGCATGGAGATTCAATCCGCAAGCGACGCGCCTCTGCGCGTGGAAGCCTCCGGCGACTACAACAGCATAACCTTCGAGGATGCGGACGCAAGCGAGGGCCTTGTGCTCAGCGAAGCGGACGACGAGGTCCTGCTGTCGCGCACGTCCGACGAGTCGGTGGAGAGCGCGGCAATCGGGCATTCCGTCGTGTTCCTCAGCCTCGGCGGAACGCCGATCGACGCGCTTGCGAACATCACGTCCGGCAGCGCGATCACCGCGCCGACCGACCCCAAGAGGGAGGGGTATCTCTTCAAAGGTTGGTATACGGAAGATACGTACGTAAACAAATGGGATTTTTCAAGTCCCGTGGTGTCGGACTTGATCTTGTACGCGCGATGGGAAGCCGATCCGAGCGATACAAGCGATTCGCCCAAACCGACCGAATCGACGAGCGGCGGATCGGGAGGCATTACGCCCGCGCCGGTCACGCCCGCGGAGAAGGATGAAACCGCCGCGCCGGCCTGGACGAACCCTTTCGCGGACATCAAGGAAAGCGACTGGTTCTACGACGCCGTGCGCTATGTTTCGCAAAAGGGCCTGATGAACGGCGTTGCGGCGGACAGCTTCGCTCCGCAGGCCACGATGACGCGCGCCATGTTCGCGACCGTGCTGTCGCGGCACGCGGGCGGCGCGCCGGGCGGCGGCGCCTCCTTCTCGGACGTCCCCGCCGGTCTCTGGTACACGGACGGCGTCCTGTGGGCCGCGGAGAACGGAATCGCGGCGGGCGTGGGCGACAAGCGCTTCAAGCCCAACGACCCCATCACGCGCGAACAGCTCGTCGTCATGCTGCACAATTACGCGAAGCACATAGAGCTCGACACGCTTGTTTCCGGCGATTTGACCGCGTTTGCGGACGCGGCCGGCGTATCGGCCTGGGCGCAGGAGGCCGTGACATGGGCGGTATCGGCCGGCTTGCTGAACGGAAAACCGGGCGGCCTTCTGGATGCGGGCGGCACGGCCACGCGCGCCGAGGTCGCGGCCATACTGCAGCGCTTCATTGAAAACCCGTTGTAATCGCAATCGAGGCGGCGGATCTGCAAAGCATTTGCGCGCGCGTCTACGGGAAACAGAAGGAGCAATACCTTCTCGGCTTCGAGATGCATACGTAGGAACAAAATGGAACGGCAGCTGTGTTTTGGGGATCGCGCTGTTTCGCCGAGAACGGCGTTTCCACGCGGACGCGCCGTCGGCGGCCCGTATTTGCGACGGCAGAAGGGCCGCAGAAAGGATGAAAGGTCTTGAGAAATTTATTTGTGGCAAACGGAGTATTCTACGGTCTGAAAGCTTTGTTTCTTCAAACGCCTCTGTTGGGGGCGATTGTCGCCCTGTTGGCGGCAGTGCTCTTTTTTCTGCCCTGCATCATTGCCGCTTCCAGAAACGCGGCCCGCATACGCCTCCTGCTGATCGTCAACATCGCGTCTGTCTTTTTGCTTTTTTTCGTTCCGTTCCTGATTGTCGTCTGGCTTGTTCTCCTGTGCGCGGCAATTGTCGGAAAGAAGCGCGTCATAGTCACAAAGGCGCCCAATATCAACATACATGCCTCGGTGCCGCCGCAGGCGCGAACACATGTTAAAAATTCAAAGAAATGAGGAGAATTCTATGAACGTCCAAGATTTTGCAAATGCGCTCATGGGCAGATTTCTAATCGTGTTGCTGATTTTATTTTTGCTTTTTCTGCTTTTGCGCGAAGTTCTATGCTGGTACTGGAAAATAAACAAGCGGTTGCACGAATTGCGGCAGATCAACCAAACGTTGACGGAACTCCGAGATATCCTGATACAGGGAAACACGGTGGATGCGATCACAGCCGGACAGGTTTTGGATATGTCGCAGACCCTCGCCGCCGAAAAGGTCGTCGCAGCCGTTGAGGACGGGGCGGAGGCACAGGCACCGCCGAAGCCGCGTCCGCAGACGGGGCAGACAGCCCCGTCCTTCTGCGGCGTCTGCGGCGGGCGCACAGTACCCGGCGCGAACTTCTGCGGCGCCTGCGGCACACGACTGAGGCCCGAGGGATAAGGCACTGTTACGAAATTACTTGGACATTTGGCTTGTCTTTTTCCGCCGGGCGTTGATCTCCGGCAGGGAGACGACCCGCTCGCAGACCCGCGCGGCCAAGGCTTCGTTGTGCGTGATCACGACCATGCCGAGGCCGCGTTCCTTTGCCTTTTTCAGCAGGAGCTCCCATATCTGCGCCTGTGTGATCACGTCGAGCATCGTGCTGATCTCGTCGCAGATCAGGAATTTCGTCCTCGGCCCGAGCGCGCGGGCGATGCAGAAGCGCTG
>JAISMX010000078.1 GCA_031276515.1 Eubacteriales Family XIII. Incertae Sedis bacterium | reverse complement strand
GCCATGAGCGGCCGCGCCATCGAGGTGCCGAGCAGATAGTCGTTTTCGTAGACCGCGCCCGCCTTCAGCGTGGGCCACACGAAATCCGTCAGGAATTCCTCGCGGATGTCTATGATGTGAGACTTCGACGCGCCCGTGTCGAGGGCCTTTTTGTTGACGGCCGCAAAGTCGTCGTCCTGCCCCGCGTCGCAGCACACGGCGATGACCTCCGCGTCGCGGGTCTCCTTCAGCCAGGTGAGGATGACGGAGGTGTCGAGGCCTCCCGAATACGCCAGTACGATTTTTTCTTTTGCCATGATGAATGCTCCCTTCCGCGCGGCAAGACCTTCGGGGCCGTCCGCGATATCGATGTTGGTTTCGTTCGCGATATCCGTTTTTTTGTGCCGTCAGTATATCACAGCTTGGGAGGGAATGCAATGGCCCGTGAATAATTATGCAAATTCATAAATATTTATAAGATATTTCTTAAACCTTGCGCGGGAGCGGGGAATCATGCTATAATAACCTTGCAAATCCGAAAGTTGTTTTCGGATTTGCAAGGTTAATCGAGGGAAAAGGTTTTAACGCTTATGATGATCGATCGCTTGATGGAAAAAGATATCCGCCGGTCCCTTCGGCATTTTCCCGTGACCGCCATCACCGGTCCGCGCCAGTGCGGGAAAACCACCTTGGCCAAGCGGATCATCGCCGATTCGCCGCAAGGGATTTATTTGGATTTGGAGCTTCCTTCGGACGCGGCGAAGTTGACGGAGGCGGAACTTTTTTTCCGGTCGCGGAAAGGGAAACCAATCTGCCTCGACGAGATACAGCGCCGCCCGGATTTGTTTCCGCTGATTCGCGCCTTGGTCGATGAGTGGAATGCGCCCGGCGCCTTCCTGATCCTCGGCTCCGCTTCCCGCGATTTGCTGCGGCAGTCTTCGGAAAGCTTGGCCGGCAGGATATCCTATCTTCGCCTGACGCCGTTTCTGTGGGAAGAAATACGGGAATTTTATTCCTTGGAGCAATATCTTTCGATGGGAGCTTTCCCCAAAAGTCTGCTCTTGGGCGATCCGGAAATCTCGTACAAATGGCGTGAGGATTTTATCGCGACATTTTTGGAGAGGGATATTCCGCAGTGGACGGGCGCCGCGCCCGCGGGCATTCGCCGCTTGTGGCGCATGCTGGCCCATCTGAACGGGCAAACGCCAAATTACACGCGGATTGGCTCTTCGCTCGGCGTGAGCGACCGAACGGTGCGCAACCACATCGACCTTCTGTCCGACACGTATATGCTGGATGTCATTCCGCCGTTTCGCTCCAACTTGGGAAAACGCCTGATCAAAGCGCCGAAGATATACCTGTCCGATACGGGAATTACCGCCGCTCTGCTGGGACTCGGGAATTTTGAGGATATGCTCGGCCATCCGGGATACGGCGCGCTTTGGGAACAGATGGTGCTGGCAAACCTTCGAGGGAATTTTCCTTCCGCCGAAATCTCTTTTTATCGCACGGCGGCGGGCGCGGAGATGGATTTCACGGTCGCCTTGAAAGGAAGGATGTTCGCTGTGGAATGCAAGGCCTCGCTTTCCCCGGCGCTGACCCGAGGCGCGCATGACGCGATACGCGACATAAGTCCGGAGCGAACCTTCGTCGTGGCGCCGGTCGAAGAAGCTTATCCGATGGCGGAGGGTATCGACGTCATTCCGCTCGCGCGCTTGCGCGAGGCTTTTGATTCCGACTTGTGAGCGAAAGGAGGGCGCAATGCCGCTGCTCGCGATAGAAACCACGGGGCCTTTTGCCTCGGTGGCCCTCATGGACGATGAAGGCCGCGTATTTGAAATCGCTTCCGATCAAAAAATGAATCATCTGAAGGGTCTTTCCGCGATGATCGCGGAGCTGCTTGCGGGAAAAGGGTTGTCCTTGGCCGACGTCGACCTCGTCGCCGCTTCCGCAGGCCCAGGCTCCTTCACGGGCATCCGCATCGGCGTATCCACGGCGCGCGCGCTGGCGCAGGCGCTGGGCATCGCGGCGATGGGCGTGCCGACGCTCGAAAGCTTCGTCTATCACGCGGCGGACTATGCCGGCGCCGTATGCCCCGTGTTCGACGCGCGCAGGGGGCAGGTGTACGGCGGCGTGTTCCGCCTCGGAGAGGACGGCGGCGCGCACGCCTTGCTCGAAGGCGCGGCGCGCGCGCCGGAGGAGCTTTGCCGCGCCATCGAGGGCATCGATTGGGGCGCGCACGGGGCGTGCGAGAGAGAGATACGCTTTTTCGGAGACGGGATCGACGTCTGCGGCGACCTGTTTTCGCGGCTGCGCGCCGCGGGTTTCGGAATCGGTTTCGCGCCCCCGCGGTCGCGCTTTCAAAAGGCCTCCTCCGTCGCGCGGCTCGCGTTTCACATGCTGCGGCGCGGCTCGCCCGCGACCGGCGCGCCTTCCTGCGATGAACTTCTTCCCGTCTACATGCGCAAGGCGGAGGCGGAACGGAAGCGCGAGGAGGCGCTTGCGCGTCAAAGCGAGTAAAAATCTCACAAAACGCTTGACCTTGATACCGCTCCAAGGTTTATACTATCCTTGTCTTTATTTTTGACTTCGCTCGAAATCGAGCCGGTCAAATCGAAAACGCGTTGTTGTTCAGTGTCTTTTTGCAGTTATATCAACTATATCCATAAGGAAAACAGCGGAGGATACCATGGAGCGAAAATACCCTCATCTTTGCGCACCCATCAAAATCGGAAACGTGACCTTTAAAAACAGGATGCTCTCGGCGCCCATGGGACATCCCGACATCTCGGCGGACGGGCATTTCAGCCCCGCCGCGATCGCGTTTTATGAGCTGCGCGCCAAAGGCGGCGCGGCCGTCGTCTGCTGCAGCGAAGGCGTCGTACACGCGGCCACGGGCAGGAGTCACACGCGTATGGTGAACCTGCAAGAAGAATTTGTGCTTGCGAGTCTCACGGATCTGGCGCGCGCGATCAAGCGGCACGGCGCCGCGGCGTCCATAGAGATATCGCACGGAGGCAAGTTCTCCGACGTCGATCAGCTCGACAAGAGCATTCAGAAGCGGAACGTGCGCTACGGCCCCAGCGACGAGGTTCTGCCCAGCGGCGCTCCGATCAAGGAGATGCCGGTGGAACTCATCGCGGAGATCGTCAAGGCCTTCGGCGACGGCGCGGCCCTGTGCAAACGCGCGGGTTTCGATATGGTGCTGCTGCACGCCGGGCATGGATGGCTCCTGCACCAATTTCTGTCACCGGCTTCGAACAGGCGCGCGGACGCGTACGGCGGCAGTCTCGAAAACCGCGCGCGCTTCTTGATCGAGGTGCTGGACGCCATACGCGCGGCCGTGGGCAAGGGCTTTCCGATAGAGCTGCGCTTCAGCGCCGAGGAATACGTGGAAGGCGGCAACAGCTTCGAGGAAGCGATAGAGATTGCAAAGCTTGTCGAAGACAAGATCGACCTTTTGCAGGTTTCCACGGGCTCCTACGAAAACAGCTTCGACCGCACGCATCCGTCCATGTTCGATCCCCGGGGCTGCAACGTGCGTTTCGCGGCGGAAATGAAGAAACACGTCAAGGTTCCCGTGTCCACGCTCGGCGCGCTGAACGACCCCGCCATGATGGAAGAAATCATCGCTTCGGGGAAGGCCGACGTCGTGGAGATGGCGCGGGCGCTGCTTGCGGATCCCGAGCTGCCGCGGAAGGTCATATTGGGCAGAGACGAGGAGATCACGCGCTGCATTCGCTGCTTTACCTGCTTGGCGGAGCGCTTGCACACGCAGACGCGCGTGTGTTCCGTCAATCCCATCATCGGCAAGGAATTGGAATACCGCTATGCCTATCCGCCCACGAAACCCAAGAAGGTGCTCATCGCGGGAGGCGGGCCGGGCGGTATGCAGGCCGCCATCACCGCGGCGGAGCGCGGACACGACGTCACCCTCTACGAGAAGCGGGACGAGCTCGGCGGCGCGCTGAGGTGCGAACGCAAGATATCCTTTAAAGACGATTTTTACGATCTCGCTCGCTCCAAGGCCCTGACCATGAAGCTGAGCGGCGTGAAGGTGATCACAGGCGTTGCGCTTACGAAGGAGATCGCGGAGAAAGAAGCGCCGGACGTCCTCGTCGTCGCCGTGGGCGCGGAGGCCATCGTGCCGCCGATTCCCGGCATAGACGGCCCCAAGGCCGTGGTCGCGAACGACCTCTCGGAGGACGGGGTGTCGATCGGCCAAAACGTCGTCATACTGGGCGGCGGGCTGGTGGGCTGCGAGGCTTCCGTGCATCTCGCGCAGGAAGGCAAAACCGTCACGGTCGTGGAGATGCTGCCGGACGTCGCCGCGGACGCGAACGCGAAGCACAGGCCGATACTCTTGGCGGAGATGAAGAAACGAGGCGTTTCCGTCTCGACGGGGACGACGGGTCTTGGCATAACGGAAGAGGGACTCTTGGCCAAGCTCGCGACGGGCGAGGAAAAACTTTTTCCCGCCGATACGGTGCTGGTGGCTGTTGGGCAGAGACCTCTGCGCGGCGTCGCGGACGAGCTGCTCGACGCGGCCCCCGAGGTTGTGTTGGTGGGCGACTGCGTGAAACCGCAGAAGGTGACGGAAGCGCTGCGGCGCGGGTATTGGGCGGGCTTGGATATCTGATTGAATTTAAGGCCGGTTTGGTATATGATGTCAAACGCCTTTTTCCGCGTGTCGAGTTGGCGTCTGAATATTTCGGATGGTGCCGGACAATTGCGTTGTGTTTTGCGAATAAAAATGTTACACTATCGGCGAAAGGAGCGGCACAAATGGCGCGCAAAATCCTGATCGTCGACGACGAACCGAACATCGCCGACACGCTGAAAGCGTATTTCGAGGCGGCCGGCTACACCGCCGCGGTCGCCTATGGCGGCGTTGAGGCTCTGTCTCTGCACAAGGAATTCCGGCCCGACGTCGTCGTGCTCGATCTCATGCTGCCGGACATCGGCGGCGAGCAGGTGTGCATACTCCTTCGCGCGGAATCCGACGTGCCGATCGTCATGCTCACCGCGAAGTCGCAAGACGAGAGCTTTGTCAACGGCCTGCGAATCGGAGCGGACGACTACCTTACGAAGCCTTTCGGCCCCAAATTGCTCGTCGCGAAAATAGACGCGCTGCTGCGCCGCGTCGCGGGAGGAAAGGAGGCGGAAATCGCGGAATTCGTCTGCGATGAGATTGCGCTGAATCACGTCGCGCACACGGTGCGAAAGCGCGGAGAACCGGTGAATCTCACGCCCGGCGAATACAATATTCTGCTTGCCATGATGCGCGAGCCGGGCAAGGCGTTCTCGCGGCGCGAACTGATCGCGATCGCGTTCGGCGAAGGCTACGACAGCGACGAGCGCATGGTGGACAGCTACGTCAAACAGCTCCGGCAAAAAATAGAGGACGACGCCAAGCTGCCGAAATATATTTTAACGGTTCGAGGCTTCGGATACAAGCTGGGAGGGGGCGCGTCGTGACTTTTCCGCTGAAAGCGAAGCTGATCGCGGCGTTCGCGCTCGTGACGATATGCGTGGTGGCGTTCATTTTTTTCTATGCGCACCGCGCGCTGGACTCCAATTTTCAACGCTACTTGCTCAATCGTCAGGACACGCGAATCGCGGAGGTCAAACGCTCCGCGGAAGAGAGCCGCGCCGCGTCGGGCCTGTGGGAAAGCCGCTCGATAGAGTCCATCGGCATACGGGCGCTGGAGCAGGGCCTGATACTCGTTCTGCGCGACGCCTCGGGCGAAGTCGTCTGGGACGCCGCGGAGCACAACAGCGGCATGTGCGCGGACATGCTCGAAGACATGGCGGCGAATATGCGCCGCGAATATCCGGATATAGACGGCGGCTACACCACGCAGAATATCGCGCTGTACGACGAATCGGGCAAAACGGGCGAGCTCGAAATCGGTTACTACGGCCCTTTTTATCTCACGAGCGACGAGAGCCTGTTCATCGGAGCGGTCGACGGCGCGCTGCTGTTCGGAACCGCGCTGTCGCTTTTGCTGTCGCTCGCCGCCGGGATTCTGCTCGCGTGGAGAATCGCGTCGCCCATCGCCAAGGTCGCGGCGGTCTCGCGCGAAATCGCAAAGGGAGACTATGGCGCGCGCGGCGACGAAAGCGATTCCACGACCGAAATACGCAGTCTCATACGCGCGGTAAACGAGCTCGCGTATGTGCTTTCCGAGCAGCGGCGGCTGCGGAAACGATTGACGCAGGACATAGAACACGAACTCAAAACGCCGATGTACGCGCTCCAATGCAACATCGAGGCGATGATCGACGGCGTATACGCTTCATCCCCGGAGCGTCTGCAAAACTGCCTCGACGAAATCATCCGGATAAACGGGATTATCGGGGGATTGAACGCCCTCGCGAAATCGGAGGACGGCTCGCTTGAAATCGAACGCGGCGAATTTGACGTGGGCGAAACGCTCCTTTCGGCGTGCGCCGGCTTTGAGGGCGCCTTTGCGGACAAGGGCGTCGCGCTCATCTGCGGAAACGCGCGCTTTCGCGTCAACACCGACAGCGGAAAGCTGACGCGCATTCTCGTGAACCTGATCTCAAATGCGCTGAAATACACGCCTGCGGGCGGCACGGTGGAGGTGAACGCCCGCGACTTATCCGACCGCTTTGAGGTGACGGTCGCGGACAACGGCTGCGGAATTTCCGCGAAAGATCTGCCTCTGATATTCGAGCGCTTTTACCGTACCGACGAATCGCGCGCCCGAGGAACCGGCGGCGCGGGAATCGGACTGGCCATCGTTCGCGCGCTGGCGACCGCGCTCGGCGGCACGGTAAGCGTTGAGAGCGAGCCGGGTGTGCGGACGGTCTTCACCGTAAGCATCGCAAAATAGCGTCCGTTAAGGCCGAAGTTCACGCAGGAAAAACAGGGAGAACCCCCTGTTTTTTTTGTGCAATCGCAGCAAATCCATATAAAATCCATAAAAAATCTATAAAAAACACATAAACCCATTGACAAGGCGAATTCCCGTGGTATACTATAAACATATAACACATATATTTATAGTATGTTATTGAATTGAGGAGGTGTCGCTTATGCGCATTGTCATCCCTGTGTCACCGATAAGATCATCAAAAATTCAATGCCGATGTTGTAGGGTTACTACTCACCCACCACGCCATTTTTGCCCATCACGGTGAACTTCACCCGGCTGAAGCCGGGAAGTTCTCGAGTGGCACCTTCCTGCCATTTACTTCGTAAATGGGGATAGGTGCTCATCGGAACCTGCCACCCCATATTGGCTTCCTCACGTACGTCTATGTACGCTCCGGGAGCCAAATGGGTCGGCAGAACCCGATCTGAACAAAACTTGCGCGACGTGTGAGTAGTTCTGATTTAAATAGCTGAGTAGTGACGTTGTAGGAAAAACGCAGCGGCAAAACCATGAAGATGTTACCGAAAGGAGTTTGAATCACCGTGAAAAAGCAATTTTTTAAGAAAATCTTTGTCCTCCTGCTGACGTCGGCGCTTTTGTCGGCGAGCGCGTCGCCCGCCCTCGCGCACGAAGCAACGCACGAAACGACGCACGAAGCAACGACGGACGGAAAGACGCACGATCACGCGGCCGGTGGCGGCGAGGCCGCATCGAACGAAGCCCCCGCGGGCCATGCGGGGCACTGGGCGGCGGGTGTCATAAGCAAGTGGGGTTCTTCCGGCTTCGCGGCATGGCGCGACGAAAACGGCTTTAGGCCCAACGATTCGATTACGGGCGAGGAATTCCTGTCGCTCATTGCGGCCATAAGCCACGCGGACACTTCGGCCCACGAGGGCGCGCACGGCGACGCGGTAACGAGGCAGGCGGCGGCAAAGGTCGTCGCGCTTGCGCTCAACCTCGACGCGAATGCGGAATCGCACGCGCTGCGCGCATTCGGCGACGCGGCGACGATCGACGCGGAATACGCGCCCTATCTCGCGGCGGCGATTCACGCGGGTTATTTTTCCGGTTACGGCAATGGAAACATCGGAGCGCGGGACGAGCTCACGCGGGCGCAGGCCTTGGTTTTGTTCGACAGGATCGCGGAAAGCGGAGCAAAGTCGCCCGGAGCGCACATTGCGGAAATCACGACGGATTACGAAGACCTTTGGGAGACGACCGAACTCATCGTCGAAGCGGGCGTTCCGGTGAGATGGTACGTATACGCCGCGTCCGGTTCGCTGCCGAGCGGAGGAATGGATTGCGAAAAGACGATCAAGATTCCGGGCTTGGGTTGGGGAAGCGATTCACACAACAAAAATGAAGGACATATTACGCTGAAAGAAGGCAAGAACTTCGTCTACGAATTCACGCCGGAGGCGGCGGGAGATATTTTGTTCACGTGCTGGATGGGTTCCGGTTGCCACGCCAACCACATACGCGTCACGGCCGGCGAAAGCGCGGCTCCGGGCGCAGACGCGGCTCTGGGCGCAGACGCGGCCCCGGGTGAAAGCGCGGTTCCAAGCGAAGACGCGGCCCCGAGCGAAAACGAAGCCCCCGCGGGCCATGCGGGCCACTGGGCGGCGGGTGTCATAAGCAAGTGGGGTTCTTCCGGCTTCGCGACATGGCGCGACGAAAACGGCTTTAGGCCCAACGATTCGATTACGGGCGAGGAATTCCTGTCGCT
>JAISMX010000081.1 GCA_031276515.1 Eubacteriales Family XIII. Incertae Sedis bacterium | reverse complement strand
TGGCTCCCGGAGCGTACACAGACGTACGTGAGGAAGCCAATATGGGGCGGCAGGTTCCGAGATGGGTACCCGTTCACAAGTTCCGGGCATAAACAAAAATGGAGTGGTGGGTGAGTAGTGACAACACAGACGGAGGTTGCGCGTGTTGGATTTTAAGGATGAGATAGCGAAGGAGATCGCAAAATCGCCGCAGGGCCGCGATGCGGGCCTGTGCGCGGACGAGATACGGGAGATGATCGAAATTCCGCAGGAGAGCCGAATGGGCGATTACGCCTTTCCCTGTTTCAGGCTCGCGAAGGCGCTGCGCAAGGCGCCGCCGCAGATCGCGCGCGAGATGGCGGAGAGCCTCGGCGGGGCGGAGATTTTTGAGCGGGTCGAAGCCGTGAACGCCTATGTGAACGCCTTCCTGAAAAAATCCGCGCTCATCGGCGCGGTTTTGACGGCGGCGGCTTCCGAGCGGGAGCGCTTCGGCGCCTCCGACCTCGGCAAGGGGCGCAAGGTGATCGTGGAATACTCCTCGCCGAACATTGCCAAACCCTTCCATATAGGGCATATAAGGAGCACGGTGATCGGCAACGCCATCAACAACATCTATGCCTTTCTCGGCTACGACACGGTGCGCGTGAACCATCTCGGCGACTACGGCACGCAGTTCGGGAAGATGATCGTGGCCTACCGCAGGTGGGGCGACCGGGAGGATGTGGAGCGCCGGCCGATTCGGAGTCTGCTCTCGTATTACACGAAATTCCACGAGGAGGCGGAGCGGGATCCCTCGCTCGAGGACGAGGCGCGGCTCGCGTTCGCGCGGCTGGAGCGCGGCGAGGAGGCGGAACGCGCGCTGTGGCAGTGGTTTCGCGACGAGAGCCTGAAGGAGTTCAACCGCGTCTACGCCATGCTCGGCGTAAGCTTCGATTCGTATGCGGGCGAGAGCTTCTATTCGAACAAGATGGAGCGCGTGCTCGAGCTTTTGCGGGAAAAAAATCTGCTGCGGGAATCCGAGGGCGCCCAAATCGTCGAGCTTTCGGATTTTGACATGCCGCCGGCGCTGATCACGAAGAAGGACGGCTCGACGCTCTACATCACGCGCGACATCGCCGCCGCGATCTACCGCCAGGAACACTACGGCTTTCACAAAAACATCTACGTCGTCGCGTCGCAGCAGAACCTGCACTTCCGGCAGTGGATCAAGATCATCGAGCTTCTGGGCTTCGAATGGGCGGGCGACTGCGTCCACATCCCCTTCGGCCTCGTGAGCCTCGACGACGGAACGATGTCCACGCGCGCGGGCCGCGTCGTGTTCCTCGAGGACGTGCTGAACCGCGCCATCGAGCGGACGCGGGAGATCGTGATCGAGAAGAACGTGAACACCGACAACGTCGACGAAACGGCGCGGCAGGTCGGCGTCGGCGCGGTTATATTCCAGGAATTGTCAAACAATCGCATCAAGGATTACGTGTTCTCCTGGGACAAAATATTGAATTTCGACGGCGAGACGGGCCCCTACGTCCAGTACAGCCACGCGCGCGCTTCAAGCGTGCTGCGCAAGGACGCGGCCGCGCTCGCGGCGGCTCTCGCGGACGCGGCCGCGCTCGCGCCCGCTCTGCGGGAGAGCGAAAGCGCCTACGCGCTCGCGAAGCTGATCTACCGCTTTCCGGACGCGGTGCGCGAGGCCGGCGAAAAATACGAGCCCTCGATCGTGACGCGGCACGTCGTGGATGTGGCGCAGGCCTTCAACCGGTTCTATCACGACGAGCGCATCCTGGCGGAGGACGAGACCGAGAAGCGGGCGAAGCTCGCCCTCGCGTTCGCCGCGCGGCAGACGATGGGGAATGGGTTGCGGCTTCTCGGCATGGCCGCGCCCGAGCGGATGTAAGGTGGCAATTCAAACGCCGCGCTATTTTTGCCCGGCTCGGAACCTGCCGTCCCATATTGGCTTCCTCACGTAGCTTCACGTACGCTCCGGGAGCCAAATGGGTCGGCAGAACCCAATCCGAACAAAACTATCGCGGCATTTGAATTGCAATAGATTTAAGAGGTATAAATGAGATACATAGGGAGCGTATACAGACCGCCCAGCGAAGCCTACAGTCTGATCGTGCAGGTCACGCTCGGTTGCGCGCACAACGATTGCACGTTTTGCAGCATGTTCAAGGACAAACCTTTCAGTCTGCGCAAAGAGGAGGATATCCTGCGGGATTTCGAAGAGGCGCGGCGCGCGTACAGGCGCGTGGAACGCATATTCCTCGCGGACGGCGACGCGCTCGTCCTCAAGACCGACAAACTGCTGCGCATACTCGATAAGATCCGGGCGCTCTTTCCGGAGTGCGAGCGCGTCGGCATATACGGCTCGCCGCAGGACGCGCTGCGCAAGACGCGTGAGGAGCTCGTTTCGCTGCGCGACGCGGGGCTCGGCATTGTCTACATCGGCGCGGAATCCGGAAGCGACAGGGTGCTTTTGGAGGTGAAAAAGGGCGCGACGCGCGCGCAGATCATAGAAGCCATCGAAAAGATCGAGGACGCGGGCATTGCCGCCTCGGCGACCTTCATATCCGGCCTCGCGGGCCGCAAGGCTTGGCGGGAGCACGCCATAGAGTGCGGCACGATGATCTCCGAAGCGTCCCCCTCGTACATCGGTCTCCTGACGCTGATGGTCGAGCCGCCGGCGCCGCTCTGCGCGGACATCCGCGAAGGGCGTTTCGAGCTCTTGTCGCCCATGGAAGTCCTGGAGGAGACGCGGCTCCTGCTGGAGCACACGGAGGTGCGGCGCAGCTGCGTGTTCCGCAGCAATCACGCGTCGAACTACGTATCGCTGCGCGGCACTCTGCCGCAGGACAAGGCGCGCATGCTGGCCCGGCTCGACGAGGCGATGCAGGATGCGGGTATGCTAAAAGACGAACGCTTCCGTATGCTCTAATGAGAACGAGGGATTTGTATGCCCTTATTCGGCAAACACTTGGATAAATTGCCCGGAGCCGGCGCCGAGCGCCCGGCGCGGCCCGCGCCCGTGGATTTTACGGCGCGGCGCGATCGCGTGGGCAAATACCTGAAAAAATACGCGGAAAGCTTTGTATTCGACACGCTTTCCGAGGATTTTCTGCCGCGTTGCGGATTGGAATTCATGCGGGACGCACCCATCCCGCTGCGCGAGGAGGATCTCGCGGCCTTCCGCTCGCGGGAAGGTCTGCCCCTCGCGCGCATAGGGGAGAACATGGCCCGCGTTCTGGGCGCGTCGCCCTCGTTTCCGCACGCGGGCGCTTACGTCGAATTTCTGCGCCGCGTTTCGGGCGGCGCCGCCGCCGCGCGGCTCGTTCGCGAGGCCAAGGACATTGCGGAGCGCGAGGCGTACGACGAAGCCTGTCTTCGCTTTCGCGCCGCGCTCTGCCTCGAACCGCAGGAGCTCGCGGCCATGTACGGCTACGCGCGCGTCTGCCGCGCGATCTACCTCGCGGCCGAGGACGGCGAACGCGTCGGACTTTTCAAGGCGGAGGCGCTGGAATATTTCGAGCTGACGACGGAGGCGCATCCGCGCTTCCCGCAGGCGCATTACTACCTCGGCTACGCGTATTTGAACATGGGCCTCTATCAAAAAGCCCGGCTGAGCTGGAACCGCTATCTGGAGCATTCCTCGCACCCGGCCGATCGCCGCGAGATCAAGGAGCGCATGCGCCGGCTCGCCGACCCGCTCGAGATAGAGCGCGGCTACAACGCGGTGCTGGCGGGGCGCTTCGCGGAGGGGCTCGCCGCCTTGGAACCCTATTTGGAAAGCAAGTACAACGATTGGTGGCCGCTCTATTATTACCTCGGCGTGGCCTATATCAGTTTGGATCGCAGGGACGAGGCCGTCGACATGTTCAAACGGGGTTTGAAGCTGAACCCCACCCACGTCGAAAGCATGAAGGAGTTGGCCGATATATACGAGATCGACGGAGAGGCGGAGCTCTCCGCGAAATATCGCAATAAAGCCGCCTTGATCGAGGGCGGCGGGTATACGCAGAGGAGTGAGGAAGATGACTGAGAAAAAGCTGCTCACGGGCAACGAGGCGGTGGCGCGCGGCGCCTGGGAGGCGGGTATCCTGTTCGCGTCGGCCTATCCCGGGACGCCGAGTACGGAGATACTGGAAAATCTGGCGC
>JAISMX010000134.1 GCA_031276515.1 Eubacteriales Family XIII. Incertae Sedis bacterium | reverse complement strand
CGTCCGGCCCTTCCGGCCTCCTGGTAATAGCTTTCGATGTTCTTGGGCATGTTGAAATGGATGACAAAGCCCACGTTCGACTTGTCTATGCCCATGCCGAAGGCGTTCGTCGCGACCATGACGGTGCGGCGATCGTACAGGAAGTCGTCCTGGCTTTCGCGCCGCTCGCGCTCGCCGAGACCCGCGTGATACGCGGCGGCGGCGTAGCCCTTCTCGCGCAGAGCGCCGCAGACCTCCTCCACCGTCTTGCGCGTCGCGCAGTAGACGATGCCGCTTTTTTCCCGGTTGTCGTTCAAATAGGAGAGCAGCGCTTGCAGCTTGTCCGGCGGCTTTTTCACGGCGAAGCGGAGATTTTTGCGGTCGAAACCCGTGGTGATCAGATAGGGATCCGCGAGGCCCAGCAGGGCGACGACGTCGTCCCTGACCTTGCTCGTGGCCGTGGCCGTGAACGCGCTCAATATCGGGCGTTTCGCGAAGGTTTCCGTGAATTTCGCTATGTCGAGATAGGCGGGGCGGAAGTCCTGCCCCCACTGGGATACGCAGTGCGCCTCGTCGACGGTGATCATCGAGATGGGGAGCTTTGTCGCGAGCGCGAGGAAGTCTTCGGTGAGCAGCCGCTCGGGCGCGACGTAGAGCAGCTTGTACGCGTTCCGCTCGGCGCGGCGCAGCACCTCGCCGTATTCGCCGGCGGACAGCGAGCTGTTCAGAAAGGCGGCCCGGACGCCGGCCTCGAGCAGACCCGAGACCTGATCCTTCATCAGCGAGATCAGCGGGGAAATCACGAGGGTGAGTCCGTCGAAAAGCAGCGCAGGCACCTGATAGCAGATGGATTTGCCGGCCCCGGTCGGCATGACCGCCAGCGCGTCGCGGCCCGCAAGGATATTGGAAATGACCTCCTCCTGCCCTTCGCGAAACGCGCCGTAGCCGAAATATTTCTTCAATATCTCGTTCGCACGCTTCATGACAAGTCCCGAATCGCGGATTTTTCCACGGCGAACACGGCGAGATTCTTGCGCTTGGGAAGGTACAGGGGATAGTCCGCGCGACCCGTCCGGGCAAGGCGGCGCTCCATGTCTTCGCACAGGCGCTCCCACGCGGCCTCGTCCGCGGCGCTCGCCGCGTGCGACGCCAAGCTCGCGTAGGTTCGTATGAAATCCCGCGCGTCCGCCAAGGATTTGAACGGCTGCCCGAATTCGAGCGCGGCGCGCGTTTCGCGGAAGCGCAGACCGCGCTCCGAGAGGAAGCCCGACACCTCGGCGGCGCCAAAAGGCTTCGCGCGGAGCGAAATCGCGTTCACGCGGCGGCCCGTCGACGATTTTTCGTGTACGATCAGGATCATTCGTTTGTCGCAAAGCGTCAAAAAACGCGCGATGTCCTCGAGCGAGGAACCGAAGAAGCTCATGATTGCGGCGTCCCAACGCTCCCCGACGAGCGCGTTCGCATCCATGGCGCGCGCGACGACGTTGCGCGTTCCGCGCGCGCGCAGCAGTTCGTTCAGCGCGCCGATAGCCGCTTCGTTTCGATCCACGCAGAGGATGTCTCGCACGTCCTGCGCCAATTCGAGGTCGAGCAGACCGAGCCCGCAGCCCACGTCGCAGATCGTCTCGCAATCGGCGATCAGCGGGCGCACCAGCCGAGCCAGATTGGCGTGAAAGCCCGTATGCGCGCTCGCGACTTTGAACCAAGCGAGCGTCTTCTCATTCCATACGTAATCCATCGCTTCCGGCGTTTATTTCCGGCTCGATCCGGCGCAGGCGATGGCTTCGATTTCCACGAGCGCGCCCTTGGGCAGTCGCGCCACCTCGACGGCGGAGCGCGCCGGCGGCGCGTCCGCGTCGAAGAAGCCGGCGTACACGGCGTTCATGGCCGCGAAGTGTTCGATATCGCTCAGGAACACCGAGGTCTTCAGCACGTCCTTCATGGACGCGCCCGCCGCTTCCAGTATGGCGGCGATGTTCTTCAAGCTCCGATCGGTCTGCGCCTCTATCGTGTCGCCCGCGAATTCGCCCGTGGCGGGGTCGATGGGAAGCTGCCCCGAGACGAATATCAGGTCGCCGAAGACGTTGGCCTGCACATAGGGGCCGATGGCGGCCGGCGCGGCGGCGGTGTGTATCTTTGATCTTTGCACAATATTCCTCCTTGTTCCAAAAAAGGGAATTTATCCTCGTTTCACCCGCGCGGCGATGAGATCGCCGACCTCGGACGTACCCACCTTCGTCTTGCCCTCCGTGTGGAGGTCGGGCGTCCTGTAACCCTCCGCGAGCACGGCCTTGACCGCGTCTTCCACGGCGTTCGCCTCGGCGTCGAGCTTGAGGCTGTGGCGCAGCAGCATCGCGGCGGAGAGCACGGTGGCCATCGGGTTCGCCCTGTCGAGGCCCGCCATCTTGGGCACGGAGCCGTGGCTCGGCTCGTACATGCCCACGCCGCTCGCGGAGAGGCTCGCGGAGGGCAGCATGCCCAGCGAGCCGGTGATCATGCTCGCCTCGTCGGAGAGGATGTCGCCGAACATATTGCTCGTGACGATCACGTCGAACTGCCTGGGGTTCTTTATGAGCTGCATCGCGGCGTTGTCCACGTAGAGGTGCGAAAGCTCGACGTCGGGATAGTCCGCGGCCAAGCTCGTCATGACGCGGCGCCACAGCCTGGAGCTGTCCAGCACATTGGCCTTGTCCACGCTCGTGAGCTTCTTCCCGCGCTTGCGCGCCATGTCGAAGGCCACGGCGCCTATGCGTTTCACCTCGCCCTCGGAGTATATCTCCACGTCGTAGGCCGCTTCGCCCATCGCGGTCTGCTTGACGCCCCGCTCGCCGAAGTAGATGCCTCCCGTCAGCTCCCTGACGACGACGAGGTCGATGCCGCCCTCGGTCAGCTCGGGGCGCAGAGGGCAGGCGCCGGCGAGTTCCTCAAAGAGCAGGGCGGGGCGTATGTTGGCAAAGAGGCCAAGCGCCTTGCGCAGACCGAGCAAAGCCGTTTCGGGCCGTTCGTTGCCGGGAAGATCGTCCCACTTCCAGCCTCCGACCGCACCGAGCAGCACGGCGTCCGCGCGCTTGCACACGTCGACGGTATGCGCGGGGAGCGCCTTGCCCGTTTCGTCTATGGCCGCGCCGCCCGCCAAGAGCTCCTCGTACTTAAAGGCGTGGCCGTAGGCGGCGCCGACGGCGTCGAGTGCCTTGATCGCCTGATCCACGATTTCCGGGCCGATGCCGTCGCCCTTGATGACCGCAATGTTGAAGTTCATAAATCAATCCTTTCCAAATGTTACTGCTTTGAACAAAACCAACGCGGCGTTCGAGTGGTTTTGCTTGGTATATTTGAGCATTTGCTTATAAATAATACCATCAAATCTACTTCGCGGATTTCACGTATTCCACCAGCCCGCCGCTTTCGATCAGCCGCGATATGAAGGGCGGGAAGGGTTCCGCGCGATAGGTTTCGCCCTTTGTGACGTTGCGAATCACGCCCGCGGCGAAATCCGCCTCCACCTCGTCGCCCGCGTCGATCCCGGCGGCGGCCTCCTCGGATTCGAGGATGGGCAGACCCGTGTTGAACGCGTTGCGATAGAATATGCGCGCGAAGGTCGGCGCGATGACGCAGGCCACGCCCGCGCCCTTGATCGCGATGGGCGCGTGCTCGCGCGAGGAACCGCAGCCGAAGTTCTTGCCCGCGACGATGACGTCGCCGGGCCGCACCCGCGCGGCAAAGGCCCCGTCCATGTCCTCCATGCAGTGCTTGGCCAGTTCGGCCGGATCGGACGTCACCAGATATCTGGCCGGGATGATGACGTCGGTATCGACGTTTTCGCCGTATTTGTGCGCTATACCCATGTTTTTGCCTCCGTGTGTTGCTTTCTCAATCTACTCCAATAAAAAACTACTCAAACGCCGCGATATTTTTGTTCAGATCGGGTTCTGCCGACCCATTTGGCTCCCGGAGCGTACATAAGACGTACGTGAGGAAGCCAATATGGGGCGGCAGGTTCCGAGATGGGCAAAAATTGCGTGGCGTTTGAATAGTCACCTACAACTCCTCGGGGTTGGAGATGCGCCCCCTTACAGCCGAAGCCGCCGCCACCGCCGGGCTCGCCAGATACACCTCCGAATCCACGTGCCCCATGCGCCCCACAAAATTCCGGTTCGTGGTGGAAATCGCCCGCTCGCCCGCCGCCAATATGCCGCTGTGTCCGCCGAGGCAGGGGCCGCAGGTGGGCGTGGAGAGCACGGCGCCGGCCTTCACGAAGATCTCCGCGAAGCCGTCGCGGACGCAGTCCAGATAGATGCGCTGCGTGCCGGGGAAGATGATGCAGCGGACGCCCTTCGCCACCTTGCGCCCCTTCAATATCTTCGCGGCCGTCTTCATGTCCTCGTAGCGCCCGTTCGTGCAGGAGCCGATCACGACCTGGTCGACGCGCACGTCGCCGACCTCGTCGATGCTTCGCGTGTTGTCGGGCAGATGCGGGAAGGCCACCGTCGGCCGTATCTTCGACAAATCGACGCGGATCTCGCGCTCGTAGACGGCGTCCGCATCCGGCTCATAGACGCGGATGCGCTTTTTGAGGGCCTTGTTCTTGCACTTGTGCGCCTTCATGTAGGCGCGGGTTTGCTCGTCCACCGCGAATATGCCGTTCTTCGCGCCGGCCTCTATCGCCATGTTCGCCATGGACAGCCGGTCGTCCATCGAGAGACGCTTGAGACCCGGCCCCATGAATTCCATGGATTTGTAGAGGGCGCCGTCCACGCCGATCATGCCGATGATGTGCAGGATCACGTCCTTGCCGCTCACCCACTTGCCGGGTTTGCCGACGAGCTCGAAGCGGATCGCGGCCGGCACCTTGAACCACGCCTTGCCCGAGGCCATGCCGGCGGCCATGTCCGTGGAGCCCACGCCCGTGGCGAAGGCGCCGAGCGCGCCGTAGGTGCAGGTGTGGGAATCGGCGCCGATCACCGCGTCGCCGGCCACGACGAGCCCCTTTTCCGGCAGGAGCGCGTGTTCGATGCCCATCTCGCCGACTTCGAAGTAGTTCGCGATCTCCCGCTCGGCGGCGAAGGAGCGCAGAAGCTTGCATTGCTCCGCCGCTTGGATGTCCTTGTTGGGGGTGAAGTGATCCGGCACGAGCACCACCTTGTTCGCGTCGAAAACGCCTTTTACGCCCATTTTTTCAAATTCCTTGATGGCGGGTGGTCCGGTGATGTCGTTGGCGAGAACGATGTCGAGTTTGGCCTCGATGAATTGGCCCGCCTTGACGCGCTTCAGGCCCGCGTGCGCGGCGAGGATCTTCTGTGTCATGGTCATGCCCATTTGAATCATTTCCTTTCTTTGGTAACTGCTCAACTGTATAAAGGAATGAACCTTCGCCGGGCCGCTTGGGACGGTATTGCCCTCCCGGCGGGTCGCTGACGCTCGTGCGGGCGCTTCATTCACTTCGTTCATTCCGCTCGTATGCCCGCAACCCCGCCTCCGGGCAATACCGTCCCGTCGGCCCTATAAAGCGTCTCCTTACTGCGCTTGCCCCGCGGCTTCCGATTCGGCGTACAGCATCTTGTTCACGGCGTTCACATAGGCGTGTATGCCGGCTTCGATCACGTCGGTGGAGAGGCCTCTGCCGGAAAATTCCATGCCATTCTCGG
>JAISMX010000085.1 GCA_031276515.1 Eubacteriales Family XIII. Incertae Sedis bacterium | reverse complement strand
TGCGTGGAGCGCGTGATGAAGGTGTCGGAGCCGTACAAACTGGCGGGCCGGCGCTTTCATCCGCAGGATTCCTCCTATGAGATCGCCGGGCGGAAGATCGGCGGCGGCGCTTTCACGGTCATGGCCGGCCCCTGCTCCGTGGAGACGGAGGAGCAGGTGCTTTCCATCGCGCGCGACGTGCGCCACTCCGGCGCCGACTTTCTGCGCGGCGGCGCCTTCAAGCCGCGCAGCTCCCCCTATTCCTTCCAAGGGCTCGGGCTCGACGGGCTGGAGCTTTTGAAGATCGCGCGGGAGAAGACGGGCCTGCCCATCGTCACGGAAATCATGTCGCAGGAATACGCCGAGGTATTCAAGCGAGACGTGGACGTCATTCAGATCGGCGCGCGCAACATGCAGAACTTCCCACTGCTCACGGAGGTGGGGCGCCTGGGCAAGCCGGTGCTCCTGAAGCGCGGTTCCTCGTGTACGATAGACGAAATGCTCATGGCGGCGGACTACATACTGATGGGCGGCGGCAGTTCCGTCATCCTCTGCGAAAGGGGCATACGCACCTTTGAGACCGCGACGCGCAACACGTTGGATCTCTCCGCGATTCCCGTTTTGAAGAAGAAGTCGCATCTGCCGGTTATAGTGGATCCTTCCCATGGAACCGGATACTGGGATTTGGTCTGCCCGATGGCGCTCGCGGCCGTCGCCGCGGGGGCGGACGGGATCATGATAGAGGTTCACGACCGCCCGGACAAGGCGCTGTGCGACGGCCAGCAGTCCATAACGCCGTTTTTGTTTGATAGGCTGATGCAGAAGATAGAAAAATTGCGCGCCGCGATCGCGTAGTCGCCACGCCATTTTTGAAGGAGCGAGTGTGAGATGAATGCAAAGGAACGACTGAACGAGCTGAGGAAAGAGATCGACGGAATCGACGGCAAGATGATCGCGCTGTTCAAGGAGCGCATGGAAACGGCCGGGCGAATCGCCGAAATCAAGGGCATGGAAAACATGGCGATCACGGACGAATCGCGCGAGCGCCAAGTGGTGGAGCGGGCCATGGCTCTCGCCGCCGACGAGGCGCAGCGGGGCGAGGTCGCGCTGCTCATGCGCTCCATCATCGCCATATCCAAGGAGCGGCAGCGCAAGACGCTGTTTCCGTCGGAGTGGCCGCTGCTGCCGCCGCCGCGAAAGCCGCCGGGCGGGCGCGTCACCTGCGCGTTTCAGGGCGTGCCGGGCGCGTGGAGCGAGCAGGCCCTCGCCGCGCTTTTTCCCGAGGCCGAAAAGCTGCCCGTGGAATTCTTCGAGGATCTGTTCGTGGCCGTGCGGGAAAAACGGGCCGATTACGGCGTTGTCGCCATCGAAAACTCCAAGACCGGCGCGATAGGCGAAACCTACGATTTGCTCAGGAAATACGGCTGCTTCATCGTCGCGCGGACGTGGATCGACATCCGTCACTGTTTGCTCGCGCCCGCCGGCGTGGAGCGGAGCGACATAAGGGAGGTGTTCTCCCATTCCGAGGGCTTCCGGCAATGCGCGAAGTTCCTGAGAGGGAAATCCTGGGATCTGACCGCCTGCCGCAACACGGCCGTGGCGGCGGAGACGGCGGCCGCGGACAAAGGCGGGAAGACGGCGGCCATAGGCTCGCGCCGCGCGGCCGAGCTGAACGGGCTTCGCGTGCTCGTGCCCGACATCATGGATTCGGCGGAAAACAGGACCTCCTTCGTCGTCATATCGCCCGAGCCGGAGTACGACGAAAGCGACGAGTTGATTTCTTTCACCTTTTCCACGGAGCACAGGAGCGGCGCGCTGTGCGAGATGCTGCTGCCCCTCATGGCGGGCGGGATGAATCTGCTGCAGCTCGAATCGCGGCCCTCCGGGGCGGGCAAGTACCGCTTCTTCGCGGAGGTGCGGGCCAACATCCTCGACGAGCGCGCGGCGGCCACGCTGCGGCATGCGGCGTCGGCATGCGAGTATTTTGAGGTGATCGGTTGTTATTCCATGAGAGGATAGCGTGAGGGAGGAGCGAATGAAGCGGATAGTGGTGATCAACGGGCCGAACATGAATTTGCTGGGAGGGCGGGAGCCGGACAAATACGGCGCGATGAGCCTGGACGCGCTGAACGGGAAGCTCGCGGAGAAGGCCGCCGCGCTCGGCGCGCAATGCGAATTTTTTGCGAGCAATTCCGAAGGCGAGCTTGTGACGGCGATACAGAACGCCGCCGGCGCGGACGGCGTCATTCTGAACGCCGCCGCCTACACGCATTACAGCATAGCGATTCGCGACGCCATCGCCGCCGTAGACGCGCCGGTCGTGGAGGTGCATATGACGAACGTCGCCGCGCGCGAGGAATTTCGCCACAGTTCCGTGATCGCGCCCGTGTGCGCGGGCAGCATAGCGGGCTTCGGCGCGCGGAGTTATGCGCTGGCGCTGTACGCGTTGACGGAGAGCTTTTGAGGGTGTACAATATTCATAAGGCGAAGGATCGCGCCGGGTTTGCCGAACAAGGATTGGAGTTTGTATATGGAATTTGTCACCGCACAGGAATTCGACGCCGCGCCCGCGACAATCAGAAACAGATTGTCATCCGGGCAAGAACTCGTTGTGACCGACAACGGGAAACCGGCCGTGTTGCTTCTCGATGTTTCGGCCGGAGATTTTGAAGAAACGCTCGACGTCGTCCACAGGCTTAAAGCGATGGCTTTGCTGCGCGACATTCAAACCGAGGCGATCCGAAGCGGGCTTGACAGTATGAGCTTGGATGAAATCAACGCCGAAATCAATGCGGCGAGAAAAGAGCGCAGAGAAGCGGCAAGGATATGATTCGTGTCGTTTTGGACACAAACGTCATGGTTTCCGCACTTCTCAGTCCGCATGGAAATCCGTCGCGGATTGTGCGAATGTTCTTGGACAAAAAGAAACATTCATAGTCACGCCTTCCGAGTTTGTCTTGCGGCATCTCGACTCGCAATAGAGAAACGATGTCGATCGAGTTTCACATGAACGCTTTAAAATCGTCAAACGGAAAACACGCCGGATGTTCTTCGTTATCGGGAAGCCGCGAATAAATTTTACGCACTTGTGGAAAAGAGACTTGCGGTGTACAATACAGACAAGGGCTTTTTCGAGCCGCATTCGCGAGGAGGGCGGGCAATGAACAAACGCGCGGAAATGTCCCCGGAACAGTCCTTTTTCGCGGTGTTCTGCATCGAGGCGCTGGCCGACGAATTGGGCGTGCCGGGCGATGAAATTTATAAATCGCTCGCGGAAGACAGCGATATCCTGGACGCGTACATCCTGCCTTATTACGACGCGCTGCACACGCAGGGCAAGGAATACATCGTCCGGGAATTGAAAGAACTCATGCAAAAGCGGGGCGTTTTGAAATGATGCTTTACCACGGTTCATACACGGTCGTCGAAAAGCCGGATTTGTCTTACTCTCGGCGCCGCACGGACTTCGGCAAAGGCTTTTATCTCACGCCTCTGAAAGCGCAGGCGGAAAGTTGGGCCGGGCGCTTTCTTCGCGAACGCGGTTCCGCCGCCGTGTCGATGTACGCGTTTTTGCCGAATCCGAACGACAAACTCCCGGCCGAGACGAACATTCTCGAATTTGACACGCACAGCTTGGAATGGCTCGATTTCATCACGGCCTGCCGGCTTGGAAAGCCCGTTGACGCGGATTGGGATTTGGTTATCGGCGGCGTTGCCAACGACAAGGTGTTCGATACGCTTCAGCTTTATTTCGACAAGCTGATAGGAGCGGAGGAAGCCATCGGACGATTGATGTACAACAAGCCGAATTTTCAATATTGCTTTAAAAGCCAAGCGCTGATTGACGGATATCTTGAATACGAGGATTCCGAAGTCTTGGCGTAAAAGTTCCGTTTTCCTTGCTGTTTGCGGCGCCGGATTCGGCGGCGAAACGGAGGTTGAAATGATTGCCAATCGCACCCTTGTCGGACACAAATGCGATCATGTCATCAACGCGTATGCCGAGCTTGCGGGCATACCGCTCCGCGAGGCGTTTGACGTATTCTACAAATCGAATCTGTACACGGAAATCCGAGAGGGGATTTCCGATATGCACTGCCGGAGCGACGCCTATCTCGCGGAGGAACTGCTGCTTGAAGTAAATCGAAGGGCAGAAAAAAGAACTTGAATTGTGAATGTGTCCGCAACGCAAAAGGGGAAGGCGGGCGCGTTTCGACAAATGAAAAGGGAGCTTGCCGCTCAAACGCCGAATCGAAGCCGGCGCGGTGTTTGAGCGCTTGCAATTGGGGGATTTCACAATGAACAACGCAATCAAATCCACGAGCGTTCTCATGCTCGCGGCCATGATATGGGGCTTTGCGTTCGTCGCGCAGCGCTCCGGCATGGAACACGTCGGGCCGTTTTTTTTCAACGGTGTCCGCACCCTGCTGGGTGCGCTCACGCTGGTCGCGTTGCTCCTCGTTCAGGGCGCCGCGAAGCGCGGCAAGGCCGCGCGCGGCATTCCGCCGGCCGGGGCGACAGGCATTCCGCCGGCCGCCGAAAACGGCGCTCCGCCGACTGCGGCGACAGGCGCTTCGCCGGCCGCGGCCGCGCGCGCGGCGGGCAAGGCGGCGGGATTTTGGAACGACGAACGGAAGGCTCTGCTTTGGGGCGGCTTCCTGTGCGGGCTGGTGCTCTTCGCGGGCTCCAATTTTCAGCAGATCGGGCTCGTGTTCACCACCGCGTCCAAGGCGGGCTTCATCACCACGCTGTACATAGTGCTTGTTCCTATTTTTGGAATATTTCTCAAGCAACAAAC
>JAISMX010000065.1 GCA_031276515.1 Eubacteriales Family XIII. Incertae Sedis bacterium | reverse complement strand
TTCGCCTCGAAATAGATGATGTCGGGATGGATCGGCTCCTTGGTCGCGTTCTGATGCTTGACGAACTCGCGTATGCCGCCCTCGTAATAAAAGGATTCCTTCTTCTTGCGCCCCTCGCGCTCGTCCGAAAGGTTGATTCTAACTCCTTTGTTTAAAAATGCCATCTCGCGCAGGCGGTGTTCCAGCGTGTCGTAATCGAAATCCACCTCGTCGAAGATATCGGGGTCGGGTTTGAACATCGTCCTGGAACCCGTCTTCTTCGACTCGCCCACGACCTCGAGCTTCGTCTGCGTTTCGCCGCGCGCGTACACCTGCCTGTACACGAGACCATTGCGCTTGATTTCGACCTCCATGCGCTCGGAAAGGGCGTTGACCACGGAAGCACCCACGCCGTGCAGACCGCCGGACACCTTGTAACCGCCGCCGCCGAATTTGCCGCCGGCGTGCAGCACCGTGTGGATGACCTCGACCGCGGGAATGCCGAGCGTGGGGTGCGGATCGACGGGCATTCCGCGCCCGTCGTCCTCTACCAGTATGGAATTGTCGCTTTGAATCGCAATGCTGATATTCTTGCAAAAGCCCGCCAGGGCTTCGTCCACGCTGTTGTCCACGACCTCGTACACCAGATGGTGCAGACCGCGCGGCCCCGTGCTGCCGATGTACATGCCGGGCCTCTTGCGAACCGGTTCGAGACCCTCGAGAACCTGTATCTGTTCCGCGTCGTATTTCTGTTGATTCACACTTGCAGACATAACTTAAAAACCCTTCTCTGTAACAAGGAAACAAACACTCTCAACAATATATTGTATCGCAAACAAAGCAATAATTCAAGCGATTTTACAAATCAAAAATGAAATTGGAGAAATAACATAAGACGCCGCGTTTTCTTTTAACCACGGGGCGATTTTCGCGGTTATGGCATATTTTATTTTTCAATTACTCATTCCAGACAAAACTGTTCGCTATCGCTTGCGCGGCTTCCTCCGCGCCATTCGCGTTTTCACCGTGAAAATCGGTCAGGTTTATGAATATGTGTCTTTTTTCTCCCACGATGTAATACAGCGTCGTCGCTTGGATTTTTCCTTCTTCCGCTTCCTCCGCTTCCAGCGTGAACATGTACATGGGGTAATCCTGTTCCGTGAACACCCCTTTTGCTTTCGTCAAAATGTATTTATCGTCCGAATTTTCCATCTGCGTTGTCAGCTGATCCAAAATAGCATAACGAAAATTTTCATGCTCGGCCGCCGAATACGGATTTTCTCCCGGCGCAACCGAGATACTGGTGACGTATTTTTCGTATGCTTCGGATTCATGGGCAAAAAAATACTTTTTGCTTTCCTTGTCCATTGAAACGATCACCCATTCCTCCGGAACGGAATAAGATCCATATTCTTCCTCTATCTTGTCGACGTCTTTGGAGGCCATCAATGCCATTTCCCGCAGAAATTGACCTCCTACGTCGTTTTTCGACAAATAATTCATTAAGAATATCACCGACAACGCAAAAAACGCCAAAACCGCAAGAGTCACGATTAGAAAAATAAATTTGACACTGACCTTCTTTTTGCTGTTTTCCATCATTTTGTTTTCGTCGATCATTGATAACACCTCCCTTGTTTTCATACTTTATAAAATAAATTTTCCGCGTCCTCCGCGTTTTCGCCGTAAAAATCGGCCGGCTCCGCGCGGCCGGCCGAAACGAAGTACACCCGGCCCGCGGGCAGGCTCTCCCTGATCTCGGCGCTCATCTCGGCGGCCGATATGAACACCTGGTTTTTCGAAAGGGATCGGATGAGAAAGCGCCGGCGTTCCTCGTCGAGCTCCGAAAGCACGTCGTCCAGGAGGATGATCGCGTCTTCGCCCGTTTCCTCCTTGATGATGGAAAGCTCCGCCAGCTTCAGCGAAAGCGCCGCCGTTCGCTGCTGCCCCTGCGAGCCGAAACGCTTCACGTCCATGCCTCCTATAAATACGCTCATATCGTCGCGATGCGGCCCCGCGCCCGTAAACCTACGCGCCATGTCGGAAGCTCTGCACTCGCGCAGTCTGCCGATAAAAATATCCCTCTGCTCCTCCGAGTCCTCCGCGAACGCTATGTCCGGCGCATAGGAAACCTCCAAAAATTCCTTGCCGTCGGTAACGGAAGCGTGAATGTCCATGCTTATTTTTTTTAATTTTTCTATGAAATATCTCCGTTCCCTTATTATTTTCGAGCCGTATTTGAACAGATTTTCATCCCATACGTCCAGCATGTCCTCGTTTGGAATTTCGGCCTTGAGAACGGCGTTTCTGTGCAAAACGGATTTCTTGTATCGCGAAAGATCCTTGTAGTACAAGGGCTTTATCTGAAAAAGCTCGCGATCCATGAATCTGCGCCTTTTGTCCGGATCCTCCTTTACGATGCGCATATCCTCCGGGGAAAAAACCACCATATAAACGTTTTCCAATAAATCCGCGTTTTTTGAACCCAAAAATCCGTCAATTCTGAATTTTTTTTCCTCACCCGACAGCATCACCTCCGTTTCCGTGGTTCTTCCGCCCTTCTCAAATGATCCGCAGACGCGCAAAAAATTCGCCCCAAAGCGAATCATCTCCAAATCTTTCTGCGTGCGGAAGGATTTTCCCATGGAAAGCATGTATATGGCTTCGAGCAAATTGGATTTTCCCTGTCCATTGTTTCCGAGAATGATGTTCGTCTTTTCGTGAAAAAACAAAATCTGCTTCTCGTAATTTCTGAAATCCGAAAGCTCAAGCCTGTTTATGCGCATTTTTCCATACCGTCTTTTTTACAAAAATTGCGTGGCGTTCACTCATCCCGACGCGAGCCGCACCGGCAACACCAAATACTCATAAGCGTTTCCCTCCGTCGGCCGTATGAGGCAGGGTGTCACGGACGTATTGAATTCCATTCTGATTTCCTCGTCCGAAACCGCTTTGAGCGCGTCCGCTATGAATTTCGCGTTGAATCCTATCTCCAAATCGTCGCCCTTCTGATCCGTCGCAATCTCATCGCGAAAGCTTCCTTCCTCGTTTCTCGACGTCAGCACCATCCTTCCATCTAAAATTTCTATTTTTATAAAATTATTCTTGCCTTCTCTTATGAGAACGGATGCCCTCTCCACGGAATCCTTTATTTCGTTTTTATTCAGCAGTAAGGATGTCTTGAATTCCTTTGGCAATATGTCTTCGTATTTTACGAAGGAACCTTCCAAAAGCCGAGAAACAACAACGGTGTTCTTTAAATCGAACACCGCTTTTTTTCCATCCGTAAGAATTTCAAAAAAATCTTCCTTTTCCGCAATTTCTTCGCCTTCTTTTTCGCCGGAAGGGGCGGCGGGTTTCGATTCCTCTGCGTCCGACATTATTCTTCCCACCTCACTCATGATTCCGGCGGGTATTATAATGCTTTTCTCGTCTTCATTTTTGGTTTTTTCGCGCACGACGGCCATCCTGAAGCCGTCCAAAGCGACCATATGAATCATGCCTTTTTTGAGTTCCATCAATACGCCCGTTATGATGCCTCTCGTTTCATCCGTCCCCGCGGCAAAGCAGGTTTTTCTGATCATTTCCCGCAGCGTCTTTTTTTCCAAAGATATTCTTTCACCGTCCATATTCCCGTATATCTTGGGAAACTCGTCGGCGGGTATGCCCATGATTTTAAAATTCGTTTTGAGACATTTTATATCCACATTTCCATTTTCATTCTCTTGAAAAGAAACGTTTCCCTGCGGCAACTTTCTTACGGCGTCTCCAAACAACTTTGAAGGAAGCACGATGGATCCCCTCTCCGAAACGGAAGCGTTTATGCGCGTTTCTATGCTTATGTCGAGATCCGAAGCGGTCAGGGATATGAAATCTTCATTTTCCGCATTGATCAATATTCCCTTTAAAATGGGAATGGTGGTTCTCGAAGTGACGGCCCTCGACACCGTGGAAAGCGCTTTTGTTAAATCGGATTGATTGCATACAAATTTCATGGCGAGACCTCTTTCTCTTTAAATAAAAAGAGCAGTAACAGTAATAGGGGCTGTGGATATGTGCATAAATTCTGTGGATAAGAAAATTTCAACGATTTTTGATTTTCAAAGCCTGTGAATATATGCGTTGAAAGATTGTTCAGCCGTTGCGTATGTTCTCTTCCAATTTTGAAAGAATTTCTTTCAATTCTTCGTTGATTTTTATCTCATTCGCTATTTTTTCGGCGGCGTGAAGAACCGTCGTGTGATCCCTGTTTCCAAATGCTTCACCCACCTTGGGAAGCGACAAATCCGTCATTCTTCTGCAAAGAAACATGGCGATTTGTCTCGGATAAGAAAATTTTCTCGCCCTTTTTGCGGATTCCATATCGGAAATTTTGATGTTGAAGTGAGCGCACACGTGTTTTTTTATGTCACCCGCGGACGGCTGATTTTCCTTTGAAGAAAATATGTCCTTGAGCGTTTCGCGCACGAGTTCTCTGTCTATGTTTCTTCCGAGCAGACTTCCGTGGGCCACGACGCGATTGAGCGCGCCTTCTAATTCGCGGATGTTGGAATGTATCTTTTCGGAAATCAAATTGATCACGTCCAAGAGATCGTCGGTCAATTCGTAACCGTCGAGTTCCGCCTTGTTTCTCAATATGGCCACCCGCGTTTCAAAATCCGGCGATTGTATGTCCGCGACGAGACCCCATTCGAAGCGGGAACGCAGCCTGTCGCTGAACGTCACAAAATCCTTGGGAGGTCTGTCGCTGGAAATTATAATCTGCTTGTTTGCCTCATAGAGCGTGTTTATGGTGTGGAACATCTCCTCTTGCGTACTCTCTTTTTTTTCGATGAATTGTATGTCGTCTATGAGCAGCACGCTTATGTTTCTGTACTTGTTGCGAAATTGAACGGTTTTTTGTTCCTTTATGGCCTTGATCAATTCATTTGTGAACATTTCCGAAGAAACGTAGAGCACGCGCAGCTCGGGATTGTTTTGATTTATGTAATGCCATATGGCATGCATCAGATGTGTTTTTCCAAGGCCGGCGCCCCCATACACAAAAAGGGGATTGTAAGCCGTTTTGGAAATTTCCGAAACGGCGGGGTCCTCCGCCACCGCCACCGCGGCGGCATGGGCGAAACGATTGTTTTTGCCGACGACGAAGGTGTTGAAATTGTAACGCGGATTGGGAATGTTCTCCTCGGAAAGGGCTTCTTCGCGGAAGTCGGTATCCTTCTTTCTTTTCGGAGATATGTCTTCAAGCAAGGAAACGGAAGCTTTGACGGTTTCGCCGCGGACGGTGGAAAGCGCGTTTTCTATAATGGAAAGGTAGCGCCTTTCGAGCGTGGATTTGACGAATTCGTTGTTTGTGGAGAGGCAAAAAAGCTTTTGCTTGTCGTCCATCTTGAAGGGACGCAAAGGCTGAACCCATGTTTCGTAGCTGACGGGATTCAATTCCGACTGCAGGATTTCAAGCGTTTTCTTCCATATTTGAGACATGTTTTCCATGAATTATCCTTCCTGTCTGCGGATGATTTTCCTGCGTCACGGTGTATTTTATCATAACAAATATCAAAGCGCCTATCAATACTTACTTTTATAAATAGGGTGGAATTTTTTTAAAGCAATGCGGTTTATCCACAGTCAAATCGCATAAAAAAAGGGCATTTTTTAAGACATTTGGGTTTTCCACAGGCTTTGGATCATTTCATTCACAGGTATTTGGCGCTTGACGCCGCAAAAGCAAAGATGTATTATGGTTGAGTCATCGCATGCGCGATTTTCGGATTTTGTCTCGCCGGGATTTTCGAAAAATCGCCAAAATCAAGTTAATTGACGGAAAGAATGGCAATGAAGAAGGCGATTTCTCTTTTTATTTCCATATTCGTTTTTTTAACGAGCTTCGACGCCGCGTTTGGCGCGGGAGTGTCGCCCGACATGAGCGAGTACACGCGCTTGTTCGTCTCGAGACACGCCGTTCCGAAAGCCGATTCGCATAAAGTGGAATTTTTGAAATATCTGGGGCTTTTCAAAGGCACCGAAAACGGCCCGGAGCTCGATCGCGGCCTTACGCGCATGGAGGCCCTCGTTACGGTCGTTCGTCTGCTCGGCGCGGAGGAGGAAGCGCTCGCGCAAGACCGCGAGAGCGGTTTTGCGGATGTTCCGGAATGGGCGGCGGCTTACGCGGGCTATGGCCGAGAGACGGGTCTCGCGCGCGGCGTAAGCGCCGAACGCTTTGGCGCGGGCGATTCGATAACGGCGAAACAATACGCGACGATGCTGCTCAGGCTTCTCGGATACGACGACGGGGCCGGAGCGTTTTCCTACGACGAGGCCTTGGATTTCGCGCATGAAGCGGGGCTTCTGGACGAGTGGGAAACGGCTTATTACAAAGAGCGTGACGCGGCGGGATACGCGTTTTCGCGCGGAGACGCGGTCTGTTTCCTGTACGACGCGCTCTACGCGCCCGCGCCGCCGGAATCGGGCGGGACTTCCGTGATCGCAAAGCTTTACAAGGAAGGGCGCATAGACGGCGAAAAGGCGGCTTTCTCCATGCTCGAGCGAGGCGAGAGCGAGACCGAGATATTGCGGGCGCTCGAAAACGGTTACAGCGAGGTATTGCTCTCGGCCGCGACGAAGGCCTTAAGCGAAAACGAATTCATATTCTCGGACGTCGTTCGGGACACATTCAAGAATTCCCTCTACAATTGGAGCAAAGAGGCGGGAAGCGCGAAAGGCGCGGCGCTGTTCGCGCATAACGCGCGAAACATCAAGGTTGACATCGTGTCATCGGAAAACGATGCGATGTTTCTTTCAAATCCGGAGGTGGCCGCGTATTTTTCCCATCCGAACAAGATCGTCGTCCGCCGCGATCAGGTGGCGGGAAGCGTCGAAAGCGCGTTGACGCACGAATTCCGGCACGCCATGTCTTCGGATATCGGTTTGACCGCGCTCGAAGAAGGCGTTACGGAATTCTGGAGCCAGGAGGTGGACGGCGGTTATTACGGATACCCGTATTACTTCGTGAACTTGGGCAAGCTGCTCTTTCACTTGGCGGGCGCGAAGGCCGTCAACGAGGGCGACTTGACGGGCGATTATGAGGATCTTCTCTACGCGCTGGAAAAGGAAAGCGGCGTTGACATCGACAACATCGAATTTTATTCGCTGCTCTCCGCCGTCAATCCTTCCATAGAAAAGTCGATTGCCAATCCGGACGAGGATTTTTTCAAAAAGTTGGATGCGGTGAACGAGGTGTTTTTTTCGCTGGTGAGAGGCTATTATCTGAACAATCTCGAGGAGCGCGCCGAGGAAAGCGCGAATCACGAAGCTTTTGTCGACGGCTTGTCTGCGCTCGGGCAGCTGCTGTACCATCCGTCCGCGATGATCCGCGAGGCGGACAGCAACGCTGTGAAGGAAAGCCCTTCTTCGCATTACGGCGAGGAATTTCTCAATTTCGTGAACGAGGCGATATCCGGGTACTGCGAGGTTTCGGGTGCGGACGAAGCGGTCGTCCGCGGATACTTCGAAGAAAGCAAAGACCGGCGTTTCTGTCTCGAATACCTCGGGAAGAACGCCGGCGTCATGTTTGTCAAGAAGGGGACGGGACACAGGGTGACCTATCGCTCCGAAGGAAATCTTTACTACATCGATTTCGGATCGAAGGCGGATGCGGACAAGTTCGCCGTGGCCGTGGACGCCGTCGGCGTGAGAGAAGTCGAGGGCGCGGGCTTCGTACCCAGGGCGTACGATTGATTTATATGTTCAACTATTCTTCAAGATCGTCACAGCCGAGGGTGTGCAGATCATCGCGGCGCCGAAAAATTCCAAGTTTTCCCTGGATGCGCTACTTGAATATATCCGCCGAAATGACCATCTTCATGACCTCGGAGGTACCCTCGTAAATCTCCGTGATCTTGGCGTCTCGCATCATCCGCTCCACGGGATAATCCTTGATGTAGCCGTAACCGCCGTGGAACTGCACGGCCTTCGTGGTCACGTACATGGCGGTTTCCGAGCACGCCAACTTCGCCTGCGCCGCGTCCACGGTACTCGGAAGCCCTTTCTGTCTGCGGTCGCACGCCTTGTAGAGCAGAAGTCTCGACATCTCTATGCGATTGTGCATCTCCGCCATTTCGAAGGCCAGCGCTTGGAATTGATTCAAGGTTTTGCCGAACTGCTTCCTCTGCTTCATGTAGTCCACCGTTTGATCGAAAGCGCCCTGCGCGATGCCCAGCGCCTGCGCGGCTATGCCGAGCCGCCCCACATCCAGCGACGTCATCGCCACCTTGAAGCCCTTCCCGATTTCATTGAGCAGATTTTCCTTGGGCACGACGCAGTTCTCGAACACCAACTCTGCGGCGATGGAGGCCCGGATCCCCATCTTGTTCTCCTTTTTGCCTATGGAAAATCCGGGGAAGCCTTTTTCGACGATGAAGGAGCTGATGCCGCGCGTTCCCTGCGATTTGTCCGTCATGGCCATGATCACGTAGACCTCCGCTATGCCGCCGCCGGAGATGAAGATCTTGGAGCCGTTGAGCAGCCAGTGGTCGCCCTTGTCCTCCGCCCGCGTTTGAATCCCGCTCGCGTCGGTGCCGGCGTTGGGTTCCGTCAGGCCGAAGGCCCCCAACTTCTTGCCCGACAGCAAATCCGGGAGATACTTCTTTTTCTGTTCCTCGGTTCCGTATGTGAATATCGGCCAGCAGCAGAGCGCGTTGTGCGTCTGCACGATGACGCCGTGGGAACCGCACACGCGCGACAGTTCCTCCACGGCGATGATGTAGGAGATATAGTCCGAGCCGGCGCCGCCCCAATCCTCCGGGAAAGGCATGCCCATCACGCCCAACTCGCCCAGTTTCGCGACGCTTTCGTACGGGAACGCGGCTTCGGCGTCCAGCTTTTCCGCGATGGGTTTCAGCTCGGTCTCGGCGAATTGCCGCATCATGCTCCGCGTCATTTGCTGTTCCTTCGTCAGTTCGAAATTCATCTGTTTTCCTCCATTTTCTATTATTAGGCGTTAGCGCATTGCCAACGAAACCTCGCCCTCAACCGCCACTACGCCCTTGTTTAAAATTTTCGCCGCGCATGTGACGATGGCCTTTTCGCCGTTTTCTTTAATCGCCTCCACATATATGTCGATTTCGTCTCCCGGCGCGATCTTCGACTTGAATTTCACCTTGTCGATGCCGATGAAATAGGGAATGGTTCCCGCGAATTTGGGCTGCGACAGGAGCAGAATATCCGCGGCCTGCGCCATGCTTTCGACCGCGAGGACACCCGGAAGCACCGGATTGTTCGGGAAATGCCCTCGGAATATATCCCAATTCTCGTCAACGTAAAACCTTGCCTTGAGGGATTTTCCCTCGCTGTGCGCGACGACGGAATCCACCAAGAGCATGGGTTCCCTGTGCGGAATGATGCGTTTGATATCTTCCTTTGTCATAATCACGGCCTTTTCCTCCTCCTTGTGCCCCGCGAGGGCGTTTGTTCGCGAGCTCGGCGGCGCTGCGCGCGGCGGACGGGTCATTTGCGCCTTCCCGCGACGGCGCGCGCTTCCAACATTTCCGCGAAGCTTTGAACGCGCGTTCTGATTTGCTCGTACGAATCCGGTTGCTGATCCGTTTCGATGTGCAAAAGGGGTACGCCCGCTTTTTCGAGCGCTTCCTTTACGATGGGGTAGTCGAACTCCTCGGGATCGCAGAATTTCATCATGCACACGACGACCGCGTCCGCCCCGTGTTCGGAAACCATGTCCAGAAGCATTTCGCCCTTTGATTTCCCGTCCTCATACAGAAAAGTGTCGCCCTTTTGATCCGCAATCCGATGAACCATCCTGTCGATTGCGTCGCCCTCCGTCCTCGCCGCCGTTCGAAACTGCCGCGACGCGTGGGCGATGTCGTCCGCGACGATGGCGATGCGGTTTTCCGCGAAAGCGTCCGCCATCTCGACGGGTTCGCCGATCAGGCCGGTCATGACCGCGCGAAAACCGTCAAATCGCCTCTCCGGAACGGACGCGAGCTCGTCCGTCAATTCTCGTATCAACCGCGTGTACGGCTTCTTGTCCATAAAATACCCGGCCTTGAGTATCAAATGCCTCGCCCTGTTGTCTATCGCGTCGGGGCGTGCGGACGCCGCCTTCGCGAAGCTCCGCAGGGCGTTCCTGCAATCCTCGTAGACGGAGAAAGCCTCCTCCAACTTGTCGTCCGAGATTGCGATGCTCAATATCCTCTCGATTTCGCCGCGTATGCGCAAAAACTCCTCGCGGAGATACGAGAGCGCCGCCGCGTTTCTGTTTTGCGGATAGACGGCCGTGATTACGGGAATGTGCGGAATCGCGGTCTTCCAATTTTCGCTCACGCATTTCAACGTGTCGCAGAACGTCGGGATGATGACGGCTTTCAGCATATCGTAGACGCCGTTCATGGCGAACTCGATGTTGGAACGCATGATGGAGCAGCAAAAGCTTTGAAGATATTTGTCCGCAAGCCGTATCCGCGTCCTTCCGCCCCACATGCCGATGGGAACGCAATCCGCCGCGTACGCGATTTCCTCCGGCGTGTGAATGGGAAAGCAACCAATCGCGTCTTTCCCCGTTTCTTTCATGGTTTTGATCACGGTTTGCCATGGATGCAGCGCGGCCTCGGAGAGCGCGCCGATCATTTCGTCCAATGTTGCGTTCATATGCTCCTCACCGGCGCGCTGCCGCGACAAGGGTTTCGTTTGCCGCGCCGCGCGCCTCCCACCTCACGCTTTCGCGTCGTATTTGTAAAAACCTTCGCCCGTTTTTCTCCCGTGCATTCCCGAGTCGATCAATCGCCGCATATGCGCGCTCGGCCTGAATCGCTCGCCGTACGCGTCGAACAGGATTTCATCCACGCTCGCGCTCAGATCGTGGCCCAGTATATCCAGAAGCTTGAAAATCCCCATCGGATGCCCAAGCCCGTGTACGCAGATCTTGTCCACGTCTTCGACGGAGCAAACGCCTTCTTCGACCAAGCGGCACGCCTCCAAATAGAAGATGTGGAACAGCCGGTTCAACGCGAAGCCCGTCACGTCTTTTACGAGAACCGTTTCCTTCCCGATGTCGTTCAGTGTCTCGGTCACTTCCGCGACGGTTTGTTCGTCCGTCAAAATCGCGGGTATGACTTCGACGAGCTTCATCACGCTCGCCGGGGAGTTGAAATGCGTGCCGATGAATCGCTTTGCGCGTTCCCGCGTGACGACGGAAGCCAGCTTGGCGATCGAAATGCTCGACGTGTTGCTCGCGATGATACAGCTTTGCGCGCATACTGCATCCAGTTTTTTGTACGTTTCGAATTTAATTTCCAAGTTCTCCGGCACCGCTTCTATCACCAGATCGCAGTGCTTCAAATCCCCGTAATCGCAGGTGGCGGAGACGCGCGCGATCGTGCGCTCGGCCTCGCCTTTCGACAGCTTGCCCTTTTTCACCCTGTTTTCCAATAGGGAAACCTGCTTTTTTCGCCCGTTTTCCGCGATCTCCGCCGTGACGTCGGCCATGGCGGTCTCATACCCCGCCAGGGCAAAGCTCAGAGCGATCTCCGCGCCCATCATCCCCGCGCCGACAACGCCTATGTTTTTTATTGGCATGTCTTTCTCCTTTCTTCATCCGTCCCGGATCCCCGGCCGCGCGATTCATTCGCAATTTTCGACGATCAGCGCCATGCCCTGACCTCCGCCTATGCACAGAGTGACCAAACCGTACCGGGCGCTTCTCCGTTTCATCTCGTAAATCAGGGTCGTCAAGAGCCGCGTCCCGCTGTTTGCCAGCGCGTGACCGAGCGCTATGGCGCCGCCGTTCACATTGACGCGGTCGTACGATTTCGAGCCCATGCGAAGGCCGAGCTCCTTGAGACAGCCGAGGGATTGCGCGGCGAAGGCTTCGTTCAGCTCGATGAGATCGATGTCCTCAAGCGAAAGCCCTGCCTTCGCGAGCGCCTTGCGCGTGGCGGGAACCGGCCCCAGACCCATGAGTCTCGGATCCACGCCCGCGCTTGCCGCGCCGACGATTTTCGCCAAGGGCGTCAATCCCAAGTCGGCGCACTTATCCTCCGACATCACGAGCACGGCCGACGCGCCGTCGTTCATGCCGGACGAATTTCCCGCCGTGACGGTTCCGCTTCCGTCCCGAACGAAGGCCGGTTTCAGCGCCGCCAAGGATTCGAGCGTGGTATCGGGTTTCGGATGCTCGTCAACCTCGAACACAAAAGAGCTTTTCCTCGAGCGCACCTCGAAGGGGAAGATTTCGTCCTTGAATTTCCCCGCCTCCATCGCCGCCTTTGCCTTTCGCTGGCTGTCGAGGGCGAACAAATCCTGTTCCTCCCTGCCGATTCCGTATTTTGCCGCGACGTTCTCGGCGGTGATTCCCATGTTGCAATTGGGATACAGGGCCTGCGGCTGCACGAGGGTCACGCCGTGCGAGAAGGTGTCGTACAGCGGTTTGTCGCCCAGGCGCAGGGGCTCGGCGCGCGCGGAGGGGTCAAGGTAATAGGTCATTCGCGACATGACTTCAACGCCGCCGGCCAGCACGACGTCCGCTTCCCCGGCGCGTATTTCGTGAACCGCGCTGACCACGGCCTGAAGCGAGGACGCGCACTGCCTGTCCACCTCGTAAGCCGGCGTCTCCTCCGGAATGCCCGCAAGCAGCGCGGCGCATCTCGAAACATTCGGCGTGTATCCGTAGACGTCGCCCAAAACCACTTGATCGATCAGGTCCGGTTCGAGCTTCGAGCGCCGGATCGCTTCACGCAGCGCGGCGGCGCCCAAATCTTGCGCCTCCACGCTTTTCAAGCTTCCCAAATAGCCGCCCACGGCGCTTCTAACGGCGCTTGCGATGACGCAGGTTTTCATAATCGACTCTCTCTCTTTTCAAAAAAGTTGCAATGGATCTCAAAAGTGTTTATAATGATTAAAATGGTGAATTCGCAAAAAACATGCCAAAACCGCTCGGCCCGTATTTTCGCGGCGGATGCCGCAAGAATATGGCTAAAATTGGCATATTATTTGCATATTTAGCAGACAGGGCCTTGGAATTCCATGAGACGGGCGCCAATTTGCCGGCCTTTCTTCCGGCCTTGCGCGAATCGAAGAGGTTTTTTTGCGCGGATGACAGATGCGGAATCGCATCATCGCGCATTTGGGCATCGAGATTTGAAATGGACAAAGCGATAAAAGTGGAAGCGTAACGGGAAAGGAGCAAATGTCATGAAGGATTTTGTGTTCAGACTGCCGACGAAGGTGATCTTCGGCTTGGGCAAATCGAAAGAGATCGGGAGTATCTGCGGGGAGATGAACGCCGGGAAAGCGTTCGTGATCACGGGGCCGAACATCGGAAAGTCCAAGTTGCTCACCGAGCTCAGGGAAGCGATCGAAGCCTCCGGCATCGAGTGCGTCACCTGCGACGAAACGGCGGCCGACCCTTCGGTCGAGCTGGTTGACGAGGTCGCGGCGGTCGTTCGCGCGAGCGGTGCTGACGTTTTGATCGCGCTCGGCGTCGGCAGTCCCATCGATCTCGCAAAGGCCGTGAGCGTGCTGCAAACGCACGAGGGTTCCGTCCGCGACTACATGTTCGGCGGCGGCAAGAGCGTGACGAAGCCCGTCATGCCGCTCATCGCGATTCCGACCACGGCGGGCACGGGCAGCGAGGTGTCCGCAGCCTCCGTGATCAC
>JAISMX010000056.1 GCA_031276515.1 Eubacteriales Family XIII. Incertae Sedis bacterium | reverse complement strand
GCGCATTTCGAGGCGGACGTCTACGGACACATCGACGTGCGCGCCTGCATAAAGGCAAAGCGCTCCGAGGGTTCCGCGTCCTTTGAGAGCGTCGAGCGGCAGATCGCGCTGACGGAAGCCGCGCTCGCGGCGCTGTAAAAAAAAGAGGGCGCGCCGCTCCCGTATCCGTGTCACCGCGCGCCCTCCTCCGTTTTCCATTGTTCTCTATGCCTTGTCCGGCGCGCCCGCGCGCCATTCCCCTGTCTTTATGCCTTGTCCGGCGAACCCGCCGCGCCCGCTTCCGCGCGCCGCGCCCTCCTGTCCTCGAAGAATTTCTTGGCCGGCTCGGGGAACATGGCGCCCGTCAGCACGTCTTCCTCCTGCTCGATGTACTCGGCGAACAGCTCTCTCGTCTTTTCGAGCTCCGGTTCCAGCAGATCGGCCGGCCGAACCGTGACGCGCTCCGCCTTCCGTATGATGCGCTTCACAATCTCTTCGCCGATGGGAACGGTCGTGCGCCCGTACATGCCCTTCACCACCTGCTGAAGCTCTCTCGGAATCGTCTTGTAACGCTCGCCCGCGAGCACGTTCAGCACAGCCTGCGTGCCGACGATCTGGCTCGAGGGGGTCACGAGCGGCGGATAGCCCAAATCCTCGCGCACGCGCGGCACTTCCTTGAGCACGTCCTCGAACTTGTCCATGGCGTTCGACTGCTTCAGCTGCGAAACGAGGTTCGACAGCATGCCCCCCGGCACCTGATAGACGAGGGTGTTGATGTCTACGCCCATCAGCTTGGGATCGAGGAGACCGCTCGCGATGTATTTCTCGCGAATCGGCTTGAAATGCGCCGCGATCTTGTTCAGGCCATCCATGTCTATGCCCGTGTCGTACTCCGTGCCGCGGAAGGCGTAGACCATCGGCTCCGTCGAAGGCTGCGACGAGCCCTCGCCGAAGGGCGAGATGGCCGTGTCGATGATGTCCACGCCGGCCTCCGCCGCCTTCATATAGGTCATGGCGCCGAGACCGCTCGTCGCGTGCGTGTGCAGTTCGACCGGTATGCGCAGCGCGACCTTCAAGTCTTTCACGAGCTTGTACGTGTTGTAAGGGTCGAGCAGTCCCGCCATATCCTTGATGCAGAAAGAATCGGCGCCCATTTGCTCGATCTCCTTGCCGAGTTTGATGAACATCTCGTTCGTGTGCACGGGGCTGAGCGTGTAGGAAACGCAGCCCTGCGCGTGGCCGCCGTACTTCTTGCAGGCGCGGACGGCGCTCTC
Source organism: Eubacteriales Family XIII. Incertae Sedis bacterium (assembly GCA_031276515.1). Lineage (GTDB taxonomy): Bacteria > Bacillota > Clostridia > Peptostreptococcales > Anaerovoracaceae > JAITLA01. Next base: position 4,654 of record JAISMX010000056.1, on the reverse strand, counting down.
CAGATTGCGCGTGTCGTTGAAGGCGTCGAATATGCGGATGATGTCGATGCCGTTCTCGATGGATTTCTTCACGAATTCATCCACCATGTCGTCGGCGTAATGCTTGTAGCCGAGCAGGTTCTGGCCGCGCAAGAGCATTTGGAGCTTCGTATTCTTCACGTGGCGGCGAATGGCTCTGAGCCTCTCCCAGGGGTCCTCGTTCAGGAAGCGTATGCAGGCGTCAAAGGTCGCTCCGCCCCAGACCTCGAGCGCGTGATAGCCCACCCCGTCCATCGTCTCGAGTATGGGAAGCATCTCATCCAAGGTCATGCGCGTCGCGATCAGGGATTGATGGCCGTCGCGCAGCGCGGTTTCGGTGATCTTTATCTTTGCCATGGGGTTTTTCCTTTCGATATCATACCGCAATAATTAAAGTATCGCTATGGCGTCGCCGGGTTTGACGCGGCCGCCCTCGAGCACGCGCGTGAATATGCCCTCCGTGGGCATGACGCAGGTTCCCGTCCGCTGCTTTATGGCGCAGCCCGTATGGCATTCTTTTCCAATTTGCGACACCTCGCAGAGACTGTCGCCCACGCGGAGCCGCGTGCCGACGGGCAGGTCTTTCAAATCGACGCCGACCGTCGTGATGTTCTCCGCGAAAGCGCCGGCCTCGATGGAAAGACCCATCTTCCGCATCTTGTCCGCGCTCTCGTCGGCCAAAAGGCTCACCTGTTTGACCTCGCTCAGCCCGAAGTGCGCGTCTCCCACGACGCCGCCCGCGCGAAGCTCCGCCGAAGCCACGGGGCGCTTGACGACGCCCGTTTCGGCGCTGACGTTGACGGAAAGCACGCGCGCGCCGTTCGATTCAAGATTCTTCGCATTCATACAATCCCGATTTGCCTCCTTCCTTTCGATGCAGACGAACATCCGATATGCGCATGCCTCTGTCCGCGGCTTTGCACATGTCGTAGACCGTCAGCGCGGCGACCGAAACCGCGTGCATCGCTTCCATTTCGACGCCCGTCTTGCCTGTCGCGCGCACATCGGCCTCTATGCGAACCGCGCACAGCTCCGCGTCCAAGTCGAGACGCATCTCGACGTCCTCGAGAAATATGTTGTGGCACATGGGTATCGCGCGGGCCGTGTCCTTCGCCGCCATGACGCCGGCCGTCTGCGCGACGGACAGCACGTCGCCCTTCGCGCCGCCGCCGGACCGAATGAGATCCAGGGTTTCGCGCTTCATGTAAACGCGGCCGCGCGCCACGGCCCTGCGCTTCGTCTCCGGCTTGTCTCCGACGTCCACCATGCGCGGTCTGCCGTTTTCGTCCAAGTGCGAAAGCCGCGAGACCGCGACGCCGGCATCCCGCGCGTCGTCCATTCGCTTATCCTCCTATGCGGCTCATGCCCCGGCGCACCGGCGCTTCGCCCTCGTTGATCCGATGGCGCTCCTCCTTGGACAGGACTGCCGCGCGCAGCAAGGCGACAAGCGGCGTCTCATCCTTCGCGCGCAGCGCGGGCCGCAGATCCACCTCGCGGTTGGAGTGCAGACAGGTCTTGAGCCTACCGTCGGCCGTGAGCCTGAGCTTGTTGCAATCGCCGCAAAAATGGCCGCTCAGCGGGCTGATGAAGCCCACGCGCCCCGGCGCGCCCGGATATTTGCGGTATTTCGCGACCTCCGTGACGCCGGCCTTTGCGGGAACGGGAACGAAGCCGTCTAAAACCGTTTCGATTTCGCGCCCCGATACGTATGCCAAGCCGAAACCGGCGGAACCCTCCCCCACGGGCATCAGCTCTATAAAGCGCACATCCCACGGATGCTCCAGCGTCAGGCGCGCGAAATCCGAAATCTCATCGTCGTTGAAGCCGCGCAGGGTCACGACGTTCAAGCGTATGGGAAAAAGCCCCGCGGCTTCCGCCGCGCGTATCCCCGCGAGCGCGTCCGCGAGGACGCCGCCCCGCGTGATCCGGCGATAGCGCTCCGCGCGCAGACTGTCCAGGCTTATGTTGACGCGGCGCAGACCCGCGGCCTTCAAATCCGCCGCCATCCGCGACAAGAGCAACCCGTTGCTCGTCATGACCGGAGCGTCCGCGCCGCGAACGGCGGCGATCCGCTCCACGAGCGAAACGATCCCACGCCGCACGAGCGGTTCCCCGCCCGTCAGGCGAAACTTTCGGAAGCCGAGCGAGACGGCGGCGCGAACGACGCGCTCGATGTCCTCGAAGCCGAGGATGTTTTCGTGGCCGATGTCTTCCACGCCGGTCTCGGGCATGCAATACTCGCACCTGAGATTGCATCGGTCGGTGACGGATATGCGCAGATAATCTATGTTTCTTCCAAATTTGTCAAACATATAAACAACGTCGGCGCGAAGCGGCGCCACGGGGTTCGGAACCAACGGCGGCGTTCCGATTCAGAGCCGAGAGGAGCGACAAGTTCACTTGTCGCCGAGCACGATATCGCTGTACCATATCATGGCATCCACGTAAGCGCCGTATATGTCCTTTGTTTCCAGATCGTTGAGAATCAGCAGCCTCGACACGACGTTCCAGTTCGCCGCCTCATATTCCAGAATGAATTGGAAGATGACGCTGTATCTTCCGGTCTTGTCCACCAGCGCGGCGCGAATGTCCTCTGAAACGTGTACCAGATCGAGCGCTTCGTCGATGGGCATCTCCAAAATCGCGTCGAGTACGGAGAAAAGGCCCATGAGAAACAGGCTTTGCGCTTCCTTCTCCATGCCGAACTTGATCGCGAGCCCTTCCGCGAAGCGCGCGCGTATGAGCGCCAGCCGCGTCACCTCATCCGGCTTGTCCGCGCCCAAAAGACGCGCGACCGCCGTCGTGATCCACTTGCGAATCTCGGTCTGTCCGAGCATGACCACGGCCTGATTGATGCTCTTCACCTTTTCTTTCAGCGCGAAATACGCCGAATTGACGAGACGCAGCAGAGAGACGGTCAGCATCGGATCGCGCTGTATGATGTCGGCTATCTCGTCGAACTCGAAGTTTTCGTCCCTGACCCTGTTCAGCAGATTGATCAGGTTCACCTGAAGCGGCGAAACCTCGTGCTTGCCCTTGGTCAGCGGCGTTCTGTAAAAATGCCCTTCGAACAAGCCTTTGTAGCGGCCCTGCAGCTCTTTGAAAATATCCATGCTGTTTACGTGCGTGTAGACGCTCGTAATGTTCTTGTATTTGTGGGTGATCGTGATGCGAATCTTCACTTCGCTCATGTGATCGAACACCCTGTGGTCATAGAACACGAAATCGCATTTCTCCAAAATGGGATCTATCGCCTCGATGTCGGAAATCTTCTGGATTCCGAAGCGATATCCCAAGGCTTTGAGATGCTCGATATTGGCGAGATAGGGCGCCGGATCGTCGATGTCTCCGGCGTCTATCAGGAATATGATCTTGTCCGCGGGCTGATTCGACTGCGTCTCGAGCCGGCCCATCAGCATGTATTTTGTGACGGGAACAAAGATCGGCTTGCCCATCGTCAGCGCTTCCATGCTCACAAGGCGCAGCATTTCCAAAGGAAGCGAAAGCATCGCGCCGTCCAGAAAACTCGTGCCGGTTCCGTCCAAAAGGTCGTTCCCCTTTCTGTTTCGGAAATAATACGCTTCAACGGCGATATTTTCGTCAAACAGCGGGACTGGAACGATCAGCAAATCCATAACGCAATACTCCCTTCGGCTCTCACGCAAAAAAACATCTAAGCTAAGTATACTTTAATTTCCGCAAATGTTCAATGATTTTATGACCGCGGTGGGAATTTTGACCGGCGCTTCCGTTTCCCGCGCGACCACGCTGCCGCCGGCGTACTTCGCGCGCAGCGCCGGTTTCTCGATCTTCCCCGTGGGATTGCGCGGAACCCTGTCGAACACGATCACGCGAGGACGCTTGTACCTGGGCAAATCCCCGGCGAAACGCATGATTTCTTCCCGCGAGGAGCTCGCGCCCGGCTTCAGTTCGATGATGGCCGCGGAAATTTCCCCCAGCCTGTCGTCCGGCACGCCTATGACCGCAACATCTTTTATTTTCTCGAAATTGCGCAAAAAATCTTCTATCTGAACGGGGTAGATGTTCTCGCCGCCCGTGATGATGACGTCCTTCTTTCTATCGACGAGGAATATGAAGCCGTCCTCGTCTTCCATGGCCATATCTCCCGTGTACAGCCAGCCGTCCTTCAGCACGGCGGCCGTCGCCGCGGGGTCCTTGTAGTAGCATTTCATGACGCCGGGGCCGCTGACCGCAAGCTCGCCCACTTCGCCGCGCGCGACGTCCGCGCCGGATTCGCCCACGATCCGCGTGCGCCAGCCGTAGCCCGCCTTGCCTATGGCGCCGACCTTATGGATGTTTTCGACGCCAAGATGCACGGGACCGGGTCCCGTCGATTCCGACAGACCGTAATTCGTGTCGTACTCGTGCGACGGAAACACGCGCTTCCAGCGTCTGATGAGACCGGGCGGCACCGGCTGCGCGCCGATGTGCATCATGCGCCAGCAGCCGAGATCATAGCCCGCGATATCCACGTCGCCGCGGTCGATGGCGTCTAATATGTCCTGCGCCCAAGGCACAAGGAGCCACACGATGGTCACCCGCTCCTTTGAAATGGCGTCCAGTATCCACTTGGGGCGCGTACCGCGAAGCAGGACGGCCTTTCCTCCCGACAGGA
>JAISMX010000043.1 GCA_031276515.1 Eubacteriales Family XIII. Incertae Sedis bacterium | reverse complement strand
CAGCATGTTCAGATCGCTGAAAACGCTGACCTTGGAGAACTTCGTCACGCCCGTCAAAAGGACGAAGCGCAGCCACCTGTCCGCGCTCTTGAGCACGCCGTAGAAGCCCTTGAGCGCGGCCCGGATATCGTCGTTCGTCTTACCGTTTTCCATCGTTTGCAGCAGCGGCCTGTCGCATTCGTCCACGATCACGACAACGCTGCGGCCCGATTGCTCATGGGCCGTTTGAATCAAATCGTAAAAGCGCGCGGATGGCGTTCTGCCCGCCGTCTGCCCGTCGAGGCCCCATATCCTTTCAAAGCGCCGCAGGTTCGTGTCGAGGCCTCCCTCCAGATCCGCGACGCTGCCATACGAAGCCACGTTCAAATCGATGTGCAGCACGGGATGGGGTGTCCAGTCCTTTTCCAGCCGCTCCATCGCGAGACCTTTGAACAATTCCCTCTTGCCTTCGAAATAGGCCCGCAGCGTGGAGAGCAGCAGACTCTTGCCGAAACGCCTCGGCCGGCCGAGGAAGAACGGCGTGCTCAGCCGCGTCAATTCGTACACGTATTCGGTTTTGTCGACATACACGTAATCCTCGGTGCGCAGTTTTTCAAAATCTTGTATGCCGACCGGCATCTTGCGCATCTTCATCACCGCCTTTCGGGAATTCGCGCGCCAAAATCCTTTGCTTTACCACAATCATACCTTTTAAATTCGGATTCGTCAATCCCGCCAACGATTTTCCCCCAGCCGGGAAGAGCAAAAAAATCCTCGACCTTGTGCGGCGTGGTGCTGTAACAACAGTCGGGGAACACGACGATCCTGCGGCAGTTTGCCGCGAACAGCACGTCGCACAGCCCGCTGCGTATGCCGATGAACGTACCCGCATGTTCCGCGGCGGCGAGCATTTGCGATATCGGCGCGCTGAGCGGCAAGCTTCCCCGCACCGCTTGTTCCTCGCCGATACCATTGGTGTAGACGGCATACCCCCGCCTCAAACAATCGTCCGCGATTCGCTCCCAAAAATCGGACGGCAATTCCACCACGCTCTTGGCGTAAGGCGACAGTATGACCGACCTGCCTTGCGGTACGCTTTCGCGGTTCTCGAACGGCGAAAGCTTTGTCGGCGGCGCGGGAGGCGCATCTTTGTCAAGGCCGTACACAGCGTATCGGTAATAGTCGATGAACGATAGAAAGCGCCTGTCGAGCCATTTGATGATCTTGTCGGTGTACGGACGGTCGTGGTGCGCGATGATCGCGTTGTTTTCGCGCGTGAAGATGAGCGCCTGAACCAATTCGTCCATCCGCGTTTCGTCGAGCGTCACGACTTCCTCCGCGCCAAACATCTCCGCCACTTGCCGACAAGCGTCGCCGACCGCCACGACCGCCGCATCCGCAATCCCGTGTTTCTCACGGTAGGCGGGAAGAAAAGCCATCGCCCAATACGCGTCGCCGAGCGCGTCGTTCGGGCAGACCACGAGGTGCTGCGACGGATACAGCGCCCGAATCTCTTCGAGCGTCTTCGCGCCGCGAAGCATACGCGCTTTCTTGCGCGCAAGCGTTTCGCGGGACAACGAATACTCGGCAAAAGAATTATACTCCACGACTTGGACGATTTCTCCGCCGTAACCGAGCCGCCGAAGCTGCGCGGACATCTCCGCGAAGAAGCGCGTGGCGATGAGGACGACACATGCTTCCGCATTGTACCCTTTGATCGTTTCGGGCGCTTTTATCGGTAGGCCTCGGCAGACCAAACCTTGTTTCGACGGATTGTTGTCGAGTATCGCCGCGGGCGCGACATCGCGCGAAAGCAGATAATCCGCCATCTCTTCCGTCGCGTTGCAATGGCCGAACAAAAACACCGTCCGGCCGTCGAAGGCGCGGGCGGCGATCCGCGCGTCCAATGCGCGCTTCATTTCGATTTTGCGGCTCATTTCCACGCTTCCGTGAAAATTGTCGATGCATGTTTCTCCGTTTTATCCATGGCGAACATCATATGTACTCGCTTATAAGCCTTTCCGATCGTTTCCACTCATGAAACTCCCGGTGCGCGATATCGCAGTAGCCGCAAAACGGAACGGGGCGGGACGCAAATTCCGCTATTTCCTCAAATGAGCTTGTCTCGTGGATATCAATATGGTCGCTCTCGCTTATCCGGAAATCCCGATTGAAATATTCGTTGAAATAATGGATGTACGCGCTCATCGGACAAGCGTAAATCTTTCCGTTTTTCAATACGTTGCAGTGGTTCTTTTGATAGCAATCCACAAACGCGTAGCCGCTTTCGAGACGATGCGCGCTCAATTGATATTTTAGGGAATATTTCTCGCAAACTTCCGTCAATCTCAGATCGACTTCGCGTTCCGCCGCTTTTCGACGAATCGCCATAATATCCAAGCCCGTCATCGGATAAGGCGTGAGTTCAATCGCGCAATCGTATTCCTTGCAGGCCGTCCAAAACGCCTCCATTCGAGGGGAAAGCAACAACAAACCGTTTGTGTATATCCAAACGGGCGTGTCCGCAAAATATCGACGCACTGTTTTCAGGCATTTCACTATGTCTTCGTTTAACAAAGGTTCACCGCCAAGCAATTTGATTATGCCCAAGCGTCCGCCGCTCAATTCCGAAAGCCGGTTGAGATCGCGTTCGCACTCGTCGATGTCAAGAAAGCATGGTTCTTTTACCAATTGAGAAAAATGGTCGCACATTTGGCAGTTGAGATTGCAGTGATCCGCAAGATTGATTTCAATATTGTACTCATCCGGTTGGCGCGGCGTCACCTTATACGAGATCGTATGTTTTGCCCTTTCGCTGAGGAAAATCACGTCTATCGGTTTTTCGCGCGTGACGAGTCTCGGATACGCCTCATTGTAGTATTTGTCGGACAGGCCGAGAATCACGCCCGCGCCGGCCGGAAAAGCGATGTCGCCGAGCGTCTCGGACGTCACGAAACCCCTCGTCGAAATGCCGCATATATCCAAATATTTCGCGAGCATCTTCTGATTGTGCGCCGCGCCGTAGATGTACAGTTTATCGTATCTCTTTAAAATATTTATAAAATTGCCCAATTCATCCAATAATCCATGATCGTAAATCATAGGCTCTCCCATCGGGGCTTCGGCTCAAACGCCACCGCTTTCACGCAAGCGCGAATCCTCCATCCCTTTCGCCGTTCCGACCGCCTCATCATGAATCATCTTCAATTTCTGCGGTATGTCGATGTTCTGCGGGCATTTCTTCACGCATTTTCCGCAAGAAACACAGGAATCGGCGCGCTTGCCGTCGGGCACAAACACAAAATACTGCACATCCAATCTGTCAGAACGCTCAAACAGCTTGCAATCGTTATATCTTTGGAATATCTGCGGAATATCAACGCCTTTGGGACAATCGTCGACACAGTAGCGACAGGCCGTGCATGGAATGGGATTTTTGGATTGAATGATCTTTGTCACCTCTTTCAAGGCGTCCGATTCCCGCTTCGACATCGGTTGAATCGTTCCGAAAGTTGCTATATTGTCTTCAAGCTGTTCCCGTGTGGCCATCCCCGACAGCGTCACCGCAACATTCGGTAAAGCGCCCACGAATCGCAGCGCCCACGACGCCTCGGATTCGTTCGGGCGAAGACCGTTCAGCAGTTTGGCCGCTTCGGGAGGCAATTTGCTCAATCTTCCTCCGCCAACCGGCTCCATAACGATGCAAGGAATATTGCGTTCGGCCAGATATTCATAACTTTCTTTCGCCCGTTGCGCGATCCAGTCGTGGTAATTGATCTGAAGCTGCGCAAAATCCCAATTGTACGCACTCTCGATGATCTTCAGCGTTTCGACCGTGTCGTGCATGGAGAAACCGACCTTGCGGATCCTGCCTTCGCGGCGCTTCTCTTCCAAAAAATCCAATGCGCCTTTGTCGTAAATGTCGATCCAACGCCGGTGATGCAGCCCGTGCAGCAGATAGAAATCCACGTACTCGACACTTAGTCGTTCAAGTTGCGCGTCGAATACGCGATCCATGTCTTTGCGGTCGCCGCAATCCCATACGGGCAGTTTGTCCGCGATATGGAATCTGTCTCGCCCGTACTTCCGAACGAGCGCGTCGCGGACGAGCGTTTCCGAGCGTCCGCGCAAATACGGCCAAGCGGTGTCAAAATAGTTTATCCCTTTTTCCAAAGCCTCCGCCAACAAAGAATAAACCTCCGGCGGAAAGCTGCCGTCCGCGTTCTGCGCAACGCGCATCACGCCGAAACCAAGCGGAGAAAGGGACATGTTCAGTTGTTTGATGTATCGCCTTCGCATTTGTTTCGCATCCAATCAAAATGTAATCATGAACCGGTGTTTTCCAATCATCGGTTCAACAAACAGGGTGCTCGAATAATAGTGTACTACGCCCAATCGTTCATCCGCATTACAGCGTGGCGTAAACAACGCTGTCCCAAAATTTCGTCGTATGATGCCTTACAAACAGTTTGTACTCCGGTCTGAATCTTTTCAACGTAATCCATGTACAATGCCTTGAATCCAAATTCCATTTTCCTTCCCCGTCTTCTCGCTTATTTGGACAGTGTCTCAAATATATTCCTCTATCGATTTCGTGCTGGCCTTCCACGGGGAATGCGGGCGCCAGTTTTTCAGATCGCAGTAGCGACAGAACGGCACGTAATTTGCCGAAAACTCCGCGAAACGCTTCCAGTCGTCCACCTTCTCGATGTCGAGCGAATCCGCTTCCGCAAGCGTCAGATTTTGCCCGAACGCTTTGTTGAAAATCCCGATATGCGCCGCAACGGGACACATGTAGTAGCGCCCGTCTTTCAAGACGTTGAACTTGTTGAAATACAAGCAGCACACGCAATATTCCCTGCCGACTTTGCCCGCCGGATCAAATGTGTGCTTGTCCGATATTTTGACGATCTTGGTCAATTGTTCCGCGTGAATGTTCGAAGACATCGCGAGTGGGACGCCGTATTCGCCGGCTTTGCGCTCCAGCGCGCCGTAGTCGAATTTCAGAGGATAGACCGTTACGGTTATGTGTACGTCGTATTCCTTGCATATGCTCCATATATTTCCTTCAGGTGCGTGTTCCAGTTCCAACAGCAGCAGTCCGTTTGTGAGAATGATCAACTCGGCGCTCGGAAACGCGCGTCTCGCGATCTTGATAAGCTCCGTTATTCGCGGATGCAGCGTCGGCTCGCCGCCCAAAAGGGTAATGCACGCGATCTTGTGATCGAAAATCTCGCCCATTCGCGTTATGTCTCGCTCAAAGATACCCGGGTCGACACAATGCGCTTCGGCGAGCTGCGAGTAATGGTCGCACATCTGACAAGACATGTTGCAATGGTCGGCGATGTTGATTTCAAACGTCATTTCCTCAATGGGGCGAGGTTTCAATTGGTTTGCGATCGCCCGTTTGTTGTACTCCGTCATCGCAAAGTAATCGGAAAATCCGGCTTCGCGGAATTTCGGTATAAAGTGCCGATAATGCCTGTCGGACACGGCGAGGACGATTCCCGCGCCGGATTGCCGAATAACATCGTCAACGGCGACGATCGGGATTTTTCGATACCGGCGGAGCGTCTGCTCCGCAGGATTCGTGACCGTGTATCCGTCAACTTTGATTCCGCAAATATCAAAGTATTTAAGAAGATATTCCTGATTTTCTTCCGCACCGCAAATGTACAGGCGCTCATGCTTTTTGCAGAACGCCATCATGTCGTCGATTTCGTAAATATGCGGAAGCTCGTTGAATACGTGAATTTTCGGTCTCGGAACGATTTGCGATTGTGACATTCAGTTCACCTCTCTCGGTCGAAGCGCATCTTTGATTTCTTTGAAAACGCCTTCTCGTATGTCGTCTCTGTACTCTATTTCCGTCGCGTCGCCGCAAAGACCCATCCGCGCAAGGCCGAAGTACGCGTAAGAAGAGCATTTGTAAAAGAAGCCATCCTTTTCATAGAGAACAATCTTTTTGCAGGACGACGCGCTGATGATGTCGCAAAGGCCGCTCCGGACGCCGATGAAATATCCCGCCGCGTCCAAAAACGCCTTTGCCAAACTTAGCGGAAAAAACACCGCTTCGGTACCCGCTATCGCTTTTTCGCTCGCGCCGGCGCAATTTGTGCACACCGCGTAGCCCAAGCCCTTGCAATGCTCGACTATGCGCCGCCACAAATCGCCCGGCAAATCGAACAATGTGTTGGAATACGGCGACAAAACGACCGTTTCCCCTTTTTTCAGTCCGTGCTTCAAAAAGAGCGCGTCCGTTTCTTCGCGGCAATCCATCTTCGGCGGCAAGGCGAACGGAACGGAATCGTCAAAACCGAACACGAAGCGGCGGAACACTTTCTCAAAGTGCAGCCCTTTGTATCCGCGAAGCCATTGCGAAGGCTCACCCAGCCAACCGTCGTTCAGGACCACAACCGGCCAATCCTCGCGCAAGAAACAGCGGCAATGGATCATGTCGTCGGCGACGGCCGGCTTGACCACGACGATGTTCCAGATTCCGAACATCTCCGCGACCTTCTTGCAAGCGCCGCTGACGACGACAAAAACGTATTCCGAAATCCCGTTGCGCCTGAGATACTCACGGAAAAACAGGCCAATTAGATAGATGTCCCCCGTTCCCGTGTACGGAGCGATGAACAGGACGCTTTTCTCGGGCATGCCTTGCATCAGCTTTCGGTACGCGGCATTGCCGCGGATTGTTCTCGCAGCCGCGTAGGCCATAACGGGCGGGGATTCGTCGATTTTGAAGTTGAGGACGAAAACATGCCTGTTTTCCGAATACCCCATCAGCCGAAGCTGCCGCGTCATTTCACGGTAAAAACCGCCGGACAATATCAAAACGACAAAGCCGTCGTCATAGGGCAGAAGCGCGTCTTCCGGCCTTTGCACGCGCATACCCATGCACGCGATCCCGATTTTTCGGCTGTCGTTGTCTATGACTCCGTCGATGGCGAATCCCAGTTCCGACAGGCAATTTTTGACTTCTCTCGAAAAAAATGAGGCCCCGAAGAGAAGGATCTTCTTGTCGCGCAAGAGTCCGCGGCGGGCAAGCCGCGTCAATTTTCTTCGGAGAATCTCTCTCGATCGGTTATCCATCCTCAAACTCCGCGTTCCGTCTCCGTCCAATCCCGTATCAAGAAAATGCACAGGCACACCAAATCTTCTTTCGTCACGCCCTGCGCGCCGAGCGTTTTGTGCAATTTGTTGCCGAACGGTTTCGTCAACGAAACCACCAAAAGCCGTTCCGTAAAAGCGTACAACTCAAAGAATGACAATAAATTGTCGATCTCCCGTTCCGTCACTTCATCCAGCGCCAATATTTTATCGGAATACGCGCCGGCGTTTTCGAGCACCCATGCTCTGTCCGTCAGTATCACGACGCCGCGCGCCTTGCGGTATGCCGTCAGATCGTCTATGTGCCGAAGCGCGTGTTCGTTCAGTTCAAGGTCGTCTTCCGGCATAAGCAGAACATAGACGCCGTCGTCGACGTCGTATTTTCGTTTCAGTTTCATCCACATCGAGCGCCCCGCCAGCGCGGCGCCAAGCCGTTTCGCGATCATAATCCCTCGTCGACTCCGATTCGTATGGCGACAAGCCCGTCCCGTTCCAAGTTTATTGCAAGCGCGGTGTCCAAACCCGACGCTTTGCGGTCGTTTATGAGTATCCGCTCGCCGAGCGGCGCGCCGTATATGATGTGATCATAGCGTATGCCGCGCGCCGCGAGGAAATTCTCCGTCACTTCTTTGTGTTCAAGCGTCCGCGACGTGAGGAAAACAATCATGTCACCGTCAGGGACGCTTCGCAGAAATTCCGCCGCACCCTCGAGCAAGGTGTCGCAGCCGTCGGTTTTGTACCCGTTGTGCTTGACCACGGTTCCGTCCAAATCGAGTATCCACGTGTGAGCGAGCGATGAAAGCGTCAGCGTCGTCATTTCGCGCCGCCTCCGAGCCGCGCGCCTATGGCGCCGCCCGGGTGGTTTCTGCGCAGGGCGTCGATGCCGACGCACAGTTCCTTGGCGACCCGCATCGCCAATTCTTGCAGGATGATCAGGTTCAGCACGGTCGAATTGTTTGGCAATATATTCCATTCATCGCCCTCGTGTTCCAGCTCGACGATCAGCCGATTCGGAACCTCGCGGTACAGCGCGCTGTCGCGGCTGAACGAAAGCAGCCACAGCCTGCAATCGCACCGTTTCAAAAGGTTCGCAAGATGCACGGACTCCGCCGTTTCGCCGCTTTTGCTCAGCACGATCACGAGATCGCCGTTCCGCACGATGCCGAGGTCGCCGTGAACGGCCGAATTCGTATGCATGAACGCGGCGGGGATTCCGATGGAGTTCAGCGTGCCCACGAACTTCTCGCAGATCGGCACATTTTTGCCGAGGCCCGACGCGATGAGCTTGCCTCCCGCGTTCAGCGTGTCGAGACAGTCGCGCTTGAGCGCGTCGAATTCGTCCTCGCGGACGGAGCGCACGGCCTCGCTTACGATTTTCAGCATTCGTTCAAAATGTTCCATCAAAGCACCTCCTCCAAATAATACAGTCCGTTGTAAAACGCGCCGCAGATCGAATCGCAATCCTGCCAAGCGTAGGTCGTGAGCGACAGCCAGATGATGGCGTGCAACAGCTTGATTGTCTGCGGATCGGTACCGGAAAACGCGAAGAAATTTTGCTCCAAATCCTCCCACCCGTTGGATTCGATCTTCAAATCGACGTCGTTTTCACCCATCGTCAATCGGAATTCTTTCAGGTTGAACCTGTCGTAGTTGCCGACGACGGAGTAATACAGCTTCGCAAAGTCGTAGCTCGGGTCGCCGTAAAGCTCCGTGTGTCCGAAATATCCCCTCGGGTCGATGAACACGGGTTCCGCGTCGTTCCGCAGCATTATGTTGGAAAAGGTGCAGTCGCCGTGAATGAAGGCGAAATTCTCGCAGCGGAGCGCGTCGAGCTTTCGTTCCAAGTCGCGTTTGCAAAAGTAGACGTTGCGGCACTCGCGCCCGTTCACGACGATCGATTTCCTGTCGGCAAAAGGAATCAAATCCCGCACTTTGCGCAGCCTGTCCATCGTCTTGCCGTAGTAGGCCTCTTTCAAGCTGAACGCGTCGGCGGGTACGCGTTCCAACGAATGAAGCTCCCGCAGCGCCTCGATCAACTTCCGCAGGATTTCCCTCTTTTCGCCCGGCGCCGGAGCGGCGTATTCGTACACGTTTTTACCCTTGATGTTCTCCATTTTCAGCGGCTCGGCCGCGTACAGCTTGGGAATGTCGCGCACGCCCTTGGCCGTCGCCGCTTCGTACCATTTTCGCTCCAAACGCGCGAGTTTCTTGCCCTGTTCGTCGATGGGTTCCTTTATGATCGTGTCGCCGGCGACGGTCAGCTTGTTGAAGGGGCGGCATTTTTCCTTCCCAAGGGCTTCGTATTCCGAAAGCAAACCGAATTCCCGCGTCCCGGCGAGTCCGATTTCCGCAAAGCGCATGCCCCGATCCCGCAGCCAACGCACGAATTCGCCGCTCTCGGGTACGTCCGCAAGGCTCGACTTGTCTCGGAACGCGAACAGCCCCGCCACGCCGTGTTCCTCGGAACATTCTTCCGCGAAAACGCCGTTTCGATGGCTCCAGCGGCAGGGGAAAGTCTCGGATATGCCGACGTAATCGTTCGGCTCGGCCGGAAGCCGGAAGGTCTCGGGCAGGATCAAGTCCGACCAGATCAGCAGGAAGGGCGCGCTTTCCGGCAGGAATTCCAAGGCTTGGCGCAAGCCCGCGCAGGTTCCCGTTCCGCTCGCGTCCACAATCAGGTATCGCACGCCGGCAAACGCTTCCATATATTCGCGCAGCACCTCCTTCTTGTGGTCGGCGATGATCACAAAGCGCTTGTCCGGGTATTTGCGAAACAGATGAAACAGCATGGGCAGATTGCCCACGGGAACGAGCGCCTTGGGTTTGTTCGCCGTCAGATGTCCGAGCCTCGCGCCCTTGCCGCCCGCCTGCACCACGATGTATTCGATTGTCCGCTCGCATTTCGCGTTTTCCGTTGCCGTCGTCATATCCCGAGTATCTGTTCGTTTTCCACCGCCTCAAACAACGCGCGGAATATGTAGTAATCCGCCGGCGCGGTGATCTTGATGTTGTTCGGCGTGCTGATCACCGTGTGCATCTTCACGCCGTAGACATCGCAGAGGTGCGCGGAGTCCACCGTGCCGAGACCATCGCGGTTCGCCCTTTGGTATAAATCCCAAATGCCGCCGTATCCGAACGATTGCGGCGCTTTCGCCGCATACATCTTCTCGCGCGGCGGCACCTGCGCGATGTTGCCGCTCCCGTTCAGCATGACCACGCTCTCGGTCACGGCTTCCACGGTGATCGCGTTGCCGCATTCCCTGACCTTGGCGATGTTCGCGGAAATCAACTCTGCGTTGATCAAGGGGCGAACGCCATCGTGGATCAGCACGATGTCGTCGGACGCGCACTTGTTCTCCAATGCCTTCAAACCGTTGTATATCGATTTGTCGGCGCCGGCGCCGCCCGGAACGACCTGTGTGACTTTTTCGAACGCGTATTGCCGCAGGGTGTGCTTCAAGCTTTGAATCCAACTCTCCACGCACACGACGACAATGTCGTCTATGTCCGGATGCGCCTCGAAATGCTCAAGCGTGTAGACGATGATCGGTTTGCCGTGCAGTTCGAGAAACTGCTTGGGTTTCGCGCGGGCGTTCATGCGTATCCCCGTGCCGCCCGCGAAGATCAGCGCCACCGTCATGACAAAAGCTCCCGCTTGCAGCGCTCGAAAATCGCGGCACCGGACTTGCCGTCGGGATTGCCGCAGCACATCTTGAACGCTTCAATCTGCCGCTTCAAGATTTCGGCCGCGCTCTCCGATTCGTCGCACGAAAGCGCGCAGCGGACGAAGGCGCTCAGAGATTGCGGATTTATGTCGCAGAATGCGGGGCAATCCTCTTTCCAGATATCCTTGTCCATGGAAAGAAGATAATTGTCTCCATTTAAGGATTCCATTTCCGTAAATGAAAACATCACCGGTTTCGCCGCCGCGCCGAACAGCGCCGCCACGCTGCTTCCGTCCCCATAATACGCGTCCGTCCAAGCGATCGCCCTGTGCAAATCGGCCGTGTCGTCGTATATCCCGCGGCCCGCGCGGCGATAATCCGCAACGATGCGCTTGTACTCGGCCAAAAGCTGCGGGCGCATAGACGCATAAGTTGCCTCGCTGAGCGGGTGCGGCCGCCACCATAGTGCGACGTCGTCTCGGTTTTTGAATACATCGAGCACTTGACGGAGCTTTTTCAAATACCGTTCGCCGCCCGCAAGTATCGCCCAGACACAGGTGTTGTAAAATATTGTTTTTTTGTCCCCGATCAACTCGCGCCAAGTGTCCGGCAGGGCGCAATCCTCGCGCTTGGTGTTGATCGCCTTGTCGAATTTCGGCGAGCCGAGCGCCACGAACTTGTCCTCGGGCCGCCCGAACCGGCTGCCGTACGCCTTCTTGAACACGCGAACGTAGGCGTCGCGCACTTTCTCGGATTGCACGATCACCCTGTGCGCGAACACGCAGCCCGCGAGCGTGCAAAAATGCTCCCGCACATCGTCGGGCGTCACGAAATAGGGAACGTACACGAGCATGTCCGTCAGGTCCCGCAGACGCTCGCAATAAAAATCCGGATGGACTCTCGTCACGAGATTGCCTCCGTCGTAGGGGTTGAAGGTGAAGATCGCGTCGGGACGCCGCGCCTCAATGTCGTATTCCCGCCAGTCCGTGCATATGATGTCGTTGCCGTAGCATTCCGCTCCTTCGTAACGCATGACTCCTTGCGAGCCGTCCTGTTTAATTTCAAAATATGGAATGGGGACAAAAAAGGCATCGCAGACAGGGTCTTCCTTGGCGGCAATATATATGCTTTCGATGCTGTCGGACATGCTCGCGTTGTAGCTGAGAAACGCGATCTCGATCCTGTCCGGCGCGAGTTCGCTCTTGACGGCGTTTTCGATGCGAACGAGCTGCTTGCGCAGACGCTTCTCGCCGACTTCTCCCTTGTGCGCGCCGTAGAGCAGTTCGCAATATTCCGCAAGCGAGGCGATCGTGCCGGCGATGCGAGGATTGTTCTCGCCCTCGACGCTTTCTATGAAAGCGCCCACCGACAAGGCCCCTTCCTGACAATCGGCATACAGTCCCGCGGATTGGGCTTCTCCTATCGTTTGCAGCAGTTCGAATATTTGCTTTTGCCGGTGCTTTCTCATAAATGCTTCCAATCGGCGAGCATGCGCTTGTACATTTCGGCAAGGCCGTGTTTTGGCTTCCAGCCGAGCGACATAAGCTTGTCCGCGTTCAGTCGGTGGCCCACGTCCGGCGCGTAGCCGTATTTTTGTATGTCGTCGGGAACGCCGACGACGACTTTGATTCCGCCGCCGCAAATCTCGTTCGCGACGACCTCGGCCATCTCGCGAATCGTCGCGCTCGCGGCGGGATTCGCCACATTGTACGCTTCGCCATCCTTGCCTCTGAGCAGAATCGTCAGCAAGCCGCGCACGGCGTCGGTGGCGTAACAGTAATTTCCGCGCGACCTTCCCTCTGTGTGCAATACGATATTTTCACGGGCGAGCGCGCTTCGCGCGAAGCCGGCGAACACCCGCGTGTCGTCCTTGGGCGTTCCCGCGCCGAAGGTCTGCGCCGGCCGCGCGATTTTAACGGGAAGCCCGTATTGCGCGACGCAAGCGGCGCACAGCGTTTCGCAGAAGCGTTTGCTTTCCGGATAACAGCTGCGCGGATTCGACAAATCGAGATATCCCAAGTCGCTCTCGCGCACTTCCGGCAAATCCGTCCGTCCGTAAACTTCCATCGAGGAAAGGTACACGAATCCTCTGCAACGCCGCTCCAAGGAGAGCTTGAGCATGTTTCGCGTACCGCAGACCTCGGTGTCCGTCACGTCGGCGGGTCTCGCCGCCATGTCCGCGGACTTCGTGATCGCCGCGCAGTGGAACACGTAGTCGAGCCTGTCCGCCATGCCGGCCATGCTTTCGGCCGTCTCCGGCCGGCGGATGTCGCCGCGAAAGAATTCCGCGCCGCATTCCCGCGCGATGGCTTCTCCCTTGGCTTTATCCCGTCCGTGCGCCACCATGCGCAAATTCAGACCGTATTCCGCATTCGCCGCGGACAGAACGCGCAGGAGCGCTCCGCCGACAAGGCCCGTCGCTCCGGTCACGAGCACGACTCCGTTCCTGAATTCGTCCCACGGTATGTTGACATCCGCCAGCGCACCGCGCATATCTTCTTTGAGCGTTTCGCTCATGGTCGCTCACTCGCCTCGTCTCGGACCGCGTCGCCGTTCTTCCGAAACGTCACACGGGTAATTGTACTCTGCATGTTTATCGACACAAAAGCGCGGGACTTTAGAAAAAATTTAAAAAAACAGGTCCGCAAAAAAATAGGTTAAATAAAAATTTCGTCACGGCACGAACCCTTGTCAAACGCGTCAAAATGCGGTACAATGCCTAAGGAACGGAACGGGGGAATTGGGAATCGCTTTCGCGGCATCGTTGGGGGATTGTTTTGATGTTTTCCAAAAGAAAATGGATCGGCTTGCTTGCGGGCCTGGCAATGGGTTTTATCATCTCGTTTTTGCCGGTGCGGGACCCGAGCCGCGAGGCGCTGATCGCGCTTGGCATACTGGCGGGCGCGGTCTGTTTCTGGGTGGCAGACGTTCTTCCGGACTATATGGTCGCCCTCTTGATGTGTACGCTCTGGATCGTGACCGGCATCGCTTCGTTCAAGGACGCGTTCGGCGCGTTCAATTCAACCACTTTTTGGCTTTTGTTCGGCGCGTTTGCGATCTGTGCGGCCGTGTCGGGATGCGGGCTCCTGAAAAGGATCGCCCTGTGGATCATACGCCGCTTCCCCGCGAATTACAGAGGGCAGACGGCGGCGATGCTCTTCTCGGGATTTGTCGTCGCGCCGCTGATCCCCAGTTCCACGGCGAAGGCCGTTCTGGCGGGCGCCATAGGCGTGGAAACCGCGCGCGCGCTGGGATACGAACCGTACGGCAAACCGGCGACGGGGCTTTTTCTTTCGACCTACATGGGTTACGGTCAGACGGGGCCGATATTTCAGAGCGCGTGCGTGATCAGCTTCCTGCTCAAAGGAACCCTGCCGGCGCACATACAAGAATCCATCACATGGCTTCGTTGGTTTGAAAGCATGCTCGTGTGGGCGGTCGTGTTTCTGGCGGGCTCTTACGTCTCGCTGCTCCTGCTGTACGGACCCAAGCTCGACAGACCATGCCCCCGCGATTACATCGAAGGCATGATCGCGGAACTCGGACCCCTGCGAAGGGAAGAGAAGATCACCGCGGCCATATTGTTCCTGTGTCTCCTGCTGTGGATAACGGAACCTATCACGGGAATCGACGCGACCGTTACGGCGCTGCTTGCGGCGGTCGCGCTCTGCTTTGCCGGAGTTTTGGGAGAACAGGCATTGCTCAGGGAGATGCAATGGGGGCTTTTGATCTTCGTGGGCGCCGTGCTGGGCATGGGCAACGTATTTTCGCTCCTCGGCGTCAACGAATGGTTGATCGGCTTGCTGCGGCCCGTCGTAAGCTCGATAAACAATCCGCTGCCGCTCTTTTTGGCGGTGGCCGCGCTGACGATGCTGGCGCGCTGCGTCGTCGCTTCGATGTCCGCGTCCTTGGTTCTTTTCATGGCGATCCTGTCGCCCGTCGTGGAACCGCTCGGCATCAACCCGTTTGTCGTGGGCATCGTCGTGTACACATCCATGCAAATATTTTTCTTGAAGTATCAAAACGTTTCTTTCTTGCCCGCGCTTGCGCAGGCGTCGGCAATGGTGCGGCACGGCGACACGGTTAAAATGAGCGCGGCGTATGCGATCGTTTCACTGATCGGCATTGCGCTCAGCATACCGTATTGGAGTTTATTGGGCTTTATGTAGAATAACGGGGGAATCGCGCCTTTGCCGCCGCTGCGGCGCGAACCGCCCATCGAGGAATATAGACCATGCAAGCGAACAACGAACGGGCGCGAGGGACCGCCTCAGCCTTTGGCGCATATATCATCTGGGGTTTTCTCGTGCTCTACTGGAAATTGATCGAGGATCTGCCGTCTCTCGATATCATATGCTATCGCATCGTGTGGACGCCCGTCTGCATGTCGCTCCTTTTCTTGGCGCTGCGCAAGTGGCGTCGCGTGTTCGTAAGCGAGTTCAGGGGGCTTTTCGGCAATCCGTCGCAGGCCCTGCGGCTGTTCGCCGCTTCGCTGCTGATCTCGATCAACTGGCTCACATATCTGTACGCGGTCAATCACGGCCATGTGGCGGAAGCGAGTCTCGGATATTTCATCAATCCCCTGCTCAATTTCGTTCTGTCCTTCGTTTTTTTGAAGGAACGCCTGTCGCGCGCGGGCGTGGCGGCCTGTTTGCTCGCGCTCGTCGGCGTGGTGATCGTCGGCGTGCAGGCGGGCGTGATCCCCTGGATATCCCTCACGCTGGCATCGACCTTTTCCGTGTACGGATTGATCAAGGTCAGGATCAACCTGCGCTCCTACAGCGGAT
The DNA here is from genome assembly GCA_031276515.1 of Eubacteriales Family XIII. Incertae Sedis bacterium. Lineage (GTDB taxonomy): Bacteria > Bacillota > Clostridia > Peptostreptococcales > Anaerovoracaceae > JAITLA01. Next base: position 24,042 of record JAISMX010000043.1, on the reverse strand, counting down.
TGACGATGGAAACCCTGTTGATGCTGCCCTTGGCGCTCGTATATCTGCTGGGATTTGCCGAAGCCGGCTTCATGGGATACGGCGCCGAAGAGAACGCGCTCGTCTTCGGCGCGGGCATTGTGACCGCCGTGCCGCTGCTGCTGTTCGCGGAGGCCGTTCCGAAGATATCGTACATTTCCATAGGCTTTATTCAATATATAAGCCCATCGATCACCTTCCTGCTGTCGGTATTCGTGTTCAAGGAGCCGATTCCTCCGATGAAGCTGTTTGGATTTTGTTTTATCTGGGTCGGCATACTGATCTTTTGCTTCGACACCGCGCGCGCGGCGGGAGGCCGCGCGCGCATCCGGGCGGAAAGGAGTTAGTGTCTTGCGTCACCGAATCGTTGTGATAAACCGGCGAGGATTTTTTTCGCCCGGCGAGGCGCAAAACGTAGGCGAACCCGAAGGTTCGGAGAGACTTTGCAACAAAGCCCGGCGGAAAAAAAGACCGGCGGTTTACAAAGTTTTAGGTGACGCATGACACTAAGGCCGGACGCTTTTGCGCGGCTACAAATGCATCCGCCTCTGAAACTCGGCCCACAGCGCGTCTCCCTGGAAAAACAGGAGCGCCGCGAAGAAGATGACGGAAGCGCAAAAGCAGATCGCGGACGGGAGCACCGCGCTGACGACGCCCGCCAAGATCAGCACAAACGAAACGATGCCGAGAATGCAGTCCAAAACGAGGTACAGAATGTAGTTTCGGATGGGAAGCCGCTGAATTTTCGCCGCCAGGGTCATGGCGATCAGGGCGCAGGTACACAGAAGGGGAAACACGTAGTCCACCGACCATCCGAGAAAGCCCGTGAAGCGATCCCACAAATGCGCGATCAGGAATACGATCGCCACCTGCCACAGGATGCTCTTGGGAATGTTTTTGCGCTTGCGGAACATCACCGCGAAATCCGCCCAAAGGCAGGCGATTCCGGCGAGCACGAACAGCGACCACCAACCGCCCGAGGGCATGATCAGATTGACGGTGGCGCAGACGGCGACGGCGCAGACCGAGCCAAAACCGATCTTGGCCAGCAGAATCCTGCCGGGCGGGTTTTCCGGCCGCGGCAGGGGCGGGAAGCGGCATTCCCCGTCGGGCGCGCCGGTCGGAACGTTTTGGCAGAGCGGACAGAGCCGCGGCGCGTCCGGCAAATCGACGTTGCAGTGATCACAGTGCGACATGGTTCGCATCCCCTCCTTCGATCCGTTCCAAATTGGAAATCACCCGCACGGGGATTCCCATCCCCGTAAGTCCGCGGAAAAAACGCCGTTGCAGCCCCGTGTCCCGCAAGGGCGAGGATACGCTGATCGCCAGCGTGTCCTCGAAGGCGCACAGGCAGACCTGCGGGCGACTCGTGCCCGGAAACACGTTGAACAGCTTGATGCGCTTCGCCGCCTCCGGCGGCATGGAAACCTTGCCGACGTTGGAAAAGGCGGCGGTATCCTCCCCGTCCGCCCACCGGCCGGCCATCCGCAGAATCGGGATTTTGACCGATAGGGGGATGGCTTTGACAAAGGGGTTGTTCTCTATGGCCGAATAGCGGCCGATGATCCCGTGAAGGTTTTCCTCTGTCAGCTGCCGCGCGAACGATTGGCGCACGTTGGCGAGCACTTCGTCGTATTCCCGGCCGTCCTTCCGAAAATCGTGGGCGACACGGATCACCCCGAAGAAATTTCGCGTCGTGTGGATGGGGAAAAAGCGGCGCAAATCCACCGGAACGGTGATCACCGCCGGGCGGGAACGCTCCCGCACAGCCATCCCGTCCCGAATGGAGCAAAGCAGCAGCGCGATCAAAAACTCGCTGAGCGTCGCGTCGTGTTCGTGCGCCTTTTCCAACGCGGATTTGACGGAGAGAAAGCCTTCGATGACGCCAAGGCGGTTGTCCGGGAGTTTTTCCCCGCGAATCCGATACGCGCGGCGCTTATTGGACGCGGGAATCTTCTTGGTTTTGTCGTAATACATGAAAAACGCGTCCGGATTTCCCGAATCCCGCGCAACCTCGAGGTCCGCGACTTCTCCCGCGATGCCGTGTTTCTCCGCCAGATACGCCAGCACCATGCCGCGCAGAAACTTCAAAGCGCCCGTGCCGTCGGCCAAGGCGTGAAAGATTTCCAGGTTGATTCTCCGCTTGTAATAGGACACGCGGAACAAAAGCCCCGATTTGTCCGCGTCGTAGATCGACGCGCACACCGGAAGGCATTCCTCGGCGACGCGCGGAATCAAATCGCTTTCTTCAAAGTAGTACCAAAACAATCCCTTTTTTAGCACCGAATGGTATAGCGGGAATTTTTCCACCGTCCGTTCCAGCGCGCGCTGCAACAGCTCGCCGTCCACGGACTCCGTGAGCTCGCAGACAAAGCGGAACACATTGGTGAACCGCTCGGAGGTCGTGGGAGGAAATATCTTGGCCGCGTTGTCCAAGCGGCTCCATCGTCTGTTTTGCGCCATGAATCTTACTCCGCTGCCAGAAAATCGTTGATGACCTTGTAAGTCCTCTGCACATGTTCAAACGACGGCGGCAGCATGAGATAGGCGTGCAGCGCGTCCTCGACGCGCACGATCTCCACCTCGTTGCCCGCCGCCCGCAGATTTTCCCCGTAGGCCTCCCCCTCGTCCCTGAGCGGACAGTATTCCGCCGTAATCAGCAGGGTTCGCGGCTGATTCGAGAAGTCGCCGGCCAGGAGCGGGGCGAAATAGGGGTTGCGCAGGTCGTCGTCCGAGCCTCGGTACAGCTCGATCATGCTCTGTATCCGCTTGGAGGTCAACAGGTAATCCGTTCCGTTCTCCCTTATGGACGGGAAGGGCGAGGCTTCGCTGTGATCGTTCCAGGTGGAGGGGTATATGAGAATTTGCCGCTTTGGCAGGAATTCGCCCCGGTCGCGCGCCATCAAAGACACGACGGCGGCCAAATTCCCCCCGGCGCTGTCGCCGATCAAGGTGATGTCGCCCGGCTTCACCCCCGGCATGTCGCCGGCGAAAAACTCCTTGGCCACGGCGTAGCAATCCTCCGGCGCGGCGGGGAATTTGTGCTCCGGCGCCAGCCGGTAATCGACGGAAACGACGGTATGGCCCGTGGCCTTGGCCAGATCCGCGCAGACGCCGGTGTAGTTTTCTATGCCGCCGGTCACCCAACCCCCGCCGTGAAAAAACAGCAGAACCGGAAAGGGACCCTCTCCGTTCGGCGCGAACAGGCGGACGGGAATGGCGGCCTCGCCGGTGTGAATCTTGCGATCCCACATGCTGTAATCGCTGGGTTTCCCGCGCAGCCGCGCGGTCAGGATCTCCAACTGCCGCTCCATCTTATACGTTCTCTTAACGTCCGGCTCCAGCGCCGTGAGCAGCTTGAGCGCCGCCCGCATCACCTTGTTTATCGCCAATTGCTTCCCATCCTCTCCGCGAAGGATTCGCGCCGAGTAACGCCCATCCCTTCCGCACAAGCGATCCGCGCGAAGACCTCGCGCCGAGCCGCGCGCGTCGCGCGGACAAATCGATGACCCTCCGCCGGCGCCGCTTCTCATCGCGAGGCGCCTGTGAATATTATAGCAGAAAAATCCGGGTTCGCATATGGCAATGTTCACGGGCGGCGATAGCGACGGACGGACGAGCGGCTCGGCCCGGCGACGGCAAGTTTTTGCATCGGTAATGCAAAAACTTGCCGTCGAACGATACTTATGGTACAATCAAAGCAAATCGGAGGTGATTTTATGATTGCGAGGCAAGAGTATCTCGACAACCTGATCCGCTTTCGGGACAAGCGCCTTATAAAAGTGGTTACGGGTATCCGGCGCTGCGGCAAGTCCACGCTGTTTGAACTCTATCAGGAGTATCTCAAAGCCGACGGGGTCGGCGACGGGCAAATACTGTCCATCAACCTCGAGGACGGCGAATTTGCGGACATAGAAACCGGCAAACAATTGTACGCCTATGTGAAAGAACGCCTGTTGCCCGACGGCAAGATGTACATCTTTCTCGATGAAGTCCAACGCGTCGCGGACTTTCAGAAAGCGGTGGACAGTCTGTACATCGAGAAAAACTGCGATGTTTATATCACGGGTTCGAACGCCTATCTGCTTTCGGGCGAACTTGCGACCCTGCTTTCGGGCAGATACGTGGAAATCAAAATGCTCCCGCTGTCGTTCAAGGAATATGTTTCCGCGTTTCCGGACGACGCGAGCATTGACCGCTTGTATGCGGATTACCTCCAAAACAGCGCGTTCCCCTACGCGCTCGCATTTCAAAGGCCGAAAGACAGGCGGCAGTATCTTCAAGCCATTTACGATACGATCGTCCTGAAGGACATCGTTGCGCGCAGGAAATTCCCGGATTTGGAAATGCTTCAAAGCGTGGTTCGTTTTATGTTCCACAACATCGGAAACCTCTGCTCCACCAAGAGCATTTCGGACACAATGACGAGCGCCGGAAGAAAAATCTCGGTTCATACGGTGGAGAACTATCTCTCCGCGCTGACCGACAGTTTCATCCTGTATCGAGTCGGCCGGTACGACATTAAGGGGAAGCAATATCTGAAAACGGGCGATAAATACTATGCCGCCGACATCGGACTGCGCTACGCGTTGCTCGGCTCTCAAAAAGCGGATGCGGGGCATATCCTTGAAAACATCGTTTTTTTGGAACTCATGCGCCGCGGCTATGAGGTCCATATCGGCAAGGTCGACGGCACGGAAGTTGATTTCGTCGCGATCGGCGACGAGGGCAAGGAATACTATCAAGTCGCGCATACGGTGATCGACACCGACGGACACACGCTGAAACGCGAGCTTGCGCCGCTGGAAGCGATACGCGACCACAATCCGAAACATCTCCTGACGATGGATCACACGCCGCCGGTCTCCCACAACGGGATTAAGCAGATCAATGCCCTCGACTGGTTGCTGAAATAAGCCGCTCATGGGGGGGGTTGTCGGCGTCAAAAGCGCGGTCGCCCTTGTCCGCCGGATTCCGAGTTGCGCGTTTCAAATAGAAAACTTGCGTCTATATAGGAGTTATGCGACATTTGCCCTAAAATTCAAATATTGACAAAAAACTGTAAATACATTAAAATAGCATATCAGAGAAAATATAATGAGAGATGAATTAAAACCTGATTATAAGACAATAAAAAAATTGTTCCCTTTGATTTTGAAAATACTGGAAGGATACAGTAAAAATTGTGAAGGGAATTATGATGAAAATACTGCTCAATATAAAAGTATGGTTAAAAAATTAGCCAAATTAACCGGAAAAAACATCAAAGAGTATTGTTTGTCGTCCTGGCTTGATGAAGATGAAATTGATATAATAGCATTTGTAATAAGTATCCCCAAAGCACATAAGATAAAAAATATTACAAAAATTGAACTAAAAGAAATTATAAATATATTATTTGAATCAATAGAAAACGGAAATATACTATTAACAGGTAATGAAGAAATATTATTTGATAAAAAGTATTTAGAAAAATTATCTGTGCATTATTTCGGTGTATTAAAAACAAATTACAAAAATTATAGTCATTTATTATTTTATCAACATTTAGATGAAAATTCAAATAAAGTAAAATATTCAAAGGATGAAATAGTAAATATACTAATGGAATAAAATAATGGATGTACGGGCAAACGGCGCATAACGAAGCTGCCGACAAACCTCATTTTATTCCAAAACGCTTTCCCGAAACCTTTGCGCGGTCAAGAGTTGTAGCGCTTGATCAGCGCATGCGTTCCGAGCTCGCCGAATCCCAAGCTTTCGAGGTATTCGTAATTCTCGAGCGCGATCTTGCCGACGGCCGGATCGAGACCGACGTCCGAAGCTTCTTCCATGGCCAATTTCAAATCCTTTATCATATGCTTCATAAAGAAACCCGGCGAATAGTCTTCGTCAATCAATTTCGAGCCAAACGCGTTCAGCTGGCTGCTCCCCGCCGCTCCGGTCGCAACCGCTTTGATAAACGTTTCCAAGGGCAGATTCTGTTTCATCGCGTAGCTCAAACCTTCGCATACGCCGGACAAAGCGCCCGCAATCATGATTTGATTCGCAAGCTTGGCGTGCTGCCCGGATCCCGCGGGTCCGAAATGGTTGATATTGGAACCCATGGCTTCGAAAATCGGAAGGCAATCGCGGCAATCCTCCGGATCGCCTCCCACAAGAATGGAAAGCGTTCCGTCGCGAGCCCCCGCGTCGCCGCCCGTGACGGGCGCGTCGAGCACCCGGCATCCCTTTTTTGCGCCTTCTTCGGATATCCGCTTTGCGAGTTTGGGGCTTGTCGTGGTCATGTCGATGAGAAACAGGCCCCGTCTCGCGGAATCCAAGATTGCGCCTTTGCCAAAATAGACTTCTTCGACGTCCCGCGGAAAACCGACTATGGTAATCACCGCCTCCGCCTTTTCCACGGCACCTCGAATCGTCGGAGAAAAGACCGCGCCTTCGGCGATGAGGTCCCGCGCTTTCTCCTCGTTTCTCGCGTGGATTGTCACGGCATATCCGCGTTTTATAAGGTTTTTAACCATGGACTTGCCCATTATGCCGATACCGATAAATCCTATGTTTTTCATTGATTCCTCCCTCTTTCGCATCGCGACGAGATGTTCGGCTCGGCGTGAAACGTTCGGCCGAACCGTTCCGTTAAACAAAGCTCTTGCAGTTCGCAAGACTGCTTCCCATATCGCAAAACCGGTGTTGATCGCAGATCGCGTCTATCACATATGTGCGCCCGGAGGCCTTGGCGCGCAGGATCGCCGCCTTGAATTGCTCCGGGGTAAAAACGCGCTCCGCTTGGCACCCGTATCCTTCGGCCACTTTTACGTAGTCGATGCGCCCGTCTTGATTGTACGGCATATCCACCGCGTATTCGTAGCCGTAAGCGCCCTTTTGATTTTGAGCGATCAGCCCCAAATATGCGTTGTTGACGATGACGACGATGATCGGTTTTTCAAAAACGGCGGCAACCGCGATTTCCTCGCCCATAAAAGTAAATCCAAAATCTCCGAGCACCGCGCACACCGTGCGATCCGGATGCGCGACCTTTGCGCCAAAAGCGCCCGGAATCTCAAAGCCCAAGGTTCCGGCGCCGCCGGAGGGAAGATAACATCGCGGAAGACCGATGTCTTGAAGCTGGCCCGACCAGATCTGCGTAATGCCGCAACCGCAGGTAAAAATGGCGTCCGCTTCAAACGTCTCGTTGATCTCCCGAAACACGCGGTGCGGCATCATCGGAATATTGTCGAAATCCGTCCTGCGCTCAAGCAGCGCTCGCAGCCGCGCCATTTCCGAGATGCGATCTGGATTGACGGGCTTCATGGCGCGCGCTTGCGCTTCCGAAAGCAATGCCCGGGCCGCGATTTTCGCATCGGACAAGATATTCAAGTCGGCGGGAAACACGCGGCCGAACTGCGCCGGCTCAATATCGACGTGAATGAATTTGCGTTCGCCTCGGTAGACGGCGAGATCGCCGGTGTGGCGATCCGTGAAGCGACACCCGATGCCCAGCACCAAATCCGACTCCAAGAATATCCTGTTTCCGAGCGGTTGACCGACTTGAATGCCCGCATGTCCCGCGTTGAGCGGATGCTCAGACGGCATGCCTCCCTTGGCCATGTATGTCATGATCACGGGCAATTGAAGGTATTCCGCCAGTTCGCGCACTTCCTTCTCCGCTTCCGACAGAATGACGCCGCCGCCCATGAGCAGAAGCGGCGCCTTCGCCGCCGCGAGCATATCCAACGCTTTTTCGATATCCGACGCTTTGGGAGAAGGCGCTTCAACGGGCATCGGTTCATAGCCGTCGATGTCAAAATCGATCTCCGCTTGCTGCACGTCCAAGGGCAGATCGATCAGAACCGGCCCCGGCCGGCCCGATCGCATCAGAAAGAAGGCTTCTTTCATCACATCCGGAATGTTTCGCGCATCCATGACGCAATATGTCTTTTTGGCGACCGGTTCGCATATCTTGGCGATGTCAACGCATTGAAAAGCTTCTTGCTTCAATTGATGCGTGTTCGCCTGACCCGTGATCGCGAGCAGCGGTATGGAATCGATGGCCGCGCTGTATATGCCGGTGACAAAATTCGTGGCGCCCGGGCCGGAAGTGCAGATGGCCGGCGCAATCCTGTGGCAGGCTTTGTAATATCCATCCGCCGCGTGCGCGCAGGCTTCTTCATGACGCATGGTATAGTGCGCTATGGGCGCGTCTTTCAAATATTTGTAGAGCGGGTTTATGCCCGCGCCCGGAATGCCGAACGCATCCTTTATACCCTCTTTTACCATGATTTTAACAATTGCTTCCGAAACTATCATCTGTTCCCCCATTCGCAATGATTCATATTGCTCAAATTCATCCCTAAAAACAGTTCAAAAACAACATGCGCATTTTATTTTTGAAGCGTTCCTCATTGCGCGCAATCGCGCGTTCGCGCGCGCTCGGCTATTCGGGCGAACCCGAAGTGCCTTTCATGAAAGCTTTCGCGTTTATGCTTTCCGGATCGAGCGTGACCGCATCGCCGAGAAGCTGCGCAAAGATCGCCTTCTGCGCGATTTGTTCGAGAAAATGCGCATGGCGGAACGCGACGCCGAATGTGGGACCGACCGTGACGGAACCGTGGTTGGCCATGATCACGGCGTTTCTGTCGCCAAGGGCCTCCGCGACGAAATCCCCCATCTCCATTTCTCCCGCAGGGGCGTATTTTGCCACCTTTACCTCGCCTTTCAAATTCCCCCACTGCTCCGCGAGCACCAGCGGAATGTCCCGTCTCACAATCGCGAAAACCGAAGACCACTTGGGATGACCGTGTACAATCGCGTGTACGTCGGGCCTTGCGCGATAAATGGCAAGATGCATCGGCAATTCTATCGTCGTATGACTCCAAGGCGTAATTCTCGTGCCGTCCGGTTCGAACACCGCCATATCCTGCGGACTGAATTCGTGAAAATGATTCTTTGGAAACGGTTGGTCGATATGGCCGCCGGTCACATAAATGAGGCCTGTCTGCGGATCGCGCAGGGAAACGTCGCCGGATGTTCCGGAAGGCGTCAGATCCCGCTCCGCCAATTGATGCGTCGCCCAGTTGACGAGTTCCAGATAGTGACGCGAGATTCTTTTGTCCAATACAAGTGTCATCGATCTTTCCTTTCGTAAACGCGTGTTTCACGCGGCGTCCTTTTCATCGGAGACCGCTTTCGTTTGTTTGAATAATCGAAATATCAGGGGAGCCACGAGCAAAAACACGGCAATGAGCAGGAACGCGACGGCAATCGGCGCTTTGAGTATCCCCATAAAGCTGCCATGCGAAGCCGCAAGCCCCGTGCGCATGTATTTCTCTATCAATCTCCCCAGGATATACCCCAAAATGAGCGGAACCAAATCCAATCCGAGCTTCATCAGCACGAAGCCCACAATCGCGCCGGCCACCATCACCCATACGTCGAACATGCGGTTGTTGATCGTATACACGCCCAAGACGCAGGAGAGCAGAAGCGCAGGGAACAGGTAGGACATCTTTGCGGTCAACAGCTTCACCCATACACGCATCAGGCCTTGCTGCAAGAGGTACATCACGATATTCGCCATAAGGTAGGACACCATGACGCCGCCGATGATCTCCGGATGATCGACGTACAAGCGCGGACCCGGTTGCAGACCGTGGATCATAAGTCCCCCGATCAAAGCCGCGGTGACCATGTCGCCCGGTATTCCGAGCGTAATCAACGGAACGAGTGCGCCGCCGTTGACCGCGTTGTTGGCGGTCTCCGAAGCGGCTATGCCGGGGGCGTATCCCGTGCCGAATTTCTCCGGGAATTTCGAAAGCGCCTTGGTGTGGTTGTACACTATGGCCGTCGCCACATTCTGCCCGATCGCGGGTACAATTCCGATGAAGGTGCCGTAGAGACTGCCGAGCGTGATCGGCGTCAAACAGTCCTTCATCTCTTGACGCGGCGGAAAAAAAGTGTATTTTCTCACCTCGAGCTTCTCTTTTCGGCCATTCAAAGCTCGCACCTGGCTGAATATCTCCGCGATCGCAAAGAAGCCCATCATGAGCGCGGTATCGCTGAATCCGGCCATGAGCTGCCAATTGTCGAAGGTCAGCCTGGCAATGCCCGAGACGCGGTCCAGCCCCACCGAAGCGAGCAACATGCCGAATGTCACCGACAGAAGCCCTTTCAGAATATCTTCGCTGCACATCGAAACCACGACCGCGAGAGCCATGATCGCCAGCGCAAAACTCTCCCAGCTGCCAAAGAGCAAGGCGACCCTCGCGACCGGGGGCGCGATGAAGATCAAGACAAAAGCGGAGAAGAGACCGCCCAGCAGCGAGCAGAACGTCCCGATGGCCAGAGCCGCGGCGGGTTTGCCGTTTTGCGCCATGGGATACCCGTCCCAGGTCGTGACGATGGAAGACGGCGTACCGGGTATGTTGATCAATATCGCGGCGATTAAGCCGCCGCTGATGCCTCCCACGTAGACGCTGATCAAAAGCGTCAAACCTTGAACCGGCGTCATGCCGTAAGTGAAGGGGATCAACAGGATCACGCCGAGCGTCGCGGTGAGCCCCGGTATGCTCCCGAAGACGATCCCGAACAGCGTGCCGCCAATCAACAGGAATATCGTGAGCGGGTCGGAAAAGACATACGAAAAACCGAGCGTCAATAAATCCATGAAACACCTCTTTTCGTGTGTGCCGTGTTTCTCTGCGGCGAGCCGCACATCCGCCTTTGGTGCGACGACCGATAAACCGCGATGGTCTCGCTACTCCCGGTTGATCGCGGCCAAGCGCTCATAAACATCCGCAAGCATCGGCTCCGCTTCCGTCATGTACGCATCCACATTTGCGCCGATATCGAAGATCGGCGTGAAACCGTAGTCGATCATCGCTTGTTTAAAGGTTTCGTCCCGGGATACCTTTTCAAAATTGTCCTGCAAAATTTTTAAAATGTCCTCCGGCGTTCCCGGCGGCGCGAAAAAGCCTCTGTTGGCCTTCCCATACCATCTTAATCCGGTTTCTTTTGTCGTCGGCACGTCCGGATACGCCTCTACGCGATCGGGACTGGAAATGAGCAGCGGAACGATGTCGCCCGAAGCGATGCCGCCCGCCTGTTCGCCTATCGTCAAAGTCGATACTTGAACGTGATTGCCGAGAAGCGCGGTCATTCCTTCCGAACCGCCCTCATAGGGAACGATATTTACGGCGTCGGCAATGCCGAGATCCTGCAAATGCATCGTGGTCGTGGCAAAATCCATGCCCTGCGCGCCCGTGACGCCCCAGTTGACCTCGCCGGGATGCGCCTTCACGTATTCAACCATGTCCTCGATCGTCGTCCAGCCCGTTTTTTTGTTCGTCGAGATGGCGTTGTAGTCCGTGACGAGCTCGCAAATCGCCGGCATGTCTTCGAACATGCGGACATCGGTGTTGCCGCTGACGGTAAAGCCCATCAGATCATGCGTGGTCTGTACGACGATGGTGTAACCGTCGGGCTTTGATTCGTAGGCCTGCATCGTCCCCACGAGACCGCTTGCGCCTTCGATGTTGATGGCCACCATCGGGAGGTCGGAAGCGGCGATGGCGGCGCGCGCGAGCGTATCGCTGCCGCCTCCGGGCGAATAGGGAACGATGACCTGTATCACGTTTGCGGGATAGTCCGCGTTGGCGCCGTCTGCGGAGACGGAACCGTCCGCGGACGAATTTCCCGCGCTTTCGGCGCCGGAATTGCTTCCGCTTCCGCCGGCGCAGCCGGAGATTGTTGCGAGCGCCATAATGAGCGTCAAAACAATTGCGATCGATTTCTTCATTTTTTTCACCCTTTCCTTTCCATTTTTAAAATAAATTCATCCTGCGGATCTGCTGCGAAGCGCGCTTAGGGCAGCACCGCATGAAGGAGCTTTGTGAATATCATGTACAGGACAAATGTGGCGAGCAAGGCGTAGACCGCGCTGTTCAAATAGTAAGTCCATCGAGAGCGCGCGCCGCGCCGGGATTCCGCCGGCGGAGCAAAAGAGTCCTCTTTCGGGGACGCCGATCCCTCTTTTCGCTTATACAGCAGATTCATGCCAAAAACCAGCGCAAAGGTTGCGGGAACGAACGTGATCAGCGGCATGACAATGCAGTATGCGACCAGCGCGGCGGCGGTCATGCCCGCCTCAAATCCCCACCCTATCGCTATTTTTTTGACTTCATATTCGCGTCCGCGTCGGAATTGGATCGATTTGATCAAAAGCAACGCGGACAAGGCGATCGTGATCGCGCCCAAAATGCGAATATATGTGAGCGGTCGCGCCCAATAACCGCCCAAATCGGTGATCTGTCTGCCGACGAGGTCGTCGCCGGTAAGCAAAAAAATGCCGACGGGCAGAAAGATCGCAGCCAAGAGAAAAGCGGGCCTGTCTTTGATTTGTTTTTTTAAATTCATGTTCACGGCCATCCCTTTCGACAAAAAGCGCAACGCGACGTCAATTGTTCGATGTCCAAGCGTAGTTTTTTTTAAGCATCGGCGCAATGGTCTCATAAGCTTTTCTTGCCGCGGCGCTCCCCTCCGGAAGCGAAAGCGCTTCGACGACAAACGGTCCGTCGTATCCCGCCAAACGCAGTTCGCCGATCAGCGCTTCAAACGGGGCCGCGCTCGTATGGCCCGGATACCGGCGATCCTTTTCGGACAGATGCAAATGCCCCACCGAAGCGGCGGCGTAACGTCGAACCGTGTGCGCGATGGAAATTTCTTCGAAGCACATGGCGCTGTGGTCCATCATCACCCTGAGATTTTCAAATCCAAGCTTTTTGCAGACTTTCACGCCGTCCGCAACCGTATTGATGCGGCCGCCCCATCTCTTTTCTATGGGTTCGAGGAGTATATCCACGCTTAGGGGTTTTGCGTATTCGCAGATATCGATTAAAGCTTCCGCGGCGGGAGCAAAATCCGCGTAATCGCCGGTTGCGGCCGCGCTGTTTTTTCCCTGAACCCTGCCAATGTTGACGTTTGCGCCGAGCGCCGCCGCAAAGTCGATCAGCTCTTTGATCCTGTCCGCGGCGCGACGGCGGACGCCGGGATTCGGGTCGAGGAACGACAGACCGAGCGTGCCGAAAACTTCTCCGGTACACACCAAGACGCAGCGCATTCCAAAACGCTCAGCCATTGCGCGGTAGCGAATCGGATCCAAGCGCCGCGGATCGGCGGTCATAAATTCCACCGCGTCGTACCCGATCAGGCGCAGCGTCTCGATGTTCCGTTCGGGGTCGCCGTGCAAACAGGTAAGGCTCGGAGAATAGGCGACGTCCGGCGTGGCGATCTGGTATCCAAAACATACGGGGTGTCTCATGACGCAATTTCCTGTTCCGCGGGAGAGGATTATATCCCGCTTGCGATATCGCATACGGCTTGGAGATTGTCGCGAAAGCTTCCGCCCGGCGCAAAATTTCCGTCGAACAAAGCGCCGCCCATCGTGAAACCCCAAGCGCCGATGTCCTCGATGAATCGCATCCGCTCCTCCGTGTTGACGCTTCCCGCGAAGCATACCGGCACAGGCACGCCGGCGACGAATCTGCGCGCGAGTTCTTTCGAATCGCCCACATATCGAAACGCTGTCAGATTTAAGCCGGGAATGCCTTTCCGCGCGAGCGCGACGCCCTCTGCCGCCAACTCCTCGATTTCGCCGTGCAACCTTCCCGGAACTCCCTTGTGCTCGCCGACGAAGGGCCAATATTGCAAATCTTGCGTCCTGAGGAAATCCCAAACCGCCGGATAATAATGCGTGCCGGAAAGCACGTCGAAACCGAGTTCGACGGCAAGCTTCGCGGCTTCCATGCAGCCGCTCTCCGATCTGTTCACAACTTCAAGGAAGCTTGTCTTTCCCGCCGCTTTCATCGCGTCTACCAAAATCTTCATCTCCGATTTCGACAAACCCACATCCTTGAATCCCCAGCAGTCCGGGGGAAGGTCTTTTGCGCTGTCGAAAATTTCAAGTGCGTTGGCGACGGTCACATCATGATGCGTGAGCATGACGACAAGTTGCGATTTCAATTGCCTTTCCTCCGATTTACACGGCCGCGATTTGCGGTTTCGAACAATAAAGAATAATTATGAATCTTTTTGGTTGAATGTAGTCTATACTTCCGACGAATCTTTGTCAAGGGGTTTTTGAGAGAATTTTTTGAAAATTCTTTTCCAATCGGATTCTTTCGTTGCCGCACCCGCTTTATTGCCAAAACACAAGCGTATTTCAACGATTACTGCGCCACTTCTCCGTCCTTGCGCTGCGATTCCCCAAAGACACCCCTGAAAAACGCGAAGATATCCCTCCTTGACATGTTTCCATTTCCCTGCTAAAATATTCTTGTTGTATCAAATTGATTTAAAATAATTCTCATCCTGCGATTTCCTTTCGAAAGCGAGATGCGCGCGTCCCGCTTCGACGGGAGACGGCTTTGATCCGAAAGAGGTGAAAGACGATGCAATACATTCTCGGTGTGGATTTGGGTACGACAGCCGTTAAAATCGCGATATTCGACGAAACCGGAAACAAAATCGCCGATCATACGGAAGAGTACGACCTATGGACGCCCAAGCCCCTGTATGCGGAACTCCCCGCGGAACGATATTGGGAAGTTTTTTGCAAAACCATGAAACTGCTGTTGGACAAATCCAAGGTCGACAGAAAGCGAATCGATTCGCTCAGCGTTTCGGCACAGGGAGAAACGCTCGTGTTTCTCGACAAAGACGATCGACCGCTGGGCAATTTCATCGTGTGGATCGACCGCCGGGCGCACGCGGAGGCGAGTGAGCTTGAAGCCATTCTTTCGCGCCGCGAAATTCACGCGGCGACGGGGCAAGCCTATTCTTCCCCATTGTGGCCCGCGGCAAAAATCCTTTGGTTTAAGCGCAACAATCCGGAAGCGTTTTCCAAAATTCGAAAAATCATGCTGATCGAGGATTATTTTTTCCATCGTCTCGGAGGCGTCTTCCGCGGCGAGGGCTCGCTGTGGTGCAGTTCTCTGCTGTGGAACATGCATACGCGCGAATGGTGGGAACCGATGCTTGACACGCTCGGGGTCCGCGCGGATCAATTGCCCGAACTGCGAGAATCCGGCGAAAAGATCGGAACCGTGCTCCCGCAGGTCGCGCATGCGCTCGGTTTGCCCGACAATCTGACGCTTGTGATGGGGGGAATGGATCAGGCCTGCGGCGCAATTGGCGTTGGAAACGTCAAGCCGGGCATATTTTCGGAGAGTACGGGATCGGCTCTCGCGGCGATAACGATGTTGCGCGAACCGATGATCGACGAGGCGTATTTCATGCCTTGTTTTTACGGCGCGATCAAGGACAGCTATATGCTTCAGGCCGCAAGCAGCGGCGGCATTGCCGTCAAATGGCTTCGCGACGCGCTTTGCGACGGTGAGCGCTCGTTGGAAAAAGAGACGGGCATAAGCGCCTACGCCGAAATGGACAGGCTGGCCGCGACCGTCCCTCCGGCCTGCGATCGGCTGATTGTTTTGCCGTACTTTCAGGGCTCCGGGCAACCCGTCAACGACCGATACGCAAAATGCACCATCTACGGGCTTTCTTTGAACCATACGCGCGCGCACATTCTCCGAGCTTTCATGGAAGGCATCGCCGCGACTATTTCACAAATGCTCACAACCATTCAAAATGTCATAGGCGCCGAGATCGACGAAATCATTTCTTTGAGCGGTGGCGCAAACAGCCCGCTTTGGTGCCGGATCAAAGCCGACGTCACGGGGAAACCGTTGATCACCACGAAAAATACGCGAGAGGCCGCTTGTCTCGGCGCCGCGCTTTTGGCCGGACACGGCACGGGGGTGTTTCCGTCCATACCCGAAGCCGCGCTCAAAATCGTGAAGCGAAACAATCCGTATTTGCCCAACCCCGAAAACAGAGCCGCATATGACGATATGCTCAGGCGATTCTCGCTTTTGGCCGAGGGATTGAAACCCATCAACAAAGATATTGCGCTGTGACGCGCGTTGCGGAATGGAGCGTCTATGAAAATCGATATTCCTTACGGAAAAACCGGCATGGTTTTCGAATGCGCGGACGAGCGAATTTCCGCAATCATCGCTCAAGACATTTCGGCGCGGGAAGCGATGGATGAAACGGCGGTTGTGGCGGACGCGCTCGCGCATCCGATCGGCAGTCCGAGATTGGCGGCCTTGGCGCGCGGCAAGCGACGCGTCACCGTGATCACGAGCGATCACACGCGTCCGATGCCAAGCTCGCTGACGCTTCCGCCTCTTTTGGCGGAAATCCGCCGCGGCGCCAAAAACGCGGAGATCACGATTCTCGTCGCCACGGGCTTGCATCGCGCGACGACGAAAGACGAGCTCCGTCTGCGCTTTGGAAGCGAGCTTTGCGAAAAAGAAAAGATAATCGTACACGATTGTTTTGACGCGGCGCATCTTCGAAGCGTGGGCGTCCTTCCGTCCGGAGGCCCGTTGGCGCTTTCGACTTACGCGATCGATGCCGATCTGCTCGTCTCGGAGGGTCTCATAGAACCGCATTTCTTCGCGGGATTTTCGGGCGGACGCAAAAGCGTATTGCCGGGCGTCGCGGGTTATGCGTCCGTCGTCGCCAACCATTGTTCGGCGTTCATTGCGGATGAACGAGCGAGCGCCGGCATCCTGGCCGGAAATCCAATCCACAACGACATGGCGTACGCCGCGGCGCAAGCGAGGCTTTCGTTTATTCTGAACGTCATTCTTGACGAAAGGCAATCCATTGCGGAAGCCGTCGCGGGCGACGCGGTCTTGGCTCACGCGGAGGGTTGCGCGCGACTTAGGAGGCGCGTCTCGACAAAGGCTCAAAAAGCTGATATCATCATTACGTCCAACGGAGGATACCCGCTCGACCAAAACCTATATCAGATGGTTAAATGCATGGCCACAGCCGAAAAATGCTGCGCGGAAGGCGGAGTGATCATCGCCGTGGGAGCATGCTGCGATGGCGTTGGAGGAGACGATTTTTACCGAGATTTTGCGGAACACGCTCCGGAAGAGCTTCTTGCGATGTTTGTTGCGCGAAACAGCCGTGAAACGAAAAAGGATCAATGGCAATCGCAGATACTCGCGCGAATTTTAACAAATCGAAACGTCATTCTCGTCTCCGAAAACCTGAGAGACGAAGCAACGGCGATGGGTTTGCGCTGGGCGCCCGATCTTGCCGCTTCCGTAAATTTGGCGGATCGTATAATCGGGAGAAAAGACGCAAGCGTCATCGTCGTCCCAAACGGCGTGTCCGTGTTGATGGAGGAGGAAATCGCGAGATGAAAATCGTTCTGGCGCCCGACGGTTTCAAGGGAAGCTTACGCGCGAAGGAAGTCTGCGATTCGATGCGTGAAGGCGCGTTGCGCGCCGCGCCGGAAGCGGAGATCGTCTGCGTACCCATGGCCGACGGCGGCGAAGGCACGGTGCGGAGTTTGGTCGATGCGCTCGGCGGGAGTTTCGTTTTCTGTGAAACCGAGGATCCAATCGGGCGGCGCATGGTAAGCGCGTACGCGATTTTGAGCGCTTCCGAAAACAATCGCGGCGCGAGGGGCATGACCGCGATTATCGAAATGTCGGCGGCCTCCGGAATCCAATTGTTGAAAGAGCGGGAATACGCCCCTCTGCGGGCATCGACTCGCGGAACCGGCTTGCTGATCAAAGACGCGCTGGATCGCGCGTGCAGAAATTTTATCATAGGCATCGGTGGCAGCGCAACGAACGATGGCGGCGCGGGCATGGCGAAAGCGTTGGGATACGCTCTTCTTGACGCGCATGGGAACGAGATTCCGGAAGGCGGAGGCGGACTTCGCCGTCTTGATCGAATCGTCTCGCGGAGATCGGACGCGAGACTTTCGGAGAGTCGCTTCACGGTTGCCTGCGATGTAAACAACCCCTTGCTCGGCCCAAACGGGGCGAGCCGCGTATTCGGACCGCAGAAGGGCGCTACGCCGGAAATGATTGAAACGCTTGAGTCCGGACTCGAAAATTTCGCGGACAAATGCGCTCGCGACCTGGGAAAAGAACTCCGCGACATTCCGGGCGGCGGCGCGGCGGGCGGTCTCGGAGCGGGAAGCGTCGCGTTTCTGAACGCGGAGCTTCGACGCGGCACGGAAATCGTCGTCGATGCGGTCGGTTTACGCGAAAAAATCAAAGGAGCGGCATTTGTCCTCACCGGCGAGGGGCGTGCGGACGCGCAGACGGCAAGCGGCAAAACCGCCTGTGGGGTCGCGGGAGTCGCGAAAGAATTCGGCATTCCCGTAATCCTTCTCGCGGGATCGCTCGGTCCCGGCGCCGAACGTTTGAACGCCTACGGAATCGACGAATGCTTTGCCGTCATGGACGGCACCGTTACCTTCGAGGATGCGATGAAAAACGCCGCGCCGCTCATTGCCGCGCGCACCGAGAAAATCGTTCGCGACAGACTTTCGCGTCGCACAGGGCTTGCGCCGGCGCAAAAGCGCGAGAAATGAGCGAAAACAATCGTGCGCCGCGCCGCATAGACGCTCACGTGGAATGACATTTTCGCCGGATACTCTACAATGTTACATTATTACTAATTAAACACAATTCCTAACCGCGATTCTTGCATTTTGATGTTTTCTGTGAGATAATATGTTCAAAATGTTTCAAAGCGATGCGACGACGGAAAGCCGGGAATGAGGAATTGATGCTGCAAATAGAAAGATATCACCACATTGTTTCCGAACTGGAAAAGCACGGTTCGATAAGTATCAAGAATTTAATGAATGTTGTGAGTCCTTCTCGCTCCACGATACGAAGGGATCTGCTGGAGCTTGAAAAGATGCATAAGCTGGTCAGAACCCGAGGCGGCGCTGTGGCCGTCGGCAACAACACGGATTTTATGCGGGAATTCGAGTACCGCAAAAACCAACAACACGAGGAAAAATTGCGGATTGCGCATGCGGCGCTTCAATTTGTGAACGAGCAGGAAGCGATTTTGATCGACGAGGGTTCGACTTCTTTCGAATTGGCGAAGCTGTTGGGTCGATTTCGCTCCCTTACGGTCGCCACATGCAGCCTGAACATCGCGTGGGAGCTGCGATGCGCCGAAAACATAGAACTGTTGGTGATCGGCGGCATGATGAAAAGAAAATCGCTGTCGATGTCCGGAAGCATCGCGGAACAAACGGTCAGAGGGATATCGTCCAATCGCTTTTTCATGACGGCGGACGGCGTCAACGCGGAGCAGGGCTGCATGTGCTACGGCGCCGAAGAAGCGACGGTAAAACGAAGCATGATCAAATCGGTAAAGGAAACGATCCTCCTGGTGGATCATACGAAATTCAACAAAAACGCGCTGATCAACATATGCGAACTCAAAGATTTAAACACGATTGTCACGGGAAAAGAGGCGGATCGCAAAATCGTTTCCCGGATTCAATCGCTCGGCATCAACATCGTTCTGGCGTAGCGGCCCGCGTTCAGCGGACGAGGCGATACGCCACAACCCGGTTTCTCCCGTTCTTCTTGGCCTCGTACATGGCGTCGTCCGCGTGGCGCAGCAGGGTTTCGAATGAATCGGCATCCTTGTCGGACGCGACCCCTATGCTGAATGTAATGGGCAGCAGGTGGTCCTCATAGCGGCAAGGATTTTTTTCGACGTGAGATCGAATGCGCTCGGCGAGCCGCATCGCCGTCTCGCCGTCGGAATCCGAGATCATCACGACGAACTCCTCGCCGCCGTAGCGCGCGACGAGGTCGTAGGAGCGCACGATTTCCTTGATGCAAACGGAAACCTTGCGCAAAACCGCGTCGCCCGCTATATGCCCGTACGTGTCGTTGACATTCTTGAAAAAATCCAAATCCAGCATCATCAAATGACAGGCGACGTTCGCGCGCTTCGCCCGTTCGAACTGCATCATGGCAAGCTCCATAAAGTGCCGCCTGTTGTAGATTCCCGTAAGCGAATCCGTGTAAGCGACCTGTTCGAGCTTTTTCATCATGCGAATCGAATTCGTGATGTCCTGAATCAAGATGATCCAGCCGAGCAAGCGATGTTTTCTCGCTTCGAATATGGAATCGATCTGCGCGCTGAAATATCGCTTCTCGCCGCCTTCGTCCGGCAGCACGAAGCGCACGCCCAACTCCTCCGAATACTCCGCGACGTTCAAAAGCTCATGCGGCCAGTTCTCGACCGCAGCGACGGCGGCGCCGCGCCGCAGGTTCTCTAACTGCGGAAAAAGCCGGCGAGCGGCCCTGTTCGAACCCATGTATTTCATGTTCACGTTCACGAGAACAAAGGCGTCCCGTATGCAGTCCAATGTCATGGAATAGGCCATCGGAACGATGTCGAAAAGATCGTAGCGCATGACGTTGATGTAGAGCAGCACGATGGCCGCGATCATGGAAAAAGGCGTGAAATTGATATGCACAAACGCGTCGTGAAACGTTACGTTGAAAAGTATGTATACTCCGTTCGCGATCAAGGGAGCGATCATCACGACAAAGAGCAGCATCAGCGATTTGAACTGTTCCCTGTGCAGGAGCAGCGTCCTGACCAGGATCGCGCAGCCCGCCGCCATGTATATTACGGCATAACCGTAAATGAAATAGTACAAGGGGCCTTCGTCGATCTGCAATCCAAGCAGTGGGTTGTCCGCGTCAAAGCGGCAAGAGGCGTACATCAGACCCGTACGTTCCGTCGTCCACACGAGCAAAAGACCGAGGCAGGGAGGAAGCAGCAGAAACCGCGCGTAGATTTTTCGCAGTTCGACGTCGCAATAGTCGGCGATGAAAAACAGGCACATCACGGGCAAAAAACAGCTGCCTGCATACATGACCTTCACCGCGACCAAGGCGCCGCCCACGGAAAACGCGGTCAACTCGCAGAGATGGCCGATGAGATAAAGGAAAATGGTGAGTACGCAAAGCATAAAATAATTGCGTTTTTCGCTTCGGCAATGCCAAAAAATCACGACGATCAAGTATACCGTCACGAGGATGGACAGGACGAGAAGCGTTATTACGCATACATATGCCGCCAATTTTATGAACTCCCCGCACCGCGCGCGACTTGCAAGCGACGACTTTATAAAACATCTATACCGCGAATAAAAAACGTCCAATTGACGCAACTTATCGCGCATATTTTCGCTTTTAACGAAAAATCAAGCCGCAATTTGACCCTAAAAACCATCTGTCTCGATATTATATCATAATGCGCGAAATGAAATCAACAAAAAAACATGCCGCGAGACAGCTGTCGTTTGTTCCCTGTCGTTGTTCCCGTTGCTTGTTTTTCGCTTGCCGCCATGCGCGCCGACAAATTTGCGCGATGGCCCAAAACGCGGTTGCGTGAGCGCTCCAAAGCCTGTATACTATAGGCATCGACACAGTGAGGCGATCGTTATGCATACTTGGCTCAATTGCGATTTCAAACAACACAAAAACTCGAAATCGGGCAAAATCGTCCCGATTCTTTCGTTTATTCTCATAGCTCTCGGCTTGGCCATTTTCGTGTGCGCCAACATGACGTACGAAGCGGAGGACGCCGCGCTCGTTTCGGAAGCGGCGCGGAAAGAAGACGCCGCGAAGGCGGGAATTCCTCCGGCCGGTCCGGAGGAATTCCCGCCCGAGAACGCGGAACCCAGCATACCGGCCGCTCCGGCCTCGGCCGAAGCCCCGGCGTCCGCCGCGAGCACGGAAGCGCGCGCCGGCGTCGGCATGCCCGCGGAAACGCCCGCGCCGGAAGCCGGCGCGCCCGCGGACGGCGACGAATTCATTCCCGAAAGCGAAGCGGCTTCCGCCGCCGAAACGGCGCCTGTGAACGCTTCCGAAAGCGCGGGCGGCGAACCGGTTTCGAACATCCCGCCGTCCGGCGCCGTGGACGTCTCCGAAACGGACGACTATTTTTCGGACGCCCTCTTCATCGGGGATTCGCGCACGCAGGGGCTTTTGCTTTATGCCAATCTCGGCAACGCCAGCTATTACGCGGCCAAAGGCCTGACCGTGGAGCATGTGTTCGAGAAACGCGTCGTCGAGATCGACGGAGGCAAACGAACGGTCAGCGACGCGCTCGAACGCCGAGCCTTCGGCAAGGTCTACCTGATGTTCGGCCTGAACGAGCTCGGCTGGAACAGCGCCGAAAAATTCATCGAAACATACGGCCGCGTGATCGACAGGGTAAAGGAAACCCAGCCGGACGCCGTGATCTACGTGCAGGCCATCATGCCCGTCAGCGCGCGGAAATCGGAAAAGGATCCGGTGCACAACAACCCCAACATCAACCGCTTCAACGGAATGATCCTGAACCTGGCCGAAGAAAAAGGCGCGATCTATCTGAACGTGGGCGAAAGCGTGTCCGACGGAAACGGCGTTCTTCCGGAAGAAGCTTCCTCGGACGGCATACATTTGAATAGGAAATATTGTGTAAAATGGGAAGAATATCTGAGATCTCACGAGGTGTGAACGCGCATAAGCGCGAATGGGCGAACGGACGGGCAAATCGCGCAAAGATCAGCCGTGCCGCGGCGCTTGTCCTCGCGCTCGCCATGGCCGTCCTCGCGCCGGCGCTCGCGGGATGCGGCGGCGAAGGCGACGCCGAAATCACGCTCGACATGCGCGGCTTGGCGAAGACGCTGATCGGCGGCGTCGCGTTCGAGGATCAGATGGAGGAGGCCACCGCCGACGCCTTCCGCGCGCTGTACGCCCTCGATTCCTCGGACGAAAGCGTAAAGGACTTCGTGCTTTACGCGAGCACGGGAGCGACGGCCGAGGAGGTGACGGTCATCGAGGCGCGGGACGCGGCAAGCGCGCCGGACGTCATGGAACGCGTGCGCGCGCGCATCGCGTCGCAGAAGACGGAATTCGAAAACTACGCGCCCGCGGAGATGGCGAAATTGGACGATCCCGTGCTCGTTTCGCACGGGAAATACATCGTCTTGTGCCTGTCGAACGACAACGCGGCGGCGGAAGCGATCATCGAGGATTTCATCGAATGAGAAGCGCTCTGACGGCCGCGGCTTTTGCCGTCATGCTGTTTTCCTTTGCGATAGGCGGCTCGGTCGCGCCGCAAAAAACCATGTCAACGGCCGAAAACAGGGAGCTGTCCGCACCGCCGGCCGCGTCGGCGCGGGCCGTGTTCTCCGGGCGCTTCGCCGCGGATTTGGACAATTACCTGCTCGACCATTTCCCGCTGCGGGACGCGTGGGCCGGACTCGCCGGCGCCGCGGATTTCGCGATGGGCAGAAAGGACAACGGCCGCGTGTACTTCGGCGAAGACGGCTGGCTTTTCGCCATGGATTCCATCGATTTCGAGCTGCTCGACGCGAATCTCGGCCATATCCGCGATTTTCTCGAAGCCGTTTCCGAGGCATATCCGGACGTCGCGTTCTCCGCGCTTCCCGTGCCGGCGTCTTGGAACGTGGCGCGCGACAAGCTGCCCCCTTTCGCGCCCGCGGACGACGAGGATGCGGCGATGGCGCGCATAGGAAAGGCGCTCGAAGACTTCGCGCTCGTGTGCGACCCCGGCGAGGATCTCAAGGACGCTTTCCGCGCGGGAACGCAGGTGTACTACCGCACGGATCACCACTGGACGACGCGGGGCGCGTACATCGCCTACCGCGCGTGGGCAAAGCGCTGCGGCCTGACGCCCTCTCCCGAGAGCGACTTCGCGGTGCGCGTCGCGTCGGACGCGTTTTACGGCGTAAACGCCTCCAAGGCGGGGCTGCCGTGGACGGCGCCGGACCGCATCGAGACCTTCGAGCGAAAGGACGCGCCGCAGCTTCGCATGACCGTCGAATCCGCGAAGGACGGCGGCGAAACCCGCGTCTCGGACGGCCTTTACGCGCCGGAATTCCTCGCGGAGCGCGACAAATACGCCTCCTTTCTGGGCGGGAACAACGCCGTCGTCACGATAGACACGGGGATCGACAACGGTCGAACCCTGCTGCTCCTGAAGGATTCGTTCGCGCATTGCTTCGCGCCCTTCCTGACGGCGCACTTCGAGCGCGTGATCCTCGTGGATCCGCGCTATCACAGAGACGGGCTGGCGCGCTTCTTCCGCGAAAAC
>JAISMX010000080.1 GCA_031276515.1 Eubacteriales Family XIII. Incertae Sedis bacterium | reverse complement strand
TTTCGCGACGAAATCGAAGATCGCGCCGTGCGTCAGACGCGGCCCGACCACGTTCGGGAAGCGCAGGATGTTCGCCGCGAAACCGTTCATGGCCGCATAGGCCGATATGAAGGCCTCCGAAGCGAACTTCGCCGCGCCGTAGTGGGAAACGGGCCGCAGGTCGCCCGCGTCCTCGCGCAGAAGCCCCGGCCTGTCTCCGTAGACCGCCGAGGTGGATGCGAACATCAGTTCTTTGACCCCGTGCTTTCGCATCGCGTCGAGCAGGGACACCGTGGTGAGAAAGGTGTCGCGCAGATCGACGCTCGGATCCTCGCCGCCCTTCTTTATGTCGGAGTTCGCCGCGAGATGGTACACGCGGTCGAAGCCGTGCTCCGCGAACAGCGCGTCGAGCTTTTCCGCATCGCATACGTCGGCTTCGCAAAGGACGAAGTCCGGGTTGCCGAAATGCCGCCCGAGCATGCTCCTTTTGCCGAGGCGGAAGCAGTCGGCGCAGACGACGGCAAAGCCCGCCGAAAAAAGCGTGTCTGTCAGATGGCTTCCGATGAAGCCCGCGCCCCCCGCAACAAGCGCCTTTGTTTGTTTTCTTGTTCCGTGTTTCAATGTTCTCTGCCTCAATGCCCCTTGGGTTTCTCGCCGACGTAGATGACGGTCGATCCGCCGGGGCTGAATCCGAATTCCATGTATTTTAGGTGCGAAAGCGCGTTCTTCACGTCCGCGTGCCGATGCTCGGGTACGTAGAACAAAAGGAAGCCGCCTCCGCCCGCCCCGAGGAGCTTGCCACCCGTCGCCCCGGCGGACAGAGCCTTTTCGTAGGCTTCGTCGATCGGGGGCGTCGCGATGCCGCTCGCGAGCTTGCGCTTCTCCCGCCAAGAGGCGTGCAGGATCGGGCCGAGCGCGTCTATGTTGTCCCTTGTCAATTCCCTGTGCAACTCGTCCGTCATCGCGAGAATCGCAAGCTGAGCCTTCTCCTTTTCGGCGTTTTCGCGCACGTTCTTCCCCTGCTCGGCCAGAATCGCGGACGCGGAGCGCAGATCGCCCGTGTAAAACATGAGCAGATTCCTTTCCATGCGCGCCGCCGCCTCGGATGAGAGCAGCACGGGTTCCGCTTCCGTAAGCCCGTCCTTTCGGAACCGGAACACGTGCAGACCCCCGAAGGCCGCCGCGTATTGGTCCTGCTTGCCTATGGGCTCGCCCAGCGTGTCGATCTCCGTGCGGCAGGCTTCCTCCGCGAGGCGCCCGCGCGAAACGTATTTGCCCGTGTACGCGTACAGCGTGTGCAAAAGGCCCACCGTGAAGGAACTCGAGGAGCCGAGGCCCGTTCCCGCGGGCACGTCCGCCGTGGACGTGATCTCCGCGCCGTTTATGCCGAAGCGTTCCAGGAGCACGCGGAAGATCGGGTGCTTCAGCTTCGACGCCTTCGCGACGATCTCGGTCTTGGAGTATTTGCACACCAGCCTGTCCGCGTGAAAATACGGATGGATCGACAGGTAGACGTAACGCCCGAGTCCCGCCGACAGGACGGCGCCGCCGTGTTTTTCGTAAAAGGCCGGCAAATCGCTGCCACCGCCGCAAAAGCTGACGCGCAAGGGGGTCTTGACGATGATCATCCCGCCTCCCCTTTCACATGGTCGATGCCGCGAAGCGTTTTGCAAAACACGGCCATCATCAGATGATCGAACATCATGTGCGCGTCCTCCGCGATCTGCATGCTCGTCACGGGAACGTGCAGCGAAACGTCCGCGATCCGCCTGAGCTCGCCGCCGGCGAAGCCCGTGAGCCCAACGACGGTCGCGCCGACGGATTTGGCGAACTTCGCCGCTTTGATCACGTTGGGGGAGTTGCCGCTGCCCGAGATGCAGAGCAACACGTCCTCCCTTCTCACCCTGCCGCGCAGTTGGAATTCAAAGACCGTGTCGTATCCGATGTCGTTGGCGATCGCCGTGAGCGTCGCGACGTTGTCGTTCAGGCAGACGAAGCGGAACGGCGGATCGAGACGCTCCGAAACGCCCTTGTTGAAGTCGTTCGCGAAGTGCGAGGCCGTGGCCGCGCTGCCGCCGTTGCCCATGACGTACACAGTCGCGCCTCGCTTCCTCGTTTCGTCCAGAAGTTCCATCAGCGCGTTCACGGCGCGCGCGTCCGTCTTTTGCAGGACGGACACTTCCAGATCGATGTATTCTTTTATCGCGGCGGTGCGGTCCATTTTCTTCCTCCCCGTCAAATCGCCCACTTGATCACGGTCTTGAAATCGTTCAGCGCGTCCTGCTCGAAGGCGTAGGCGATGTCGTCCTCGGTTCTGACCTCGATCGTTTCCGAGATCAGCATGCGCAGGTATTTCCCGCACACGGCGTCTTCGCGTATCAGCTTCACGGCCGAGGCGAAGTCGTCCGCGTCGCTGCGGCTGTTCCCGATCAGCGTCAGCCCCTTTTCGAGCACGACGCGCGTCGGAACCGCGACCGGCTCCTCGCTCACGCCGAAGAGCGAGATCAGCCCCTGCGGCGCGACGCGTTCCGCGATCTGCCCGATGGCCGCCTCGCTGCCCGCTTCCCCCACGCATTCAAAACCGTGATCGATCTTCATCTCCCTCGGGATGTCGTCTATGAAGAACGTCTCGTCGGCGAAGGAGAACTTTTGCAGCTTGCGCGCCGTCTTTCCAAACACGAAAATCTTCGCCTCGGGATACAGGCACTTGAGCGTCAGCGCCGTCACGTAGCCCATGCCGCCGTCGCCCCAGACACCGAGGACGGACGCTTCCGTCACGCGCGCCCTCTCGAAGGCCGCAACCGCGTTCAGCGCCACGCTCACGATCTCCGTGAACACATACGCGACCGAAGCGTTTTCCTCGATGGGAACGAGCCTTTCGTGCGGCGCCGCCACGGCGTCCCGCATGAAGCCATCGCATCCGCTGGACAGAAAGGGGTTTGCGGGGTTGTAGTTGCCCTTTACGAAGGGCAGTTTCTCCCTTTCGACGAGCGGCACGAGTACGACCTTCGCGCCGGCCGCGTATCTGCCCGTCCTGTCGTAGAGCACCGTTCCCGTCGCTTCGTGTATCAGCGCCATCGGCAGCTTCTTCTTCAAAATCTCTTTCTTCCTGCGCCCGAAGTAGTAGCGCCTGTCCGCGGCGCAGATCGACATGTGCTCCGGCCTGACGAGCACACCCCCCTCGTCGTCCCGTATCTCGCGCAGGACCGGCTCGATGCGCTTCGTGTCCACGAGCCTGTACACCCGGTTGATCATGCTCCGCCTCTTTCCCTA
Source organism: Eubacteriales Family XIII. Incertae Sedis bacterium (assembly GCA_031276515.1). Classification (GTDB taxonomy): domain Bacteria; phylum Bacillota; class Clostridia; order Peptostreptococcales; family Anaerovoracaceae; genus JAITLA01. Next base: position 3,486 of record JAISMX010000080.1, on the reverse strand, counting down.
AGAAGCGCGTTCGCGACCTCGAGATCGTGGGGATTGATGATCTTCATGTTGAAATGCTCCCCCCGCACGAGCCGCATTTCATGTCCGCTTTGGACAAACAGGCGCGGCAACTCGGATTCGCCGCGCAGATCCCGCCCGTTTTCCGCCGCCCACGAAAGCGCTTCTTTCAGCGCGCGCAGATTGTAGGTCTGCGGCGTCTGTTCCGCGTACATGCGGTTGTGGTCGGGCACCTCGGAAAGCCGCAGACCGTCCTCGGAAACGAGAATCGCGTCGTTTGTGCGCATCGCCGTGTTCGCCGCGCCGTGCGCCTCCGCCGCGTCGATGTTGTCGTCTATGATCCGTTGCGTGACGAAGGGCCGGATCGCGTCGTGGGCGATGAGCGTGTCGCGCTCTCCGATCCCCCACCGCTCTTCGATGCATTCCACCGCGATGCCGATGGATTCGCTCTTGTTCGCCCCGCCCGACAGGACCGTGACTTCCTTTCCCATGCTGTCGTATCCCGCCAACAGGTCCTCCGTGTACGCCTTCCACGCGTCCGGCGCGACGATGAGTATCTTGTCCACGCGCGGATGCGCGCAAAACCGTTCCAGCGTGTGAATGAGGATGGGTTTTTCCCCGAGGGGCAGGAACTGCTTGGGCAGGTCCCTGCGATGCATGCGCACCCCCAGACCCGCCGCAAGCACGGCCGCGTAAATCATGCCTTTCTCCCTTCTCTCACGCGCTTCATCAGCGTCTCCGCGAGAAACAGATCCTCGGGATGCGTGATCTTCATGTTGTTCTCCGTGCCGAAGCGTTTGCGCACGTTCGCTTCCGGCGGCAGCTGCTGCGCGATGGCCGTACACGGGGAATCCGCGTCGAAGCGTTCGCACAGCATCCGGAAACGGAACGCCTCCGGCTTTTGAATCAGGTAATACAAAGATCTGTCCGTGAACGCCTCCCCTTCGCGCCCCAGGCTGTCCGTGATGCGCCGCGCCGTGATCACCGCGTCGCAGTCCTCCAGAAGTCCGAAGCATTCGTCGATGCGCTCCGCCGTCAGAAACGGCCTCGCCGCGTCGGCGAACAGCACGTTTTCGCACGCGGGGCACCGGGGTTTGACGTATTCCAGCGCGCTTTTGACGGAGGCGTTGTGCGTCGCCCCCGCTTCCGCGCATTCGACGCCGTATGCATATGCCAATCTTTCCGTGTGTTCCCTCTGCGCCACGATGAGAATGCGGTCCGTGAGGGCGGATGCCTTCGCCGCGCGGACGGCATACGCGATGATCTCTTCCCCGAGCAGCATTTGATATTGCTTCGGCGTTTCGCCGCCGAATCGCACCCCGCTTCCGCCCGACAGTATCACGGTCACGTTCATGTTCCGCCTCTCACCGCGCCCAACAGCTCCTTGCGCAAATGCGCGTAGATCGCCTCACCGCTTGTGCCGTCCGCATTGACAGCCATATTTCGGATGCACTCATCCGAACTGTCGGATATATTTTCAAGATCGCAGATTGTTTCGGACAAAATCTCGAAAATGTTTGATTTGAACCGTTCCCGATGTATCATGCGCCCTTGCGAGGAAACTGTCGGAAACTTGTCACAAATAACACACGCCTCACGTTTTTCACCGGTACTGCGACTGAGTTTTATTAATTTACTGCTTTTTGCGGTGCGCAAATAGAGTTTGTCAGAACCGCATGATGTAACGCCGATATAATTATGTCCGTTCAGATATCCCGATTCGAGTTGACATTCCTCTTGAAAATCTTCTGCAATCGTTACACTGAGATCATCATAATTAATTTTCAGACACATATTGCCGGTGTCAGGCAATATCAATACTGTTTTACGAAGACACAGAACCGACAAAAAACTGACTTTTCCTCCCTGAAATCCTATAGGCAAATCGATTTCCGCAGTTTCATTCGCAACAGGATCCCATTTTACAACAGGCGACTCGTGTCTAGGCGACAGCCAATAATACCGGCCGTCAAAATCAATTCCGGAATACCCGTTCCCCTTGCCGCCTACTTCAAAAACATTTGTGGAATCCGTTTCCATGTCAAAAAACACGACCGCGTTCACCTCACACATGGGCATGACTATCATTGTCCCAACACAACAGGCAGACAGTGCGTAACAGCTTATCTGTTCTTTTGTCATTTTCGCAACGTATTCCGCCCAGTCTGTAAAATACGTCAAAATATCCGTTTTAACGTCATACTTCATGATGGCAGGGATACAGAAACCTACAAAATAGACGGCATTTCCATGCGTGGCAATTGAATAAAATTTATCGCGCACTGCAATCGGGCGATTGTTTTTTTGCACCGGCAGAGAAAATGGGATTTTGCGAAATGTTCTTTTTTTTATATCATACTCTGCGATTTCACGCGCGTTGCGTGGAGCAAAATACAGTTTGTCTTTACATGCCGTAATCGCGGAGTACAGAAAAAAACCTTCAACATCTTCACCGGGAAACATCCCCTCGTATTCTGCCCGCCAATCGGTTCTGTCCATTTTGTACAATCCGTTAAATTCACTGGATGAAAACCAAATATGTTCATTATGTTCATCTTCCCACAATTTATCAAAATGAATACACTTTTCATCGCTCACAATATTCACATTCTGTATCATTACCGGCTTCCCCGTGCATTCGTACAGCGCCACAAGCGAACTCCCGTCGCCGTAATATGCGTCGCTCATCGCGATCGCCCGGTGCAGGTCCGCGGTGTCGTCGTAAATGCCCACTCGCTCCCGGCGATATTCCGTTGCGATGCGCTTGTATTCGGCCAGCAATTGCGGACGCATGGCCGCGTAGGTCGCTTCGTTCAGCGGATGCGGACGCCACCACAGCAGGGCGTCGTCCCTTTCCTTGAACAGCTCGAACACGGAACGCAGCTTTTTCAGCATTTTCTCGTCGCCTTCGAGCAACGCGCCTATGCTCGTGTTGTACAGGATGATCTTCTTCCGCGTTCCGTCCGGACGTTCGAAGAGCCTCCGCCACGCGTCCGGAACTTCCTGCTCCTCCCGTTTTGTGCGCAGCGCCTTGTCGAACTTGGGCGAGCCGAGCGCGAGGAATTTCGTTTCCGCTTTGCCGAAGCGCCCTTTGCAATTGTGCTTCTTCTCGAATTCCCCGAACGCGCGGATGTATGTTTCTTTTGCCTTTTCCGATTGCACGATCACGCGGTCCGCGTGCAGGACGCCCGCGCAGGTGCAGAAGTGCTCGGGCACGTCGCCAGAAACGACAAAATACGGAATGTACACGAGCATATCCGTGAAATTCTTCAGGCGTCCGCTGTGGAAGTCGGGATGCACGCTCGTCACGAGATTGCCGTCGTCGTAGGGGCTGTGTATGACGACGACGTCGGGACGTCTCTCTTCGAAATCGTATTCCCGCCAATCCACGACGGGAACGTACGCGGGATATTCTCCGCTCTCGCAATGCATGCTTCCGAATGCGCCGCCCGGAAGCCGATCGTAATACGGAACGGGAATGACGTATGC
>JAISMX010000018.1 GCA_031276515.1 Eubacteriales Family XIII. Incertae Sedis bacterium | reverse complement strand
CTCTGCGCAAGCGGGAGGTGCGGGAGATCGCGGCGGAAAACGATTTTGTGAACGCGCGCAAGCGCGACAGCCAGGACATCTGCTTCGTGCGCGACGGCAAATACGCCGATTTCATCGAGAGATACACCGGCGCCGTCTGCCCGCCGGGCGATTTTACGGACGGCGCAGGCGCCGTGCTCGGCAGACATCGCGGGCACATCCGCTACACCATCGGGCAGCGCAAGGGGCTGGGGCTCGCGCTGCGCGCGCCGCTCTACGTGCGCGAAAAGCGCGCCCGGGACAACATCGTCGTGCTCTCCCCGGAGGAAGCCCTGTACTCCCGCGTTCTCGAAGCGCGGAACATCAACCTGATCGCCGTCGAGAGGCTGGCCGGGCCATTGCGCGTTACAGCGAAGCTGCGATACGCGCAGGAGGCCTCCGCCGCCACGGTTTGGCAGACGGACGAGGACGCGTTGCGCGTGGAGTTCGACGCGCCGCAGCGGGCCGTCGCGAGCGGACAGGCCGTCGTGCTCTACGACGGGGATGTCGTGATCGGCGGCGGCGACATCGCCATTGGAGGAAAATAATGGAAAAAATATCCTGCGCTCGCGCGGAGTTCACCTGCGAAGAGTCGGAAAAAGCGCTCGCCGAAGCGGCGCGCGCGCGGCGTTACGAGAAACTGTGCCGCTTGCTGTCCGAGCAGGACGGCGTGGCCGTGGCCTTTTCGGGCGGCGTGGATTCAACCTTTCTGCTGCGAACCGCCAAGCGGATGCTCGGCGATGGGGTCATAGCGGTCACGGCGCGCTCCCATTCCTTTCCGCGGCGCGAACTCGACGAGGCGAAGGCCTTCTGCGCGGCGGAGGGCATCCGGCATTTCGTCTGCGACTCGGAGGAGCTGGACATAGAGGGATTTTCGGAAAACCCCGTCAATCGCTGCTATCTCTGCAAAAACGAACTGTTTACGAAGATTTGGGCGGTCGCGCGCGAGAACGGCATCGCCGCCGTGATCGAGGGCTCGAACGCGGACGACGCGGGCGACTACCGTCCCGGCATGCAAGCGGTTCGCGAGCAGGGGGTGCGCAGCCCGCTGCGAGAGGCCGGTCTCGACAAGGCGGACATCCGCGCGCTGTCGAGGGCGGAGGGTCTCTCCACCTGGAACAAGCAGTCCTTCGCCTGCCTCTCCTCCAGATTCGTCTACGGCGAAACCATCACCGAGAAGAAGCTCGGCATGGTGGACAAGGCCGAGCAGCTGCTGCTCGACGAGGGCTTCACGCAGGTGCGCGTGCGCGTCCACGGAGACATCGCGCGCATAGAAATCGATCCCGCGGAATTCCCGAAGCTCCTGGCGAACGAAACCCGCGAGAAGCTATACGCGCGTTTCAAGGAGATCGGCTTCTCCTACACGGCGCTGGATCTGCTGGGCTACCGCACCGGCAGCATGAACGAGACGCTGCCGGGTCGCCGCGCAGGCGGCGTGAACGAATCGCCGGAACCGCCGGCGCGATAGCGTCCGGCCGGGCGCGGATGCGGATGGGGAGAGATGAACGCAGGAATCGAAAGGGAAAAAAGGAAGAGAAAGAACTCGATGCGCACGGCGATGTCCCTGATTGTCACGGCTGCGGTCGTCTGCGCAATCACGGCTGCGATTGTCTTCGCGGCGATTTGGGGCGTTCGCGCGATAGGCGCCCGCATGGAGAGAGCGAGCGGCGGCGCGAACGCGGAAGCGGACGCGTCCGAAAATCCGCCCCGGGGCGAGGAAGCGACGGAAACGGAAGCGGGCGCGCCGCCGTCCGAACACGCGCACTTTTTGGATTTGTACTATTGCGAAGAAGACAGGCTCGAGCGCTATTTGGATTACGAGGCCGCGCATCCGGAGCTTTCGCCGGAGGAAGTGGTCTGGCGCGTCGATGTGGACATAGATAAGCCCTTCTACGAGAACGCGGTCGAACTCGAGCTCGAATGCGCCCGGTCGGAGCAAGCGCTCGTCAGCAAGCGTTTCAAGCTGCCGGACGACTTCGAGCCGGCCGAGCTCGCGCAAATCGACGGCGACTACCGCGTGACGCCCGCGACGAAGGAGGCTTACGAGCGCCTGCGCGAAGGCGCGAAAGCGGCGGGGCATTCCATACGCGCCGCCTCCGCCTACCGCACCATCGAATACCAAAAGAACCTGTACGCGCGCTATCTGAACGAGGATCCGAACAACGCGGACAATTACAGCGCACGCCCGGGCTTCAGCGAACACCACACCGGCCGCGCCATCGACCTCGTCGGGCCGAGCGGCACGCTGCGCGGTTTCGTGGGAACGAAGGAAGCGGAGTGGGTGCGAGAAAACGCTTGGAATTACGGTTTCATCGTGAGATACACACCGGAAAACGAAGAGATCACGGGCTACGAAAGCGAGCCCTGGCACATTACATACATCGGCAGGGAGGCCGCCGCGTTGATGCGCGAAAACGGCATCGGCAGTCTGGAGGAGTACGTCGCGAAATATGTGCTGCACCTGCCGCCGCAATAATTGCGCGCTCCGGCTGCCGCAACAGCGCACGCCGCGCCGGGCGTCCGGCGCGGCGCGCGGCGGTGTGTCTTCGGCGGCTGCGGTCGCAAAACGGACCTGTCGCCGGGCCTTCGGCTCCGGGCGGCCCCGATCCTGCGGCCATGCCGTCCGTCATCGAGCGCAGTTCCCATCCCTTCCTTGCAATATATCCAATCCGTGTTCGACCGAAGACAGGATAAAATCTAAAATCTCCCGGACGGCCTTCGGGCTGCCCGGGAGATTGACGATCAGCGTATCGCCGCGTATGCCCGCCTCCGCGCGGGAGAGCATGGCGCGCGGCGTGATGTCGAGCGAGAGCTTGCGCATGGCCTCGGGTATGCCGGGTACGCGCCGCTCGATCACGTCGAGCGTGGCCTCCGGCGTAACGTCGCGCTTCGAGAAGCCCGTTCCGCCGGTCGTGAGGATCAGGTCGGCGCCGGTCTCGTCGGCCAAGCGCCTCATTTCGCGCGCCAGCGCGGCGCGGTCGTCGGGCAGCACGGAAATGCTTTCCGCCGAGAACCTCTCGTGCGCGGACAGCATTTCCCGTATCGCCGGCCCGGACAGATCCGCGCGCGTTCCTTCGGCGGACGAATCGCTGGCGGTTATGACGAATACCTTATACTTGTGCATGTGTGCCACCGTTGCAAGTATTTGCCTTCTTCCTTGCGTTTCCTTGACATGAGTTCACGGTAACGAATCATACCGCGTCGAACGGCCTATCGCAAAACAATCAAGCCGATTTCGCGAAAAATCATCGGTTCAAAGTGTTTTCAGATATGTTTCCGCCGCTGCGAGGAAAATTCGGGCATTCTCGATTTGCCGAATGACATCGCCCTTGGCTATAATGAAAAAATCCGCATAATCGCTATTGCCTCGCGCGTCAAAAGCATCCCTGATCATATCGGAAAATTCCGGCGGAAAAATTCCCGTTTTGATATATCGTTGTCGAAAGGCGGCAATGATGCCGGAATGTTTTTTGGAATCAAATCCTTCTATTGCCAAAACGGCTCGCATCGCATGGAATATGCAGTAATATGAACGAACGGCGGAAATTCTGAAAGCCTCGGCATTCAATTCCCGTTCTGAGGAGTTCAAATTTTCGCGAGCCTGTTCAAGTCGGAAGGCGATCAGCGCGGATTTTTCCCGGTCAAGCACGCAACATCACTCCATCCCTCAATACGTTTCCGTAAAACGGAATAGTATCCTTGAACTTGTAAAAAATCGCGCGGGATGCGACTTGCAACGAGATGAGCACATCGTATTCCAAGTCGAGTCCTCCCGTCAATTCGCTGATTTTCATGCGTGCCGCCCACGCATCCTCCTGCGGAATATCCGCAAGCACCAAAATGTCGATATCCGATTCATCGTCAAAATCCCCGCGGGCGTAAGATCCGTAAAGGATTACCTTGTCGAGCTTGTCGCCCAGTGAATCTTCGGCCGCCCGGATCACTTTGCCTATTATTTGATTCAATGCGGTTTGATCGCACATACCATCGATCCTCAATGAAAATATTCCGATCCTCGTCTATTGCCAGTATATCCGATTTTGACCGATCTTGCAAGCGTTGGATTGCCAATGTGTGGATTGCCAATGTGAAAACTCTCCTGTGAATCTATCGCATAATCGTCACGCAATCGATATGCTTCCGAATGACTGTAACAGACGGGGCTGCCTCTTTTGTTTTGAGACAGCCCCGTTTTTGGGTTCGCGGAATGGCCGATTTTTTACGAGCGCGAAGCGCTACTGCGCCATGGAGGCGATGATGCTGTCCGCCATGCCGTCCATCTCCAGGCCGTTCTCCGGCGTCATGGACGAATTGATGGTAAGCTCGTCGCTCAGCACCGTGATCTGCTTCAATTCGTTGTCCAGAAATTCGCGGATGAGGTCGCCCGACTTGGGCGCCCAGGTGCCGTTCTGGACGACGGCGAAGGTGCGCTGTTGCAGGTTCAGCGCCTTCATGTCCATCAGGTAGTTGTGGATGAGCGGGTAGATGCCCAGATTGTAGGTCACGGACATGAGCACGACGTGGCTGTACTTGAAGGTTTCGGAGATGAGCCACGACACGTGCGTGTTCGAGACGTCGCGCACCTTCACGTCGCGCACGCCCTTCTCGCGCAGCTTGGTCGCGAGGCACATCGCGGCGCTCTCCGTGTTGCCGTACATCGACGCGTAGATGATCAGCACGCCGTTCACCTCGGGCTCGTAGCGGCTCCATTTGTCGTACTTCTCGATGATGTAGCCGAAGTCCTTGCGCCAGACGGGGCCGTGGAGCGGACAGATGAATTTGATGTCGGGCAGGAGCGGCGTCGCCTTCTTGAGCAGGGCCTGGATGTGCGGGCCGTACTTGCCGACGATGTTGGTGAGATACCTTCTGGCCTCGTCGATCCAGTCGCGGTCGAAGTCCACCTCGTCCGCGAACAGCACGCCGTCCAAGGCGATGAAGGAGCCGAAGGCGTCGGCCGCGAACAGCACACCGTTCGTCACGTCGAAGGAAACCATGGCCTCGGGCCAGTGCACCATCGGCGCGTAGACGAAGGCGATGGTGTGCTTGCCGAAGCTGCGCGTATCGCCCTCGACGATCTCCTCGTAGCGCCCGTCGATGTTGAAGCCGAACTGCCGCATCTGCATGAAGGCTTTCTCGTTGCTGATCAGCTTGACCTCGGGGTAGCGCAACAAT
>JAISMX010000162.1 GCA_031276515.1 Eubacteriales Family XIII. Incertae Sedis bacterium | reverse complement strand
GTCGTCCTGTACGAGGAATCGCTCGACACGGGCGTGATGGACGGCGCGGCGCGGGCCATCGCGTCCGCGGATACGCTCATCGTCGGCGGCACGTCTCTGGTGGTTTATCCGGCTTCGGGATTTTTGAACTATTTTCGCGGCGAACGCCTCGTGCTGATCAACAAATCGCAAACGAGTTATGACGACAGAGCCGGCCTTGTGATACGCGAGCCGATCGGCGAGGTGTTGGACGCGGCTCTGCGCGCCGTGCCTCATGAATAAAGGAAAAACATGAATATTTTGTTGTCGAACGACGACGGCGTCCGCGCCGAGGGCATCATCCGGTTTGCCGAGGTTCTGCGGACGCTGGGCGACGTGTACGTATTCGCGCCGACGGAGCAGATGAGCTGCTGCGGACACGGCGTTTCGGTCAAGAAGACGATTTGCGCGCGGGATGTGCGCTTTCCGGGCGCGGTTCGCGCCGTCGCCGTGGACGGCACGCCGGCGGACTGCATGAAGGTGGCGTTCAAGATGCTCGCGGAGGACGGCGTCGAGGTCGACATGGTCTTTTCGGGCGTGAACATGGGCGGCAATCTCGGCACGGACACGCTCTATTCCGGGACGATTTCGGCGGCCATGGAAGCCATCCTGATCGGGATACCGGCCGTCGCGGCGTCCGTCGACTCCCACGAACCGCGCCATTACGAGGCGGTGCTGGATTTGGCGCTGCGGCTTGGACGGCTCGGCCCGGCCGGGCTGCGCGGGGACACGGTTCTCAGCATCAACGCGCCCGACCTGCCGCGCGAAGAGATCAAGGGCGTCAAGGTCACGCGTCTCGGCGTGCGGGAGTACGACGCCTGGATTCGGGAGGAATCGCGAGAGGACGGTCTGCGAACGTACAAATACGCGAGTTCCAACCCTATCTACGCGAAGGGCATACCCGAAGATACGGACGTCGCCGCGCATCGCGACGGCTACGCCACGATCACGCCGCTGGGCCACGATCTCACGGCGCGCGGACTTGTGGAGGAGACGAGAAAATTGATCGACGGCTTGCACCGGACGGAAAGCGGTTGACCGGATGCGGCCCTGTCTGCGCGATGCGGCAAAAGCGACAAGCAGCCGGCAACAATCGGCCATTCGCCGATTTATCGGAGGACAAAAATGCACACACAACCAAACGTCAAACGCATAAAGAGAAACGAAGCGATCTTGGTGCTCATAGACCTGCAGGAACGTCTGCTCCCCGCAATGCACGGCGGCGAGGAACGCATAGCCCTTTCCGCGCGGCTGATTCGGGGCTGCCGCGTACTCGGAACGCCCGTGCTCGCGACCCAGCAGTACACGCGGGGTCTCGGCGCGACGGTCGGCGAGGTGGCCTTGGCGCTGACGGAGGCGCTGCCCGCGGACAAGGACGGCGCGGGCGCCGTGCCGGCGGCCGACTTCGTTCCCGTCGAGAAAACGAGCTTCAGCGCCATGGGCGAACCCGAATTCGCGCGCAGACTGAAAGAATCCGGCAAGCGGAGCGTCTTGGTCTGCGGCGTGGAGGCGCATGTCTGCGTGCTGCAAACCGTGCTTGACCTGCTTGCGGCGGGTTTCGACGCTTTCTTTGTTTCGGATCTCATATCCTCGCGCAAACGCGGCGACGCGGAGGCGGCCTTTCGCAGGATGGCCGCGGCCGGCGCGGTGGAAACGACCTATGAATCGGTATTGTTCGAGTTGTTGGAAGGCGCCGGGAAGAGCGGTTTTAAGCAAATTTCCGGCTTAGTAAAATAGATGTGCTTCTTTGAAAACGAAATCACGATAGAATCGCGCCCGCTGCTCGAGGAGTATCTCGGGAGTTTCGAGTACAGAGCCTCCGGCCTGTCGTTCACCTCGCTCTACATGTGGCGCAACATCAACAAGTTCACGTGGAAGGTCATCGGCGACTACCTCTGCGTTTCGGCGGTGGACAACCTGGAACCCACGATGGGCGTTCCCTTCCTTCTTCCGCCGCTGACGCGGACGGGCGCTTACGAGCCCGAGGGACTGGCGGAGACGATCTGCGCCGCGAGGCGGATATTCGAGGAAAACGGCTGCGCGTTCAAGCTCATGCTGGTACCCTTCCACATGACGGATTTTCTCGAGGAAGCCTTCCCCGGCAAGCTGCGCATCGAGGCCGACAGGCCGAATTTCGACTATGTGTACAACACGCAGGATCTGATCGAGCTGAAAGGGCGCGAGTATCACACAAAAAAGAATCACCTGAACTATTTCCTGAACAACTACGAATACGAATACGTGAGTCTGCGCTCCGATATGGCGGATGAAGCCATGGACTTCATCAGGCGCTTCAACGAGCGCAAGAACCTCGAGGACTCGCACGAAAAGGAGCTGCTTCTGATGGAGGAGCGCGCCATGCACGACGTATTCCATAATTTGGAAGTAGTCGGTTACCTGACGGGCGCCATTCGCATAAACGGCAGCATCGAAGCGCTGAGCATCGGCGGCCGCCTCGGCAAGAAGACGGTCACGGTACACGTGGAGAAGGCCAATACGGAATTTCGCGGTCTCTATCAGGCCATCAACAACGAGTTTTGCAAGCACGTCGCGAAGGACGTGAAGCGCATCAATCGCGAGGAGGACATGGGCATACCGGGACTGCGCAAGGCCAAACTGTCGTACAAACCCGCGATGCTCGTGGAGAAATACACGGTCTGCTTCATCGATCCGCACGGCTGCCGCAGATTTCGTTGAGCACTCGGCCGTCCGGATGTCCCGCCGGCCGAACACAAGACGATCCAAGCCTTTAATGGTTATATCAATATAAATAAAACAGGAGGAATTTGTAATTATGAGAGATGTTGTGATTGTAAGCGCGGCCAGAACCCCCATCGGCAGCTTCGGCGGTTCGTTGAAGGACGTTTCGGCGGCGAAACTGGGAGGTACCGTCATCAAAGAGGCATTGAAGCGGGCGGGCGTCGATCCGGCCTCCGTCGACGAAGTGATCTTCGGCAATGTGCTTCAGGCCGGTCTCGGCCAGAATGTGGCGCGTCAAGCGTCCATCGCGGCGGGCATCCCCGTCGAGGTGCCTTCGTGGACGCTGAACAAGGTCTGCGGCTCGGGGCTTCGCACCGTATCCGTCGCGGCGCAGATCATCAAGGCCGGCGACGCCGATATCGTCGTGGCGGGCGGCACGGAGAACATGAGCGCCTCGGGCTACCTCTCTCCCACCGCGCGCTGGGGCGCGCGGATGGGCGACGCGAAGTTCGTGGACATCATGGTCAACGACGGTCTCACGGACGCCTTCCACAAATATCACATGGGCATCACGGCCGAGAACGTGGCCGAAAAATGGGGACTCAAGCGCGAGGAGCTCGACGCGTTTTCGGTCGAATCGCAGCAGAAGGCCGTCGCCGCGATCAAGGCGGGCAAGTTCAAGGATGAGATCGTCCCCGTGGAGATACCGCAGAGGAAGGGCGATCCCAAGATCTTCGACACGGACGAATACCCCAAGGACGGCACCACGCTCGAAGGGGTCGCCAAGCTGAAACCGGCCTTCAAGCCCGACGGCGGCGTGGTCACGGCCGCCAACGCGTCCGGCATCAACGACAGCGCGGCCGCCCTCGTGGTCATGTCCGCGGACAAGGCGAAAGAGCTCGGCATCAAACCGCTCGCGAAGATCATAGGCTACGGATCGGCGGGCGTCGAGCCGGCCATCATGGGCATAGGCCCCATCGAGGCCACGCGCAAGGCCCTGAAAAAGGCCGGCATCGAGGTCAAGGATCTGGATCTCGTCGAGGCGAACGAGGCTTTCGCGTCGCAGTGCGTCGCGGTCGGCAAGGAGCTGGGATTCGATCCCGCGAAGCTCAACGTGAACGGCGGCGCCATCGCGCTCGGGCATCCCATCGGCGCGTCCGGCGCGCGCATCCTCATCACGCTGCTCTACGAGATGCGCAGGCGGAATTCAAAATACGGCCTGGCCACGTTGTGCATAGGCGGCGGGCAGGGCACGGCTCTCGTGGTTGAGATGTAGCCACGCAAAAACGCTTCGCGATTTTTGCCCTTTGCCATCGCGGCGTTTGCGTGACTTGATTGGGTGGTAATCTCTGATTTTGGAAAGGCGAAAAGCGGTGAATTATTATCAATCCGAGATGGAGTGCGCGTCCCCCGAGGCGATGCGCGCGCTCCAGTCGGAACGGCTCGTCAAAGCGGTTCGGCACGTCTACGACAATGTGCCGTATTACAGGAACAAGATGGCGGATATCGGGCTTGAACCGCAGGACGTCCGCTCCATGGACGACCTGCGCAAGCTGCCCTTCCTCACGAAGGACGATCTGAAGACGGCCTATCCTTACGGGCTTTTGGCGAAGCCCTTGGCCGATTGCGTCAGGATACAGTCCACGAGCGGCACGACGGGCAAGCGCGTCGTGGCCTTCTACACCCAGAACGATATCGACGTATGGGACGAATGCTGCGCCAGGGCCATCGTCGCGGCCGGCGGCTCGCGCGAGGACGTCGTGCACGTCTGCTACGGCTACGGGCTGTTCACGGGCGGGCCGGGGCTGAACGGCGGTTCCCACAAGGTCGGCTCGCTCACGCTGCCCATGTCCTCGGGGAACACGGAGCGGCAATTGCAGTTCATGATCGATCTCGAAGCGACCATACTGTGCTGCACGCCGTCCTACGCGGCCTTCCTCGCGGAGTCGCTGATCGCGCAGGGGCTGCGGGATCAAATCAAATTGAAGGCCGGCATATTCGGCGCGGAGGCTTGGAGCGAGGAGATGCGCCGCGACATCGAGGACAAGCTGGGCATAAAGGCCTACGACATCTACGGCCTGACCGAGGTCACGGGTCCGGGCGTTTCGTTTGAATGCTCGGAGCAGACGGGCATGCACGTCAACGAGGATCATTTCGTGGCGGAGATCATCGATCCCGAAACGGGTGAGGTGCTGCCGGACGGTTCCAAGGGCGAGCTCGTGTTCACGTGCATCAGCAAGGAGGCCTTCCCGCTGCTGCGCTATCGCACGCGCGACATATGCGTGCTCAGCCGCAAGGAATGCTCCTGCGGCCGGACCCTCGTCAAGATGGCGCGGCTGATGGGCAGAACCGACGACATGCTGATCATACGCGGCGTCAACGTCTTCCCCTCGCAGATCGAGACCGTGCTGCTGCGGGCCGGCTATCCTTCAAACTACCAGATCATCATCGACAGGGTTCACCACACGGACAGCTTCGAGGTCAAGGTGGAGATGACGCAGGAGATGTTCGACGATACGGTCAAGCGCATCGAGGCGCGGGAAGCCGAGCTTTTGTCCGCGCTGCGGGCCATGCTGGGAATTTCTCCCAAAGTGACGCTCGTCGCGCCGCGCAGCATCGCGCGCAGCGAGGGCAAGGCCGTGCGCGTGATCGACAAGCGCAAGATATGAGGAAGGGACAAATATCATGACGATAGATCAACTTTCCATATTCGTTGAAAACAGCCCCGGGCGTCTGGCGGAGATCGCGGACATACTCGGGAACGCGGGCATAGACCTGCGCGCCGTGTCCATAGCGGACACGCGGGATTTCGGCATACTGCGCGTCATCACAAGCGATCCGGCGCGCGCGACGGAGATCCTCCGCGCGGAGGACTGCGTCGTTTCCGTGACGCCCGTGCTGGCGGTCGCCATAGAGGACACGCCGGGCAGCCTTTCCCGCGTGCTGCGCGTGCTGGCCGACGTCGGCATCAGCATAGAATACCTCTACGCCTTCATCACGCGGAAGAGGGATAGCGCCTATGTGATCTTCCGCGTCGAGGACAACGAGCGCGCCATCGAAGCCTTTGCGGCGCACGGCGTGAAGACCGCCGGCGCGGCGGAGCTTTACGCGCTTTAAGGCCGGGGCTTGGCGGGCCGGACGCGAATCGGTCCCCGGTCCGCTTGCACGACATGGAACTCACAGGATGAAAAGTTTCAATACGGAAAAATTAATACTCACGGGCCTCATGACGGCCCTGATTGCGGCCACGACCGCCGTGATCGCGATTCCCGTGCCCTTCACGAACGGCTACGTACACCCCGGCGACAGCATGATCTTCATGGCCGTGCTGCTCCTCGGGCGGCGGCGCGGCGCCCTGGCCGCGGGGATCGGTTCCGCGCTCGCGGACACCCTGCTCGGCTATTTTCTCTGGGCGCCCTTTTCGCTCGTGATCAAGGCCGGCATGGCTTTTTTCACGGGGCTGATCATCGAGAAAAGCGCGGAGAGCCGGCGCGGTCTTTTCGTCTCGTGCGCCTCCGTCGTCGGCCTGTGGTTCGCGTTCAACGCGCTCGTGGGCGCCATTGTCCTGTGGGCGTCGAACGCGGACGCGGCGGCCTTTGCCGCCGCGCTCGAAGCGGAGGGGAACGCGGAATCGCTGACCGCCGCGGTGGCGGCCATCGAGACGCGGCTCATGGCGGCGGCGCTGCTCATACCGGCCGCGCTGATCGCGATCGCCGCCGTGCTCCGCCGGAAGGAGAACATCTCCGTCCCGCTCGGCCACATCGTCGGCATGACGGGCGGCGGCTTCTTCATGGTGTTCGGATACTACGTCGCCGGCGGCTTCCTCTACGGGAATTTTGCGGCGGCGGCGCTTTCCATACCCGCCAATATCGCCCAGTTCGCGGGCGGCTTCCTCCTTGCGGCGCTGCTTTCGGCGGCGCTGCGCAAGACGGCCGCCAGGCGATATTTCATGTACGGATCAAAGAAAACGGAGACGGGCGGCTTGTTATGAAAGCGTTGATTTTGAGCATTTCCACGGGCCAGGGCCATCACGCCGTCGGCGCGGCCGTCGCCAACGCCTTCGAATCCATGGACGTGTCCTGCACGACGATGGACGCTTACGAATACGTGGATCCCAAGCTCTCCAAGCTGCTCTCCAAAGGCTATCTGCTCTCCGCGGCGCACGCGCCTTGGCTCTCCGCAAAGGCCTACAACGCGCTCGTCAAGAGGAATTCCCCCTACGGCAAGCTCTCCGTTCCGCAGCTGACGGGCAGGTATTTCGCGTGGGATCTGAACAAATACGTGCAGAAGGACAAGCCGGACATCATCGTGTGCACGCACGTGCTCTCGTCCATCATCGCGAGCGTGATGCGCGCGCGCGCCTGGACGAACGCGGTCACGGCCGGCATCGTGACGGATTTCACCGTGCATCCGCTGTGGGAGGAAACCCGCGATTTGGACTATTATGTGACGCCGAATGAGCTCTTGGATTTTCAGATGGCGCGCAAGGGTCTCGACATCGCGAAGATTCTGCCCTTCGGCATCCCCATAAGACCGCAGTTTTCGAGGAAGACGGATCGCGCGGAGGCCCGTCGCACGCTGGGCCTCGACGCCGACGTTCCGACGATCCTGCTCATGAGCGGCAGCATGGGCTACGGCGGCATAGACCTGTCCACGGAGAAGCTGGACGCGCTTCCGCTGGACATGCAGACGCTCGTCGTCTGCGGCAGCAACAAGGAGATGTACAAAAAGCTCAAGCGGAAGAAATTCAAGAAGCGCTTTGACATCTACGGCTATGTGGATCATGTGGAGCTGATGATGGACGCCGCCGACTGCATCATAACGAAGCCCGGCGGCATCACCTCCTCCGAGGCGCTGGCCAAGGGCCTGCCCATGATCATGATCAATCCCATCCCCGGGCATGAGACGCGCAACGCGGAGTTCATGCTGAACAACGGCATCGCCCTCTACGCGACGAATTCTTTCCCCCTCGAAGAGGCCGTTTTTTCGCTTTTCAAGCATCCCGGCCGTCTGGAAGACCTGCGCGCCACCATCTCCCTCTACGCGCGGCGCGACGCGGCGCGCAAGCTGTGCGAATTCCTCGCGCGGAAGGCCGCCGAGAGAAGCGCGCGCTTCACGAATGAAGCGAAGGCGACGGACGCGGCAAACGAGACGAATGCGGCGGAATTAAATCCATAATATATAAATGAAGAAAAAAAATGGGACATCGTTCCGCGAAGGCGCGCCGCGAACGGAGCGCGTCACGCTGTGGGGTGTCGTGCAGGGGGTCGGTTTCAGGCCCTATGTCGCGAAGTTGGCGCACCGGCTCGGTCTGCGCGGCGAGGTGCGCAACGAGGGCGGTTTGGTGCGGATCACGCTCACCGACACGGAGGCGCGCATCGACGATGTTTTGCGCCGTCTGCAAGGCGAGCTGCCGCCGCCGGCGGAGATCGTGCGCTGCGAGCGCCTCACGCTTCCCGCGCTGCGAGAATTCGCGGATTTTTCGATATCGGAGAGCGCCGAGGGC
>JAISMX010000143.1 GCA_031276515.1 Eubacteriales Family XIII. Incertae Sedis bacterium | reverse complement strand
CCCCGGCGAGCCAAGCGAACAGATTGTCGATCAGCGGATAGCTGTAAGCGATGCCGATGTTTTGCAGGAAGGAGGTGTCGCCGAAGGCCGCGATTCTGCCCTTTCCGCATTCCGCGGCGGCGGCCAGTATCAGATCGCCGACGCGCTCGCCCCGGTTGAATTGCCTGTCGCCGAGGAAGCCGTCCGCCGCGTTTGCGGCGTCGCCCGCGTCGGAATAGCCGCAGCGGCCCACGAGCAAGGGCTTGGCCGGGCGGGAAAGCTCGAGCGACGCGCCGACGACGGTCTGTATTTGCCCGGCCGACACCCCCGCAAAGACGGGGCTGCGCCGCGTGACGAATTCGTCGGCCCAAAGCGCCTTGAAAGGCGTCGCGCTGTCAAAGTTCAGCGATATCCCCGCCGGCGCCAGTATGGCGTTGAGCGGCAAGCGTATCTGCTCGCCGCCCGTGTGATCCCCCGCCGCGAGCAGCCCGCCGCCCCCTTCGACAAAATCGCGTATGGCGTCCAGCGCTTCCGCGTCCGGCGTCGACATGGGGTTGATGATCACGAGCAGATCCGCCGATTTCAGCGCTTTCGCGTCCGGCGCGCCGACTATGGCGCAGGAATAGCCGCGCGTTTCCAGATAGCGCGGCAAAAATCCGAACATGCCCGCGTTTTCAAGGCCGTATCGCCCCTTCTCGGGCAGGCTGAAATCGATGCCGGAATCCCAGAAGACGACCCGCTTGCCCTCCGGCGTCTCGGGCGCCTTCGGGCCGACGAAGGAAAGGAAGAAGATCGCCGCGCAGAGCGCCGCCGCCGTCGCAACGCCCGCCCGCGCCTTCCCTTTCGCGAGAAAGGGCGCGGCTTTTTCGCGCCGCCGCCCCGGGCCGGCCATGTGCGCGGCGAGAAGGAAGGCGAAGAGCAGCGCGCGGTAATCCAGAGGCCCGGTCATCGGTTCCAGAAAACCCAAGCCCAGCGACAGGCCGTTCTCGGCTAAAAGCGTCCACAGCGCGACGTACATTCCCCAAATCGGAAATAGGACGACGAAACGCGCCGCGAGCCGCAGCCGCGAGCCTTCGCACCAAAACGCCGAAGCGACCGCGGCGGCGATGAGAAACAGGCAGACGAGATCGAGTCCGCTGTACGTGACGCCCATGGAAACGGAACGCCCCGCGAAAGCGCCGGCCAAGCCCGAAAAGCCCAAAGAAATTTCTGTTAAAATATGGTAAAAGAGAGAGGAGTCCTTTTTCAGCAGCATGTAGAGCAAAAATGCCGAAAGCACGACGCCCTGAAACATCAGGGCGTCGAAATCCTTTTCGGCAAAGGCGCGGCGGCATACGCGGAAGACCCAGTGTATCCCGAACAGCGCCGCGATCGGCGCGAAGCAATACGCGGGCGCGGAACCCACGAGTCCGAACGCCGTCGCGATGAAGCAAAAGAAGGAGATCATATCGGATTCCGCGGCGGCAAAAGCCGCTCGTTCATCAGTCTCCTGCGCCGTCCGAAGCGGCGTCGGGCGCGGTGTTGTACAGCCGCAGCATGGTCACGTAGGATTGCTGTCTCGTGTACATGTCCAAGGGGCTGAATCTGTCGCCGCCGGTTCCGTTCATGATGCCGTTCGCGACGACGAAGCCCAGCGATTCCTCGGCCCACGAGGCCACGCGATCTTGATCGGCAAAGGAGACTTGCGCGCCCGTATCTTCGGCGCCCAGCGCGACGGCCGCTCGTTTCAGCATGACGGCCGCCTCCTGACGGGTTATGGAACCCGCCGGGTTGAACGCGCCGCCGCCGACTCCGTTGACGATCCCGAGCGAATTGAGCCAAACCACGTCCGTGTCGTCGGTGTCGCCGAAGGGTTTCGATTGTTCATCGAACGCGCTCTCGTCGACTTCGAGATTCTTGCCGCGCAACACTTGGGCCAGGACGTTGCAAAATTCTTGGCGCGTGATGTTCGCGGCGTAGTTGTTGCACATGTGGCCGGGTATCAGATCCAGCGAAACCGCCTTCGCGACGTCGTCCTTGGCCCACGAAGCCGGCTCGTCCGAGGGCGCCGGAGAAGCGCCTTCCGCGGGCGGTGTGCCGTCCTGTGTGGCGGGCGGCGTCCCCTCCTGCGTGACGGGCGGCACGGCGGGCGGTGTGACCACGTTGCCGGGCGGCACCATGCAGTAGGAAGCGGTGAAGCTGCACGTGGCGCTCGGGCCGCAGGTGCTCGTACCCGAACAGGTGGCCGTTCCGAAGCAGGTCGCGCTGCCCGCGCACGAGGGCATGCCCATGCAGGTATTCGTGCCGGCGCAGGTGCTCGTGCCGGCGCAGGTGCTCGTACCCGCGCAGGTGTTCGTGCCGACGCAGGTGCTCGAGCCGAGACAGGTGCTCGACCCCGCGCAGGTGCTCGAACCGATGCAGGTGCTCGAGCCCGCGCAAGTGCTCGTGCCGGCACAGGTGCTCGTACCCGCGCAGGTGGTGCCGCAGGTGGCGCCGCACGTATAGCTCGTCGTTATGTTGGGTATGGGCTGCGTTGGCACGACCGGCGGCGGATTTGGCACGACCGGCGGCTTGGGTATGACCGGCGGCGCCGGCACAATCGGTCTGGGTACGACCGGCATCCCCGGTATGCCGCCTATCACGACGGCCCCGCGCACAACGCGCGTGTCGCCGACATCCTTGCGGTAAGCCAGCTCCGTGAGCGCGTCGTTTTCCGCCGCCGCGTATTCCCCCCTCTCCTTCTCCTCGAAGCGGAGCGTCGTGTCCCGCAGGGAAGCGGCAAACAGAGGGGAATAGGCTTCGCCCGGTTCGCCCGCAAAGGCGGTTTGCGTTTCAAGGACGGCCATAAGCGCCAGCATAATCAAAGCGAAAAGCATAGAAAGAATGGCTTTACGGCAATCCATTTTCCAAGAAATTCCATTCATAAAAATTCCTCCTTCCAATGGATTTGACAAAACCTTTGAGCTATTAAACAATACCAAAAAAGTATTGGGAAGTCAACAAAAACTTCTTGCTTGAAAGCTTCGCTTTTCGGCTGGTTTTCGGCTTTTCGGCTTCCGTTACGGATCGTCTCGTGTCGCTTCGTTCTACCTCCCCGCCAGTGCGGCCAACGCCGCGCCGCGTATCGTCGCGTGTTCGGCGCGCACGAATCGGTGGGAAAGGCCGAACTTGGCGCGCGCGTGGTTTTCCATGTAATGCTCCAGCCGCGCGCGCAGCAGCCTTTCGCCGTGAAAGGTCGAGCCTTCCGCGGAGATGCGGACGGGGAGCTCCGCGTCGCGCGCGGCGTCTCCGGCGCGAAGCGAAACCGCCGTCAGCACGACGGCGAGCATAAACGCGATGCGGTCGAAGAAAGCCTCTATGAGGCGCCGCAGCTTCGCGGCGTCCGGCGCGTTTGCGCAGAGCTTCGTCAGCGCGCCGCCTTCGCGCGGCGAGGAGCAAAAGTCGGCGGCCTCCCCGGCGGGGATCCGCTTCAGCCCCTTGACCCGCATCGCGAAGCCTTCCGAAAAAACGCCGCGCGACGCGGCGAGACGTATCCATTCCAACAGATTGTCGCATTGATAAGCGCCTGACGACATCTTTTCAAAGCGCTGTCGCGCGGGATCGGCGGTCGCGGCGATGGAACGCCTGTCCGCTTCCGCCTCCGGGAAGCCGTCGTATCCGCCGGCCTCCGTGTTTATAACGGTGGTACCCGGTTTTCCGCAAAGGTCCTCGTCCTTGCGGATGTTCTCGTTGCGCTCGGCATAGCAGACGTTGACGCCCGTACCCAAGATGAAACCGACGTGCGCGGCGCGCTTCTCTCGCGCGTCCGCGTCGGCCATGGCGCCGAGCTGCGCCGCGACGGCGTCGTTCAGCACCGTGACGCTCTTTTCCGCCGGCAAACCGCGCGCCTTGAGCGCTTCCCGCAGCGCGTCGCCGACGACGATGCCGCTCGCGCCGCTGACCTTTACCTCCTTCGTGAAGGTGAGGATGCGCGCGTCGCCGTTCGGCAGCGCCACGGCCGGATTGGAGAAGCAAAAGCCGATGCGCTCGCTCTTCGCGACGATGGGCGCCAAGCGGACGGCGACCTCGTCAAAGAATTCCCGCGCGCTCACCTCTTGCCGAAGCCCCGGTATCGGACGCGTTTCGTGGAAAAGTATGTCGTGTGCGCCGTTCGCGCCGATGTCGACGAGCGCGACGCGCAGGTTCGTTCCGCCCGCGTCTATCGCGATGGCGCGGCCTTCGGGGGAGGCGTCGGCGATGGCGCAAGGGTCGAGATAGGTCGGCAGCATGCGGAGAGAACCCGCGCCGCAAAGCCCGCGCCGCATCTCCGCGTCAAAATTCGCGACGCATTCGTCCATCTCGGCCGCGTCCGCCGCGAGGTTCATCTCTATGGTGAAGTCTTTCATTTGGGTCTCAAAGTCCTTTCGTGCAATATGGTTCAATGTGGATTATTTTACTTAAATTTTCATGGGCTCACACCATGCGCTCCGGGCGCGTCAGCTCGTCGAATTCCGCTTCCGTCAGAAGGCCCGCGCCCACGACCTCGGCCTTGAGCGTCGTGCCGTTCGCGTGCGCGGCCTTGGCGATCCGGGCGGCCTCGTCGTAGCCGATCACGGGCGTCAGGCAGGTGACGAGCATCAGGGAAGCTTCGAGGTGCCGGCGTATCGCCGCTTCGTTTGGCCGTATGCCGCGCGCGCAATGCGCGTCGAACGAAGCCGCCGCGTCGCCCAGCAGACGCACGGATTGCAGCAGGTTGTAAGCGAGGACGGGCATGTGTACGTTCAGCTGGAAATTGCCCTGCGACGCGGCCAAGCCGACGGTCACGTCGTTGCCCATGACCTGGCAGCAGACCATCGCAAGAGCCTCGCACTGCGTCGGGTTCACCTTGCCCGGCATGATTGAGCTGCCCGGTTCGTTTTCGGGTATCGACAGCTCGCCGATGCCGCAGCGCGGTCCGCTCGCGAGCAGCCTGACGTCGTTCGCGATCTTCATCAGATTCGCGGCAAGCGCTTTCAGCGCCCCGTGCAGATGCACGAGCGCGTCCTTGCTCGTCAGCGCGTGAAATTTGTTCTCGGCCGCTTCGTATTCGATGGAGGTGAGCGCGGCGATCCGCTCGGCCGCCAGACGCCCAAAATCCGGATGTGCGTTCAGCCCCGTGCCGACGGCCGTGCCGCCGATGGCCAGCTTGCGCACAGGAACGAGCGCGCTTTCGATCATGCGCCGCGTCTCCTCGAGCATCGCGCGCCAAGCGCCGATCTCCTGCCCGAGCGTCAGCGGCGTCGCGTCTTGCAGGTGCGTGCGCCCGATCTTGACCAGCCCCGCGTGGCGCTCCGCGAGCTCCGCGAAGGTTTGCGCCAAGCGCTCGAGCCTCGGCAGCAAAAATCGCGTGACCTCGGCGGTCGCCGCCATGTGCATGGCCGTCGGAAAGACGTCGTTGGAGCTTTGGCCCTTGTTCACGTCGTCGTTCGGGTGCAGACCCGTCATGTGCGCGACGACCTCGTTCACGTTCATGTTGGTCTGCGTGCCGCTTCCCGTCTGCCACACGGAGAGCGGAAACTGTTCGCGGCGCCCTTCGGACAGATCTCGCAGGATCGCGTCGCAGGCCCCCTCGATGGCCGCCGCCTTTTCGGAGGCGAGAACGCCGAGCGCGCGGTTGGCCTGCGCGGCCGCCTTCTTCACGACCACAAGGGCCTCTATGAGCGGAAGCGGCATGATCTCCGAGCCGATTCGGAAATGCTCCAGGCTGCGCTGTGTCTGCGCGCCCCACAGCTTGTCCGCGTCGACGAGGATTTCGCCCATCGCGTCCCTTTCCGCGCGGCGGCCCGAGGCCGGGGCGTCCTTCGCGTTCACGCCCGTCTCCACGCGCGCGCCACGGCGTCCGCCACGGCATCCGCGACCGCTTCGTGGAAGGCGCCGGGAAGGATGTAATCCGCGTTCAGCTCGTTCGGCTGCACCACGTCCGCCAGCGCGTGGGCGGCGGCGAGCTTCATCGCCTCCGTGATGGCATTGGCGCGGGCCGCGAGCGCGCCCTTGAACACGCCCGGAAAGGCGAGCACGTTGTTGATCTGGTTCGGAAAATCGGAGCGCCCCGTGCCGATCACGGCGGCCCCCGCGGTCTTGGCGAGCAGCGGCATGATCTCCGGCTCCGGATTCGACATCGCGAATATGATGGGATCTTCGTTCATGGATTCGACCATGTCCTCGGTCAAGAGCCGCGGACCCGACACGCCGATGAAGAGGTCGCGGCCCGCCGCCGCCTCGGCGAGACCCCCGCGCATATCGCTCTTGTTCGTGACTTCGAGCAGTTCCAACTTGTCTTCGGAAAGCTCGGACATCCTGTCCGGGCTGATGATGCCCTTGCTGTCGCAAACCACGATGTCGCGGACGCCGAGCGCGAGCAGCATCTTCGCGACGGCCGTGCCGGCCGCTCCCGCGCCGTTGATCACGACCTTGACGCCTTCGAGCGGCTTGCCGAGCAGCTTGCAGGCGTTGATCGCCGCCGCCGAAACCACGATGGCCGTGCCATGCTGGTCGTCGTGAAATACGGGTATGTCGAGGAGCTCCTGCAGTCTGCGCTCGATTTTGAAGCAGCGCGGCGCCGAGATGTCCTCCAAATTGATGCCGCCGAAGGCCGGCGCGATGTTCTTGACGATGCGCACGATCTCATCGGCGTCCTGCGTTTCAAGGCAGATCGGAACGGCGTCCACGCCGCCGAAGGCCTTGAACAGGATCGCCTTGCCCTCCATGACGGGCAGCGACGCGAGTCCGCCGATGTTGCCGAGGCCGAGCACCGCCGAGCCGTCGCTCACGACCGCGACCGTGCGTCCCTTCATCGTGTACTTGTAGGCGTTCTCCGGATCGTCCCGTATCTCCGTGCAGGGCTGCGCCACGCCCGGCGTATAGGCCGTGGACAAATCGTCCTTGTTCTTCAGCGGAACCTTGGAAATAATTTCCAATTTCCCTCGGTTCGCCTCGTGCAGTTTCAGGGATTCTTCGTAATAATTCATGAGCGGCTCCGTTTCATCCTTCTCTTGAGGACCGGCTCGCGGCCTCGGAAAACCATTATTTCCAAGAGCTCTTGAGCCCCACGATCTCAATGAACACCTTTTCCGCGCCGTCCGCCGGCTTCGTGTCCGCGATGTAATAGCCGCGGCGGAAGAATTGGAAGCGCTCGCCCGGGGCCGCCGCCGCGACGGAGGGTTCGGCCCAGGCCTCCTTCTCGATCAGCGACGCGGGGTTCAGGACGCTCTCGCCGTCCGCGCCGTCGATCATCAGGTAATCGTACATGCGCACCTTGATTTTGACCGCCGTCTTCGCGTCCACCCAGTGTATGGTACCCTTCACCTTGCGCGCTTCCGTCCCGGCGCCGCTTTTCGTCTGCGGATCGTAGGAGCAGCGCAGCTCAACGACCTTGCCCGCCGCGTCCTTGATCGCTTCGTCGCAGCGCAGGAAGTACGCGCCCTTCAGGCGCACCTCGTTGCCCGGAAAGAGCCTGAAATACTTCTTTTCGGGTATTTCCATAAAATCCGTGCCGTCCACGTACAGCTCGCCCGAAAACGGAACCGTCCGCAGACCCATCGAGGCGTCGTCCTTGTTGTTCTCGATCGGAAGCGCCTCGGAAACGCCCGCCGGATAGTTCGCAATCACGACCTTGATGGGATCCGTGACGACGTGGCGGCTCTCGACGATGGGCTTCAGATCCTCGCGCACACAGTGCTCGAGCAGCGCGATGTCCACGGTGCTGTTGGACTTGGAAACGCCGATGCGTTCGCAAAAATCGCGTATGGCCTCCGGTCGGTAGCCGCGCCGCCTGAGTCCGGCTATGGTGGGCATGCGCGGATCGTCCCAGCCCTCGACGTCGCCCTTGTCCACCAGCGCTTTCAGGTAGCGTTTGCTCATGACCGTGTTGCTCAGGTTGAGGCGCGCGAATTCGATCTGTTGCGGCGGCAGCGGCCATTCGAGCGCGGCCAGCGTCCAGTCGTAGAGCGGCCGGTGATCCTCGAATTCCAGCGTGCAGATCGAGTGGGTGACGCCCTCGATGGCGTCTTCCAGCGGATGCGCGAAATCGTACATCGGGTAGATGCACCACTTGTCGCCCGTGTTGTGATGCGGCGCGTGGGCGATGCGATAGAGGACGGGGTCGCGCAGGTTGATGTTCGGCGAAGC
>JAISMX010000129.1 GCA_031276515.1 Eubacteriales Family XIII. Incertae Sedis bacterium | reverse complement strand
GCGCCCACCAAGTTGCTGTGCTTCTTGACGTCGTCGTAGTTCTCCGACAGCGCGAAGCCGACCGTGTGCGACATGCCGCCGTAGGCCTGGCCGTTGACCGCGTCTATGTTGCCTATGACGCCCACGTCGTCCACGCAGGTGTAGCGCAGCACGGTGGTCTTGCCCGTCGCCGCGTCCACCTCCACCTCGGCCATGAACAGCGCGTAGGTGAACTCGGGCGTCGGATGCCCGACGCCGGTGTTCGGATCCAAATCGCTGAGCTCGTGCGTGCTGTTCAGCACCTGGTGCTCGTACTTGGTCGGGATGCCCTCGGCCACCATCTCGGCGTGCGTCCGGTAGCTTCCGTCCGGCTTGCGCATGGCTTCAAACAGCCGGTCGGCGCACTCCTTCGTCGCCCAGCCGTTCATGAAGTGGGAGCGGCTCGACGCGGAACTGCCGTGGTCGGGGCAGAATTTGCTGTCGTTCTGGATCAGGACGACATCGTCCGGCGTCACGCCGAAGGGCTTCAGCGCTTCCAGCGTAACCATGAGCGAGCCGACGTCGCCGCCCTGCCCCTGATCCTGCCAGGTGTCGTATTTGACGAACTTCCCGTCCTCGCGAAGCTCCAGCGCCACGGTACACTGGTCCGCCGTGCCCTCGGTGACGTTGTAGCCGCCCCACGCGATGCCCACGCCGCGCCGCTTCTGCGGCGTGTCGTATTGTTTCGCCTCCGCCAGCGCCTTTTCGTAGAGGGGTTTCATGGTTTTCATGATCTCCTCCATCGGATAGATGTTGAAGGGATGAGAGTTTACGTTCAGATCGCCGGGGCGCGCGATGTTCCGCCACCGGAACTCGAAGGGATCGAGACCGATCTTCTCGGCCATCATGTCCATCATGGACTCGGAGGCCGTGTAGGCCTGCGGCGAGCCGTAGCCCCTGTAGGCCGTCCCGTAGGAATGATTGGTGCAGGCGACCCGCGCGAGACCCAGCACGTTCGGGACGTTGTAGGGGAAATACATGAAGCGCGCGATGCGCGTGATCACATCGTCGCCGAGCTCGTTATAGGCGCCGTGGTCCACGCCGCTGTCCCATTCCGCCGCGATGATCTTGCCGTCCTTGTCGCAGGCCAGGCGGGAATTGGTGTAGGAGGGGCAGCGCTTGCCGCTGTAGGCCATGTACTCCGCGTAGGTCATGGAGAAGGCGACGGGCATGTTGTCGCAGGCCATGCACGCGATGGCCGCCAGCGAATAGGTTGCCGCCGCGATGCCCCAGCCGAAGGTGCCACCCGTGGGGTTCTCTATGACGCGCACCTTTTCCGGCGGAAGGCCGGTCGCCTCCGCTATGTCGCCGATGTTCGCGTATATGCACTGCGCCTTGCACTGCACCGTCAGGATGTCGTCCTCGTCGAAATAGGCTTGCACCGTGTCGCCCTCTATCGGCATGTGCGGCTCCCGCGTCGAATAGAAGCTGCCCTCGACCACGTGGGGCGCGTCGTCGAACAGGGCCGGCGTGTCGTGGCCCGCGCCCTTCACCGTCGGCTGATAGGACCAGACGTTCGGATGGTCCTCGTGGACGCGCACCGCGTCCGGCATGGCCGCGTCGAGGTAATTCAACAGCTCCGGCAGCTGCTCGTATTCGAGCGTCACCTTCGCGGCGGCCTCCCGCGCGTGCGTCTTCGTGTCCGCGGCCACAATCGCGATGATGTCGCCGTAGTTGAAGATCTTGTCTTCGGCGAGGAGGATGTGCGTCTGCTCGCTGGCCACCGTGCGCGGCAGGAACTGGAACATGTTCAGCCTGTTCGAGCCGATCACGTCCTTGCTCGTGACGATCTTGCGGACGCCGGGCATCTTCTCGGCTTCTTCCGTGTGAATCTTGAGGATCTTCGCGTGGTGGGTGAGCTTGGGCTGCACCATGACCACGTGGAGCGTGCCGTCCGGCATCTTGAGCTCGATGTCGTCGCCGTAGTCGGCCAGGCCGCAGACCTTGGCGAGCGCCGCCGGCCGCACGAGCGGCAGTCCGTAGTATTCCTTGCTCTCGGGCAGCTTCACCTTGATGTCCTCGATGTCGCATTCGCCGCGCAGCACCTTGGCGGCGGCCATGACCGCGTCCACAAGCTGCTTGTAGCCCGTGCAGCGGCAGATGTTCCTGTGCTTCTGGAACCAATCGCGCACGTCCTCGCGGGAGGGGTTCGCGTTCTCCCTGAGCAATTGATGGGCCGAAACGATGAAGCCGGGCGTACAGAACCCGCACTGCACGGCGCCGCTGTGCATCCACGCCACCTGCAAGGGATGCAGGCGATTCGGCGCGCCGATGCCCTCGATGGTGATCAATTCGCTGTATTCGTCAACGGAGGTGATCTTCCGCGTACACGAGCGAATGACCTTGCCGTCCAAAATTACGGAGCAGGCGCCGCAGACCCCCGTTCCGCAGCCGACCTTGGTTCCCGTCAGACCGAGTCTGCGCACCACCGTCGCAAGCGTATCCTTCGCCGGATCGCAGATGAAGGTTCGGTCGGCGCCGTTGATGTTGAGCGTCATCTTTTTGAACTTCATGGCATAATCTCCTCTCCTGAAACAACTTCATATTGTTGAATATTTACGATAAACAATGCATGTCGTAATTCAGTATACCAACCTTTTACGGTATGGTCAACCGCAAGAGAAAAGTTGCCCGGACAACTTTTTTGCAACTTTTTTGTTTTCGCCTTTTGATAATCCGCCATATTAAACAGATGCCGCGGGCCGGCGCCGCGCTGCGCGCGCTCACACCGCGAGCTTGAGATAGAACAGGTTTCGGTCGTTGGAAAGCTGCACCGCGCTGTAGAGAAACAGCAGGTCGGTGATTTCGTTTTCGCGGAAGAAGCGCGCCAGCCCGTCTCTGTGATAGCGCGGATCCACGAGGATCACGCG
>JAISMX010000127.1 GCA_031276515.1 Eubacteriales Family XIII. Incertae Sedis bacterium | reverse complement strand
ATGTCCTCCGCGATTTCGAGATATTCCGCCCATATATGCCGCGTCACCGTCTTTTGGAAGCTTTTGCTCTCCGTGCATCGGCTTCGAAGCGGGCAGTCCTTGCAGACGGCGGGGTCGCTTTTGTATTCCTTGTATCCGTCGCGGTTCGTCGTCCGGTAGGAAAGAACCTTGTCTGCGGGACAGAGAACACAGTCATAATATTCGTCGTAAACATACTCGTGCGGCCTGAAAAACCCCTCTTTCCCCATCGGCCTTTTGTACGGGACGCATATTGATGAGCAAATCGCAGTTCCTTGACGGCGAGATGATTGAACTCGAAGCGTCCGCCGCAGGGTTGTCGCGAGGCCAAAACCGGTGCGTATCGTGAGAAAAGGGCATGACTCTTGCCCTTGCGCCCTTTCGGGTTCGAGCCCCCTCGAATGCGAAACAAAGGAAAAGACATCCGAAATGGATATATTTTCCAGTGGTGGTGGACCTGAGGGGGCTCGAACCCCTGACCTCTGCATTGCGAACGCAGCGCTCTCCCAGCTGAGCTACAGGCCCGAATGAATTTTTCGCGTTTTTTTCGCCGTAAACCATTATACAGCAAAGGACGCGGAATATGCAAGCTGTTTTTTTTGGCCGTCAAACCGCCAAAGCGCCGCGCTCGTGTTTGTGCGGGCTTTGTGCGAGCTTTGGACATTCTCGCGAGATTCGGGTATTGTAAAACCGCCGCCTTTTGTTTATAATAAAAGGCATGTCATATAAAGTAAAGATAGACAATTTCGAAGGGCCGTTCGACTTGCTCTGTTACCTGATCGAGAATGCCGAGATGAATATCTACGACATACAGGTCTCTCGAATCACAGCCCAATATTTATCCTATATAGAAGAAATGCGCATGAACGATCCGGCGTTTGGCGGTGAATTCATGGTTTTGGCGGCGAGCCTGATCGAGCTGAAGTCGAAGATGCTCTTGCCGAGAGCCGGCACGGCGGCAAATTCGACGGAGGACGATCCGCGCAGCGAGCTCGTCACGAAGCTGATCCTGTACAGGAAGTTCAAAACGGCCGCCGCCTTCCTGCTGGAGCGCGAGGAACTGGCGAGCCTGTTGTTTGAGAAGCCGGGCGAGGACTTGCAACCTTACACGGACGAACCGGACGAGTATCTGCGCATGGAACCGGAACGCTTTGCGCGGGCTTTCCGCGCGTTTTTGACCGGGAGCCGGAGGATGGACGAGATCAAGAACCTGTACGCGCGCACGGGGCGCCGGCGCGAAACGGCGGAGACGCGCATGTCGTTCATCAAGGCCCTGTTCGCGCGCAAGAAGGTCGGAAAATTGCGCTTTTGGGAGCTGCTGCGGCGAAATGGCGACCGCGGCGACATGGTATTGACCTTTGTCGCCTTGCTCGAAATGGTCCGGAACAAAACGGTGAGAGCCAAGCAGGACGGCAGCTTTGCGGAAATCACGGTTGAGCTTTGCGACGCCGCGGAACGCGTAGAGTAGGAGGCGGCTTTGTATGCCGAATAAAAACGCCATAAAATCGGCCTTTGAATCCATGATGTTCGTGTGGGGCGAGCCGCTCGACGCGAAGACGGCGGCGGAGGTCGTGCAGATAGACAAAAATACGGCTTACGAATATTTCAAGGAGCTGCAGCGGGAATACGACGAAGCGGGGCGCGGTTTGGCCGTGCGCGAGACGGACGGCGCCTTCCGCTTCGTCACGCGCCCCGAAAATTTCGATTATTTGCGCAGACTCTGCACGCCCGTCAAGGAAAAGAGACTCTCGCAGGCGGCGCTCGAGGTGCTCGCGATCATCGCGTATCGGCAACCCGTGACAAAAGGGGAGATCGACACGATCCGCGGGGTCAAGAGCGAGCGGGTCGTCGAAGGTCTCATGAAAAAAGACCTCGTTGAAGAAACCGGCAGGTCGGACGCCATAGGCCGCCCCGTTCTTTACGGCACGACAAAGAGCTTTCTGCGATACTTTGACTTCGAAAGCCTGCGCGACCTGCCCGAAATCGACGACATAGAGGACGCGATTCACGAATCCGGTTTGGAAAGCGCGGACGAAGCGGAGCAGATCACCTTTCTGAAATAGGCGTGTAGGGGACGCGCTCCGAGACATTTCTGTAAGCGGGGCGGATGATCTTGCCGGCGTTGATCAGCTCCTCTATGCGGTGGGCGCTCCAGCCCGCTATGCGCGCGATCGCGAATATGGGCGTATAGAGTTCGAGCGGCAGGTCGAGCATGCTGTACACGAAGCCGCTGTAAAAGTCTATGTTGGCGCTGACTCCCTTGTATATCTTGCGCTCTTCCGCGATCGCCTTGGCGGCGAGACGCTGTACGCTGTTGTAGAGCAAGTACTCGTCGAGACGCCTTTTTTCCTTCGATAGGTTTTCCACAAAATACTTAAAGATGTTTGCCCTCGGATCCGACAGCGAATAGACCGCGTGGCCCATGCCGTAGATCAGGCCCGTTCCGTCGAAGGCTTCGCCGTGGAGCAGCGCGCGCAGATAGCGCTCCACCTCCTCGTCGTCCGCCCAGTCCTTCACGTTCTTTTTCAGGTCCTCGAACATCCGGACGACCTTGATGTTCGCGCCGCCGTGCTTGTGACCCTTCAGCGAGCAGATGGAGGCCGCGACGGAGGAATAGGTGTCCGTGCCGGAGGAGGATACCACGTGGGTCGTGAACGTGGAATTGTTGCCGCCGCCGTGCTCGGCGTGAAGCACCAGCGCCACGTCGAGGATGCGCGCTTCGAGCTCGCTGTATTGGCCGTCCTTGCGGAGCATTTGCAGGATGTTTTCCGCCGCGGAAAGACCGGCCTTTGGCGTATGTATAAAGAGGTCGTCTCCCGCGAAGTAGTGCCGAAAGGCTTGATACCCGTACACGGACAGCAACGGAAACACCGCCGTCAAAAGCAGAGACTGTCGCAGCACGTTCGGTATGTCGGTGTCGTTGGCCTTCGTGTCGTAGGAATGCAGCGTCAGCACGCTTCGCGCCAGCGTGTTCATCATATCGGAGTTCGGAGCTTTCATGATGATGTCGCGGACGAAGCTCGTGGGAAGCGTCCTGTATCGTTCGAGCAGCTCGGTAAAATCGGCGAGCTGCTTGTGTGTCGGCAATTTTCCGAAGATCAGGAGATACGCGCATTCCTCGAAGCCGAAGCGCTTCTCGCCGATGAAGCCCTTGACGAAATCCTCCACGTTCACGCCGCGAAAGAAAAGTCTGCCTTCTATCGGAATCTTTTCGCCCGAAGACGTGTCGAAGGCTTGAACTTCCGATATTTCGGTCAGACCGGCCAGCACGCCGTTGCCATTCAGGTCTCGGAGTCCGCGGTTTACGCGATGCTTCGTGTAGAGCTCGGCGTCGATGCGACCGTTTTCCACGCACAGTTTTGCGAGCCGTTCGATCTCCGGAGTGATTTCGGAATATTGATCATCGAGTGTGTTGAATCCCGTAGGTAACATAGTTGGAATACCCCCCTTTTGTACGATCCGGTTACGTTGAAACATTATACACGATTTTTGCTCCGCAAACAACCACCGGTTTACGCTTCCCGTATTTACATGCGCGGAGGCATGGTATATACTATAAATAAGCGAAACGGCGTTCGCGCGGCAAAACGGCGGCCCGGCGCCGAGACGGCGCGCGCGGGAAGGAGCGGCTTGAGATGCGTTTGAACAAATACATCGCGTCGGCGGGGATTTGCAGCCGCCGCAAGGCGGACGCGCTGACGGCGGACGGCGCCGTGCGGGTGAATGGTCTGCTCGTGCGAGAGATGGGTTATGAGGTGAAAGAGGGCGACGTCGTGGAGGTGGGCGGCCGCGTCATACTGCCGGAAACGGGACGCGTCTGCATCGTCTTGAACAAACCGAGGGGCTACATCACCTCCGTCCGGGACGCGCAAAAACGCCCGACGGTCATGGATTTGGTCGGCGACATACCGGAGCGCATATTTCCCGTGGGCCGGCTCGATTTTGACACCTCCGGCCTGCTGATCCTGACGAACGACGGCGCGCTTTCGCAGATGCTGACGCACCCGAAGCACAGGATACGCAAGACATATCGCGCGCGCGTCGCCGGCGTCCTCTCCGATGAGAGAATCGCTCGCTTAAGAAAGGGCGTGGACATCGGCGGATTCGTCACCTCTCCCGCGGAACTGCGCGTGCTGCGGCAAGCGGAACGCGCGACATGGGTTGAAATTGACGTATTTGAAGGAAAAAACCGGCAGGTTCGCAGGATGTTCGCCGCTGTGGGCAACAAGGTCGTCGAACTCGAGCGCGTGGCGGTGGGAGAGATACTCTTGGGCCGCCTGAAAGAGGGGCATTACAGAAAGATGACCCGCGCGGAACTCGCGTATCTCGGCGAGATATCGCGGGGATGAGGGTGTTCGGCTTTGCGGAGACGCCGCGGCTCAGGCAAAAAAATCGATCGCGTCGGCGCGCGCGCGTGCGCAAAGGAGGTGAAGGTCGGCGCGTTCGCCGCCCGGCAAAGCATATTGAGAATGAATGGAGGAGGAATTTTATATGATTGACAAAATCAAGACGGCCGATGAGGCGGTCGCCGCGATAGGCGACGGCGCGACGGTCATGGTCGGAGGCTTTATGGCTTGCGGCACTCCCGAGATACTCATCGACGCGCTTGTGAGGAAGGGTTCGAAAAATCTCACGATTATCTGCAACGACGCCGGCGTGCCGGGGCGCGGCGTGGGCAAGCTGCTCTCGAACGGGCAAATACACACGCTGATCGCCTCCCACGTGGGCCTGAACCCCGAGGTGGCGCATCGCATGAACACCGACGTGCCTGCGGACAAGCTGATCTGCGATCTCGTGCCGCAGGGTACCTTGGCCGAGCGCATCCGCTCGGGCGGCTTCGGCATAGGCGGCTTTCTGACCCCCACCGGCGTCGGCACGATCATAGCCGAGGGCAAGCGCGTGATCAACGTCGAGGGCAGGGACTACCTGCTGGAACTGCCGATTCGCGCCGAGTTCGCGCTGATTCGCGGCTCCGTCACCGACAAGTTCGGCAACACCACCTACAACGGAACCACGCGCACCTTCAATCCGATGATGGCGGCCGCCGCGGACTTCGTCATAGTCGGCGCCTGCGAGATCGTGGAGGTCGGCGAGATAGACCCGAACAATGTGGTCACTCCGGGAATTTTTGTGGATGCTATCGTGGGAGGCGAAAAACCATGGCGGATATAAAAGCGCTCATAGCGGCAAGGGTCGCGCAGGAATTGAAGAACGGCGATGTGGTCAATCTGGGAATCGGTCTGCCCACCCTCGTGGCGGACTACCTGCCGGAGGGCGTTGAGATCATCCTCCAGTCGGAGAACGGCATTATGGGCATGGGCGCGGCGGCGGCGCCGGGGAGCGAGGACGTGGACATCGTCAACGCCGGCGCGCAGTACGTCACCGTGAATCCCGGCGCGATGTTCTTTGACAGCGCCACATCCTTCGGCATCATCCGGGGCGGCCACGTGGACGCGACGATACTCGGCGCCCTCGAGGTGGACGAGCGCGGCAATCTCGCGAACTGGATCGTGCCGGGCAAGATGGTTCCCGGGATGGGCGGCGCGATGGATCTCGTGGTCGGCGCCCGCAAGGTGATCATCGCGATGACGCACACGCAGAAGGGCAAGCCCAAGATCCTGAAGGAATGCACGCTGCCCTACACGGCCATCGGCGTCGTGGACCTGATCATAACGGAGATGGGCGTCATGGAGGTCAAACCGGAGGGCATCGTCCTCACGGAGCTGAACGAGGGTTACACCGTCGAGCAAGTGAAGGAGGCCACGGAGGCCACTCTCATCGTATCGCCGGATTTGAAGATCGTAAAGCAATAGTACCCGTTCGCTGCGCTCCGGGCACAAGAATCCGTTCGCTGCGCTCCGGGTACAGGGAACCCATGCCTATTTTGTCAAAAAAATACCTGTCGGTAAAACGTTCGAGGCCTGTGGATAAAATGATGCCCGTGCGCGCGCATTTGGCTGGAAATATTGAAAAAACAAAGAATTTTTCATAAATTACAATCCACAGGCTTTCGTGAATAAAATTGCATACAATTTTTCGGAGGGTGTGGAAAAGGGGCGAAACGCGCAAAGCCAAGCCGCTTTTCGCTTGTTAAAAACTGTTCGCCCCGGGGCAAACATCGGTTTACGTAATGCGCCCCTCTCGCTCCCGGAATCGCCGGAGCGGGGGAGGCGGCCGGCCGCCCCCGCTCCGGCGAAAAAGCGCGCGGCAAGGGCCGCCGGAAACCGGCGGCCCTTGCCTATGCAGTACATCATTAAATTGAAAGGTGTGCTATGTAAATCGGGCATCAACGTTACTGGAGCAGTTGGAGTATGCCCTGCGGTAGCGCGTTGGCCTGTGCCAGCATCGATTGCGCCGCCTGCGAGAGAATCTGATTTTTCGTGAACTCCATGATCTCCTTCGCCATGTCGACGTCCCGGATCCTCGATTCGGCGGCGGACATGTTCTCGTTTGCGACGCCGAGGTTCGCGATCGTGTGGTCGAGCCTGTTGACGAGGGCGCCCATCTTGGAGCGCTCCGACGATACGCGGTTGATGGCCGCGTCTATCGCCGTGATGGCCGTGTCGGCGGTCTTCTGCTCCTTCAGGTCCACCTTGTTGACGCCGAGCGCCTTCGCCGAGGAGTCGAGTACCGAGATGTTCATGTTCTGGCCCGCGTTCGCGCCGATGTGCAGCTTGATCGAGTTGTCGATTACGTCGATCTTGGCCACACCATTGCCACTTCCATCGGCGGCCATAGTAAACAGCCCGACCGTGGCCTGGAACTGGACGCCGCCCAGATTCAAGTCCTGCCCCGTATAGCTCGTGATCACTTCTCCCGCGCCGATGCGGAGGTTGATCTCCGTACCCAGCTTGTTGTTCTTCAGCGTGAAGGTGATGTCCTCGATGTAGTTGGTGAAGGTGATGTATCCGTCTCCCATGATTTTGTTGGCCCCTTGGAAGCTGATCGTCACGCCGAGCTCGTTGAATTCGGCTCTGGTTTCGGCATCGCGGGCTTTCAGAATCTGGTATTTGCCATCCGGTCCCGTCAGCGTCAGGTCGTAGGTGCCGCCGAGGTTGCCGCTGATGTCGAGACGGTAGTTGCCGAACTTGGCGCCGAGCCCCGTGCTGCCGTCGCTGGCCGTCGTGCTGGAACCAAACGTAATCAGGCTTTCCAGCTCCGTGTTGGGATCGGTTCCCGAAATGCCGATGGCCTTGACCGTGCCTACCACCGAGCCGGAAGCCAATCCTGCGATACCGTCGAAAGTGTCTTTACCGGAGTCGCTCACCGACAGCGAGTACAGGCCCTCCTCCACGGCGGATCCGACGATCTCGAGCCGGAACTTCGCATCTTTGTACGTACCCATATAATCTTGATTGGTCGTGTCGAAAACCGAGATCACGTCCATGACCGTCGCCCGGTTTTCCATCGTGCCGTTCAGGAGCTTCATCGTGTTGAATTCGGTGTCGCGCGAGATGCGGTCGATCTCCGTCTTGAGCTGCTCGACCTCTTTTTGTATCTCGTTGCGGTCGAACTGGGTGTTCGTGTCGTTCGCGGCCTGCACGGCCAATTCCTTCATGCGCTGCAGGATGCTGTGCACCTCGTTCAGCGCGCCTTCCGCGACCGCGAGAAGGGACTTGCCGTCATTCGAGTTTCTGCTTGCCTGCCCCAGACCCCGGATCTGGCTCCGCATCTTCTCCGAAATCGCCAGCCCCGCCGCGTCGTCGCCCGCGCTCGTGATGCGAAGCCCCGAGGACAGCTTGGAGAGGGATCTGGATGTGTTGTCGTTGTTGATGTTGAGAGAACGATAGGTGTTCAGCGCCGGAATGTTGTGGTTGATGATCATTTTAATATTCCTCCTTGACTCAATCCTCCGCGCCTCTTCCTTGTCCGGAGCTCCTTC
>JAISMX010000070.1 GCA_031276515.1 Eubacteriales Family XIII. Incertae Sedis bacterium | reverse complement strand
GCGCCCATCAGCGTGAAGCTCAATATGCCTATGGCCGCGCTGAAGAACACGATCTGCCAGAACACGTAGATCGACATCGCGTGTTTCAGCGATTGCGACAGCATGCAGCCGAGGCCGCCGTCGCCTTGCAGCGTGTCCACGAGGATGGATGCGGTGATCGCCATCGGCGCCGCGATCTTCAGCCCCGTGAACAGGTAGGGCGTGCAGAAGGGTATCAGCGTCTTCGTATAGGTCGCAAAGCCGCCGGCCGCGTAGGAATACATGAGCTCGAGGCGCTCCCGCTCGATCGCCTTGAAGCCCGCCAGCGCGTTCACGGCGACGGGATAGAAGGTGAGAATCGCGGCGATCGCGACGCGGCTCTTGTCGATGTCACCCGTGATGGCGAGCACTATGGGCGCGATGCCCAATATGGGTACCATTTGTATTATTGTCAAATAAGGGAAAACAATCCGCTCGATCAGCTTCGACAGGTGCATCAGCACCGCCAGCGCGAAGCCGGACGCGGCGCCGAGCGCAAAGCCCGCGCCCGCGCGCAGCAGGGTGGCGCCGGCGTTGACCATGACAATCTCCGTCGCGGTCATCCTGTTGCTGACGGGCTTCGCGCTGAAAACCGACAGGACGATTTGATGGATGTGGGGCAGTACGTTTTCCGGCGTGCGCTTGGCGCCCTCCACGACGAAAGCGCCGGCCTCCCACACGAGCAGGAAGCCCAGAATCCACACCGCCGCGACGAGAAGCCCGGACGATTTTGCCGCGCGCTCCTTCATGCGGACGCCTCCTCGAAGCCGGCGCGGATCTTCGCCACGAGCGCGTTGAACGCGGGCGTTTCCCGCACGGCGAGACGTCTTGGGCGCGGCAGATCCACGTCCACGATGGCGGACAGCCTGCCGGGGCGCGGCGACAGCACGACGACGCGGTCGGACAGGAAAACGGCTTCGGCGATGTTGTGCGTCACGAAGATGACGGTCTTGCCCGTCTTGCTCCAGATGTCGAGCAGATCCGCCTGCAATTTTTCTCGCGTGAATTCGTCCAAGGCCGAGAAAGGCTCGTCCATCAGCAGTATCTCGGGCTGTATGGCCAGCGCTCTGGCGATGCCGACGCGCTGCTGCATGCCGCCCGACAGCTCGCCGGGGTAATAGTCGGCGAAGTGCGTGAGACCCACAAGTTCCATCATGCCCTCCGCGCGCCGCTTCCGCGTCTCCTTGTCGAGGCGCATGATTTCAAGCGGAAGTTGAATGTTGCGCCTGACGCTGCGCCAGTCGTAGAGCACGGGGTTTTGGAACACGATGCCGTAGCGCTTCTTCAACCGCGCTTCGCGGGGGCTTTCGCCGCCCACCGTAACGGCGCCGGAGGTTGGCTTTATGAGATCGGCGATGATGCGGAGCAGAGTCGTCTTGCCGCAGCCCGAGGGGCCAAGCAGCGAAACGAACTCGCCCTTTCCTATGTTCAGGGACACGTCCGACAGCGCGGCGGTTTCCGCGCTGCCCGCGTTGTAGGTCATGTTGACATGTTTCATTACGATTTCATAGTCCTCGCGCGCCGACTGCATCGCACACCTCCAACATTTGCTTTCGCAAGCTTTTCGAAAACAGTTCCGGCGGATCACGGTGCCGCGGGTGCGCCCGGGATTCGCCGGTAAACAAAAAGACAAAGAAGCCCTTTACGGCTCCTTTGCCTTTGATATGAAAGCCAGTGTACAGGAATTCGCGCCGGCTGTCAAGAAAGAAGCAATTTTGTTTTTGTTTTGTAACGGTTTTGTAACAGTCTCTAATCTAAAACATGCAGGCGAGCAATTCCTCCGCGCTTATCCCGCCCAGATATCTCGGCAGATCTCCCCTGCGCGAATCGAGCGCAACGGCGACGCTCGCGGCGTCGAAGCGGACGCCCCGCAGCAGCGATTCCAGCTCGCCGATGGGGGAAAGCCCGAGAAAATCCCCCATTATGCGGCAGTCCTCGATGAGGCCGTCCTTTACGTCCGCGTACACCTCAATCCTGCCCCCGGGGAATCGAACGCTGTTTTTGAACGAATATCGCGGCGCGCTCCCATAGGTCCATTCCGGCTTGTCGAAGCGCGCCTTTTGAATGCTTCGGGCGGCCTCCGCGTCCGTCTCGCTCAGGGCGCGCGGGACGGCGCCGGCGGCCGACAGTCTCGCCTTTACCCGAGAGCAGAACGTTTCCATAGATGGCGGCGAATGCATGAATTCTTTCAGATTGGCGACCCTGCTCCTGACGGAGCGCAGAGCCTTGCCGCTTATCTTCTCGCCGTCCGCGTTCAGGACGGCGGACAGCATTTCCAAATCCGCGTCGTAGAGCAGGGAAGCGTGGCTGCATATTCTCCCGTTCCGTATAAACTGCGCCAAACCCGACACCTTCCTGCCGGCGACCACGATATCGTTCCTGCCCTCGAAGGACGCGCGCACGCCCATGTCGCCAAGGAGGGCGATGATCGGCGCCACGATGCTCTCGTAGAAGATCGCCCGGACATCGTTCTCATTGTCGTACGGCGCGATCACGGAGTACAGCAGCACGCCCGGATCGGTGTAGATCGCGCCGCCGCCGCTGTGCCGTCTGACCACCTTTACGCCGTGCGCGTCGGCGGCCTTCTCGTTTATTTCGGCCTTCGCCACCTGATTGCGGCCCAACATGACGGTCCTTCCCGTTCGCCAGAGCAGAAGCGCCGATTCGCCTTTTTTCAGCGTGTTCACGAGATGCTCCTCCACGGAAAAATTGAAAGCCGCGTCCATGGAATGCGTTTCAAGCAACAGCAAGGGTCTTCACCTCCTCAGAAGCATTAAAATGTAATTTTTGCAAGCAAATGCGCGGCGCCGGCGGGGCGGATTCACATGAAGCGATAGATGCCCGCCACATAGGCGGGAATCGTGAAAAGGGACAGCAGAGTCGACAGCCCCACGAGCTTCGACGCATACGCGCTCTCCACGCCGTAATGCTGCGCGAGAATGGAAGTCTGCATGTGACAGGGCATGGACGACGAGAGGATGAAGACGAAGAAAGGCAGACCTTCCACGCCGAAGGCTTTCAAAAGGCCGAACATGACTGCCGGGCTTATGACGAATTTGCCGAGCATGATGACGATTTCATCCGCCGTGATCTTGGACACGCCCTTTGCGAACACGGAGAGATTCGCCCCGATCACGAGCAAGGAGAGCGGCACGGTGAGATTGGCGAGATAGCCCATCGCGAGGCCGAGCGCCTTGGGCAGCCGCAGACCCGTTTCCACGAGGACGCATCCGACGACGACGCCGACGAAGCCCGGATTCACGATTTTCGATATTTTTTGGCGCAGACCCTTGCCGTCTCCGGGCTTGCGGTTCGCGTGGGTTTCCGCCGAAGCGATCTGCGCCTGTCCCAAGCTCCAGAAAACGGCAAGTATGACGATGTAATACGCGAAGAGAAATGGCGTGCCGGCGTCGCCAAAAACGATTTGATTGATCGGCAGGCCGATGAAGATCACGTTGGAATAGGTAAAGGTCACCTCGAATATCGTTCGCTTCCCGGTTTTCAATTTCAGCGCCCGCGACAGAAGTTTTCCGAGCGCGAACAGCGCGAAGATGTGCAGCGCCGCGACGAGCAAAAGGCTGAGCGAATCGCGAAGCATGTCGCGGGTGAAGCCCGAAACGATGCTTGTGACGGCCAAGCAGGGCGCGGATATGCGAATCGTGACGGCCGCAAGACCGGACGGCGTCTGTTCCGGCCATAGGCGTCGGCAATGGAAAAAGAATCCCACGGAAAATATGAGCAGTATGACGACCGCGCTGACGATTCCGTTCAACATATCGATCCCGCGCGAAATTCCGACAGATTGATCTTGTACTGCTTGATGCGGCGGTATAGGGTGCGCTTGGGCATGCCCGCGATGTTCGCGGCCTTCGTGACGTTGCCGCGAACCTCCGAAAGCGCTCTGCGTATCGCGCCTTCTTCGAGGTTGTTTGCGGTCGGCGCGCTCCGTTCCGTCTCCGAAAAAGCGAACGGGGTGTGCGCATGTTCCTGCGCGCGCGCGTTGACGGGGGGACAGCGATTCGCGTCGCCGGCCGCGCCGGCCGCGAACATCTCGGGGTCCAGCTCCCTTTCCGTGAGATACTCCCCCGACGCGAGGTTCATTGCGCGCTCCACCATGTTTTCCAGTTCGCGGACGTTGCCGGGCCAGTCGAATTCCATGATGTGGCGCATGGCCGCCGGAGTGAATCCCTTTACGTCCAGGTTCATGCGCCGGTTGTAGGCTTCGATGAAATTTTCGAGCAGCGGCAAAATGTCCTCGCGGCGGCTCCTGAGCGGCGGCATATAGAAAGTCAGCACCTTGAGCCGATAGTACAAATCCTTGCGGAAGCGCTTGTTTTCTATGTGTTCGGCGAGATTCACATTGGTGGCGGCGATGATGCGCACATCGACGTGTTTGGGCATTTTCCCGCCTATGCGCAGAATTTCCTTTGTCTGAATGGCGCGCAGGAGCGTGGCCTGTATGTCTATGGGCATGTCGCCGATTTCGTCGAGGAACAGCGTGCCGCCGTCGGCCAGCTCGAATTTGCCCGGGTAACCGTCCTTGTTCGATCCCGTGAAAGATCCCGGCTCATAGCCAAAGAGCTCGCTTTCGACGAGACTTCTCGGCAGCGAACCGCAGTTGATCGCGATAAAAGGCCCGTCGTGGCGCGTGCTTGCGTTGTGTATGGACTGCGCGAGCAGCTCCTTGCCCGTGCCGCTTTCCCCGAGGATGATCACGTTCGAATCGCTGTGCGCCGCGAGCATCCCCAACTGTTTGATCTCATTGATGGCTTCGGAACGACCGATGATCTCATCAAAGTTGTATTTTGCCGTAAATCCGCTCACTTTTGTGGCGGCTTTGTTGAAACGCGTCCTCTTTTCCATGACGAGCAGGGTGGATATCTTTCCTCCGTTTTCATCCTTCAGGATGGACGAGGATATCGACAGATGCAATGGTATGCCCATCGCGTTCGTCACGCGCATCTCCTTGTGCCAAATATTGCGGTTCAGTGAAAATATGTCAAATGTGGAAGAGCTGAAATCGAGCAAATCCTTGATGTTCGAACCGGTGATGTCTCCGTTCGGCAATTTCAGCACGTTGCAGGCGTTGCCGTTGGATTGCGTGACGATGCCGTCGTTGTCGATCATGACGATGCCCTGCGAAAGCGATTGCAGAGTGGAAAGCAGTTTGTCGTTCAGGATGCGTATCTCATCGTAAGCAAGCCGCATTTTCAGTTCTTTTTCGATGCCGTCCGCCGCGGCGCAGATCATGGCGAGCGTGTGTACGGTGGCATTGTCCTGAGGGCCGATTACGCCGATGCACGCGATGATGTCGCCGTCCTTGCTTCGGATGGGCGCGGCGGA
The DNA here is from genome assembly GCA_031276515.1 of Eubacteriales Family XIII. Incertae Sedis bacterium. Classification (GTDB taxonomy): domain Bacteria; phylum Bacillota; class Clostridia; order Peptostreptococcales; family Anaerovoracaceae; genus JAITLA01. The sequence goes on along the minus strand of JAISMX010000070.1, from coordinate 2,861 downwards.
GCAGACATAGCCGTGATGCGGCTCGATGTAGTGCTCCACGCCCCATATTTGTATGGGCCGCTCGAGGGCGAGACAGGTTCCCATGCCGCAGGTTCCGGCATAGGCTTCGCTCCTGCCGCAGCCGAGCACAAGGGCGCTTTTCTTTGCGCGTTCCCCGATCATCCCTTGCAGACCCACAATGTCGAGCACGTATCCCGAGCGCTCCGTCAGGGCGATCACAAAGTGCGAACCCTTCAGGAACGTGTATAAATTTTCCAGATATGAGTGCGCGGTTTTGACAAGCACATCGTTGTCCGCGAGCATGCGTTCGAGATCGTCGTCGGCAAGGATGGTGTTGACCACCTCGAACGGAGAAACCTTCAATTCCTTGCAGCGCCGCCACGACTCGAATATCTCCGCGCGAACGCCTTCCGGCGTTTCATCCGGAAAGGCTTCTTCTCCCGCCACGTATTTTTCCCACAGCTCCGCAATGCGTTTGTGGCCGCTTTTCGTCGGCTGCTCATACGCGATATCGCTCATTTTTGCCACCATTGCAACCCTTCGGCTGCCACAAACACCAACTGATAACAACGGACAAATCCATTATAGCAGGAAGCGTGCCACATTGCAAGCTTCGGCCACCTAAAATGGCTCAAGATTTTGCGAGATGTGCCAAAAAACGAGCCATGTTGGCACACTGCGTAAACTTCCATGCAAAAAACCGTTCAAAGCGACCCTGCGACGGGGTTATTTTTGCGCCTTTGCGCCGCGGCAAAAAATATTTCTCAACGTCCGGATTAAGGCATGAATATTGCTCATGTATGTAAGAGATTCCGCCGAACAACGCAATCGTCACATGAATAAGCAAGGAGGGACGCAATGCCCAGATCGGGAATGAACGGCGTCGATTTTGAAACAAACGTCGATTTTGGGAGGCTGCGAGCCGACAGGCTGGCCCGTGCGAAACAGAGCATGAAGGACAAAGCTCTCAACGCGCTCGTTTGCTATGACTTCGACAACATCAGGTACATCACGGGTACGCACATAGGCGAATGGAACAGGAACAAGATGAACAGGTACTGCATTCTCATCGACGGGGTCGCGCAACCCTTCCTGTTCGATCCCGCCGCGCCGTCCAAACGCAAGCGCGTCGATTGGCTGGACGCGGAGCACATCATGCCGGCCGTCGGTTCCATGCGCGGATCCATCCCGGAGGACGCGGGCATGGTGAAAAAGGTGGCCGACCAAATCACGCGATATCTGAAGGAGTACGGCGTCACGGGCAAGGTTGGCATGGACATCGTCGACATACCGCTCATTCGCGCGATGGAAGCGGAAAACGTCGAAATCGTCGACGGGCAGCAGACCATGCTCGACGCGCGCATCATCAAGACGGACGACGAGATCCAGCTGCTCAAGCAGTCGGCGGCCATGGTGGACGCGGCCTACTACGACCTCGCGAAGGCGCTGCGGCCCGGCGTTCTCGAAAACGAGCTCGTCGCCATCGCGAACTACAAATTGTACCACTGGGGCGCGGAGTTGGTCGAATTTGTGAACAGCATCTCCGGCGAGCGCGGCAATCCGCACAGCCATACGTTTACGAACAGGATGATTCGCCCCGGAGAGCTTATTTACTTCGACATAGGCAATACCTACAACGGATACAAAACCTGCTACTACCGCACATTTTCCTGCGGCGTTCCCAACGCCGCGCAGCGCAAGGCCTATGAAAAGGCGCTGAAATGGATACGCGAATCCGAAGCGCAGATCAAGGCGGGAAACACGACGGCCGACGTCGCGGCGAAGTGGCCGGCCGCCACGGAGCTCGGCTTCAAAAACGAAGAGGAAGCCTTCCTGCTGCAATTCGCGCACGGCATCGGACTCGGCCTTTGGGAAAAACCCATCATTTCGCGCCTCTTCTCGATCGAGACGCCCTTTGAGCTAAAAGAGGGCATGGTATTCGCCATCGAAACCTGGTGTCCGGCCGAAGACGGATCCGGCAGCGCGCGCATAGAGGAAGAAGTCGTCGTCAGGAAGGACGGCTGCGAACGCATAACGAAATTCCCGTCGGACGAGATCACGTCCTGCGGGCTCCCGGGGTGCCAATTTCTGTAACCCAACCTCGCGCATGAAACAAATCCGCCGGGCGGTCGCCCGGCGGATTTGTTTTGAAAAAGAACGGAATGCGGAAATCGATGTGCGCTATTTTGCATCAGCTTGAGCAGCGGTCAACTCCAACCGGCCGGTTACTGCGTAACCGGGGATAGGCGCGCAAATCGCATGAGCATGGTCGCGACTTCGGCTCTAATCGCGGTTTTCTTGGGCGCGAAATTGCCGTCGCCCACGCCGTTCAGTATGCCGGCCGAGGCGAGCGCGTACACGCCGCCCTTGGCCCAAGCCGCTATCTCCGCGTCGTCCGCGAAGCTCGCTTGCTCCGCGCCCGTGAGCGCGATCTTCGCGAAGTCCGCGTAGCGGATGAGCATGGCCGCCATCTCCTGTCGCGTGATTTGATTCGCGGGGGCGAACAGTCCGCCGCCCACGCCCTCCACGATCTTGTTCTCCGAGGCCCAGGCCGCATAGGGCGCGTAGTAGGCCCCGGCCTTCACGTCGGTGAACGGCGTCGCCGTGTACGCGGTCGCGTCGATTTTCGCGAGCCTGCCGAGCACGGTCACGAACATGCCGCGGTCCATCGGTGCGTTCGGGCCGAAGGTCGTCTCGCTCGTGCCGTTGAACAGGCCGTTCTCGACGACGAAGGCGATGGCCTCAAGCGCCCAGTGGCCCGCGACGTCCGTGAACGTCGAGGCATCCAAAGGCGTGTCGAGCTCGTTGATGACCTTTTCACCCTCGACGAGGGCGTAGAGGCTCAGCTTGCTGAGGCCGAT
>JAISMX010000013.1 GCA_031276515.1 Eubacteriales Family XIII. Incertae Sedis bacterium | reverse complement strand
CCGGCCGAGATCATGGACATGAGCTTCGCCGTGCAGTTCCTCTCGGCGCTGTATATACTGAACAATCGCGGGAAGCTCGAAAAGCGCGTGATCGACGTTTCCGCCGAGATAGACGAGCTCGTCGCGCGCCGCAAGCTCGCGGCCTGGGGCGTGCGAATCGACGCGCTCACGAAGGAGCAGGAGGTGTATCTGAACAGTTGGGTCGTCTGAAGCAAGGATGAACGGGAACGATTCAACCTTTGAACTGTAGCGACGAAAGAGAGGAACTATTGGATTACGAAAAAACGGCGGAGCTGTTGTTCCCCGATGTGCGCGAAACGCCCGAATATTATGAGGAACGCTATCCCGCGCGGATCCTGCCGCAGGGCGCGCGCGTCACGCGGCTCGGGCCGAGCCCCACGGGCTTCGTGCATCTCGGCAATCTCTACGTGGCCTTTGCGAACGAACGCCTCGCGCACCAAAGCGGCGGCGTATTCTTTCTGCGCATCGAGGATACGGACGACAAGCGCGAGGTTGCGGGCGCGGCGGAGGCGGTGATCGAGGCGCTGGATCACTACGGCCTCCGCTTCGACGAGGGCGTGACGGCCGCCGGCGAGAGCGGCGCCTACGGCCCCTACCGGCAGAGCCTGCGCGGCGACATCTATCGCTGCTTCGCGAAGCGCCTCGTCGCGGAGGGGCGCGCCTACCCGTGCTTCCTCACGGACGCGGAGCTCGACGCCATCCGCGCCGAGCAGGAAGCGGCCAAGCTGACGCCGGGCCTGTACGGGCGATGGGCCGCGCACAGGGCGCTGTCCTTCGAGGAGCTGCGCCGGCGCGTTTCGGCCGGCGAGCCCCATGTGATCCGTCTGCGCGCGCAGGACGACACGGACGCCTATTTCACGATAGAGGACGGCATACGCGGCGCGCTGACCCTGCCGCAAAACGGCATGGACGTCGTGCTGCTGAAGACGAACGGCATGCCGACCTATCACCTCGCCCACGTCGTGGACGACCACCTGATGCGCACGACCCATGTGATCCGGGGGGAGGAATGGCTGTCCTCGCTGCCCATCCACATCGCGCTGTTTCAAGCCTTGGATTTGGATCCGCCCGCGTACTGCCACACGGCGGTGCTGATGAAGCAGGAGGGGGAAACGAAGCGCAAGCTCTCCAAGCGCAAGGATCCCGAATCCTCGCTCGCCTACTATCGCGCGGAGGGCTATCACCCGCGCGCCGTTCGCGAATACCTGCTGACCATCCTCAATTCCAACTTCGAGGAATGGCGCATCGAAAACCCGGAGGCCGACGCGGAAGACTTCGCGTTCACGACCGACAAGATGAGCCGCTCCGGCATACTGTTCGACGCGGACAAGCTGAACGACGTCAGCAAGGACGTGCTGCTCGGCATACCCGCCGCCGAGCTCGCCGCCTTTTTGGCGGACTGGGCCGAGGAAACGGGACGCCCGGAAGCCGCGTTGCTCAAAGGCGATCCGCAATACCTTGCGCGCATCCTCGACATCGGGCGGCACGACGCGAACCCGAGGAAGGATTTGGCCTACGGCGCGCAGATCCTCGCGTTCATCGGATATTTCTACGATGAACTGTTTCGCGCGGAGGACGCGTGGCCGGAGAACGTGCCGAGGGAGGACGTGCCGAGGCTGCTCGGCGGCTATCTGGAGAGCTACCGGCACGATGACGACCGCACGGCCTGGTTCGAGCGCATCCGCGCCCTCGCGGAGGCGAACGGCTACGCCGCGAAGCCAAAGGATTTCAAGAAGAATCCCGGCCTCTACAAGGGGCATGTAGGCGACGTGAGCGCCGTGATCCGCATTGCGCTCATGGGAAGAAAAAATTCGCCGGACCTGTGGGAGATACAGCAAATCCTCGGCGAGGCGCGCACGCGCGTTAGAATCGCCGCCGCCGCGGCGCAGACGTAGGCCGCCGGGTCGCGACATCGCGCCGCGCCGCAAGTCCGCCGCTCGGAATTCTCGTTTCCGCCGGGCGCCGATCTTGCGGTCGTCCGCGCGACACTTCGCCGCGCGCCGCGCTCAGCCCCGCGTCTCCTCCTCCGCCCTCTGCGCGCGCAGCTTTTTCAATTCCCGCACGATCATCACGGTCGTCAGAATCACGGCCATGGCGTCGGCGGCCGGGGAGGCCGCGATCACGCCGCTCAACCCCCATACTTTCCCGAATATGAATATAAACGGAATCAAGAGGATGAATTGCCGCAGCATCGACAGGACCATGGAGGTCTTGGGGCGCCCCGTCACGACGAACATATTCGCGGAAACGACCTGAAAGCCCACGATGGGCAGGGTCAGCGTCGCGATGCGCATGGCGGCCGGCGTGAAGGACAGTATCTCGCGGCTGCCGTTCGGCGCGAACACGCGGACGATCTGATCCGGAAACAGCTGCAACAGCGCGAAGCCGATGCAACCGATCACCGTGGCCGCGACGACCGCGCGCGCGTAGGTTCCGATCACGCGTCCGAACTTCTTCGCCCCGTAGTTGAAGCCGAGGAGCGGCTGCGCGCCTTGGTTGATGCCGAATATGGGCATAACGATCAGCATGCTGATGGAGTTCACGATGTTCATGCCGGAAAGCGCGACGTCGCCGCCGTTCGAACCCAGCTCGCCGACGCCGTATATGCTCATGGATACGTTGTATATGAGCATGACGAAAGACATCGCGAGTTGCAGCAGGAACTGTGCCGAGCCAAAGGACACGATCTGCGTTATCGCCTTCAGCGAGGGCTTGATCGAAAAGGGTTTCAGGCGCAGCACGGCCTTGCGGCTGAAGCCGAAAGCCAACATGAACACCGTGGTTGAAGCTTGCGCGATCACGGTGCCGATGGCGGCGCCCTCCACATCCCAGTGAAAGACAAACAGGAAGATCGGCACCAGCGTGACGTTCACGACGGCGCCCAGCACGAAGCCCAGCATCGATATGGTCGGAAAGCCCTGCGCGCGCGTGCAATGCGAAAAACCCAGCCCCATCATGAAAAACACGGAGCCGAACAGTATGATGCGCATGAAGCGCCGCGCGTAATCGATCGATTCGCTGCCGTCCTGCGCGCCCAGCACGGACAGGATGGGTTCGATGAACAGGACGCCGAACACCGTCAGCAGCGCGCCGCTGAGAATCAGGAGCCAGAAGCAGTGATTGATTGCGTTCTCGGCCTCTTCTCGCCGCTCCTGTCCGAGGCGCATGGAGATCAGGTTTGCCGAGCCGATGCCGAAGAGCACGGAAAAGGCCATCACGATCGTCATGACCGGCATGACGAGCGCCAGCCCGCCGAGGGCCGCCTCTCCGACGGCGCGCCCGACGAAGACGCGATCCACGATGTTGTACAGCGCGTTGACGATCATGCCCGTCATGGCCGGCAGCGAGAAGCGCAGCAGCAGCTTGCCTACGGGTTCGACGCCGAGACGCGCCGCGGCGTCGCCTTTGTTTTGCCTGTTGTCCTTGTCGTCAGTCAAAAAAATCCCCCCTCCTTCGATGAGGAACCATTACAAACACAACAAAACCGGTATGAAGCCGCATTGCGAGAACCGCGCAGTCGCGCTATTGAGTTGCGTCGTTTTGGTTTGAATGCGCGCCGGTCCCTCGCTTTTGTGAAATCGCGGGTTTTGTCGGGCGCGAGCAGTCTGTGAAGCACAGGCCCCGCATCAAGCGGCGGGGATCGATGAGATGCTTTAAATGTAGTATAACATAATTCGAGGCCGCACAGCAATACATAAATGTTACAAAATTATCCCGAACGCGGCTTCAGCCCTTCGGCAGCTTCACGACAAAGCGGCTGCCGGCGCCCGTCTCGCTGTGAACCTCTATCGCGCCGCCGTGGGCTTCGACGATGGATTTTGCGATTGTCAGGCCCACGCCCGCGCCGCCCGTTTTGCGGTTGCGGGATTTGTCGGTGCGGTAAAAGCGCTCGAATATGAACGGGAGTTCTTCCTCCGCAATGCCTATCCCGTCGTCGAGGACTTCGACGACGCCCGCGTCTTTGGAGTCGCCGGCCGTCACGGATATGCGGCCGTTTTCCGGCGTGTATTTGATCGCGTTTGAAATGAGATTGGTGATCACCCGGATGATTCCGTCCTTATCGGCGGGTACGACGCTCGCTTCGCCGGCAAGGGATAAGGTCAGGTTTTTCTTCGCGGCTTCCGCCTCAAAATTGTGGCATACGGTGCGGGCGACGTCAAAAATGTCAACCTCCGATTTGTTCGGCACGCGCTTGTCGCCGTCGATTTTGGCGAGCTCCCGTAGGTCTTTTACCAGCGCGGCAATCCGCAGAATTTCATCATGGCAGGCGCTCAGCCTGTCGGGGCTCGCTTCCCAAATGCCGTCGATCATCGCCTCCAAATGCGAGGCCACGGCGGCGAGCGGCGTTCGGAGTTCGTGCGCCATGTCGGAGGTCAGGCGTTTGCGGAGGTTTTCCTGTTCGGCAAGCGAAGCGGCGAGCCGGTTGACGGCGGCGGTCATATCGCGAAGCTCGCGCGTGCTTGGCGCGTCGTCAAAGCGCTCGTTGAAATTCCCGCGCGCGATTTGCGCCGCGATGGCCGCGGTTCTCGTGACCGGCTTCGCGATGCGCCGCGCGAGCAGACTTCCCGCGAAGACGGCGACGGCGGCGGACAGCAGCCCGATCGCAAGCGTCGCGATATTGAGCGTTTTTATAAAGCGATAATCGTTCTCCGTGTAGAAAAACGGGCCGTAATACGTCACCGACACGCCGCCGACCCTTCGGCCGCCGGCTTCGATTGCGTAATCGTGCGTCTCAAAGCCGCCTTTTAGGGTTGACATGCGGGCGCTTATTTCCATCATAATCCGGCTGCATTGCGTCATGTCGTGATTTTCCGCGTCCCAAAGCACATCGCCGCGCGCGTCGGAAACGCTCAGGATATAGCCGTCATAGAGCGAGTACATTCCGAGCGTGTGCAGAAAATCTTCTTCCCAGCCGCCGGACAAAGCGTCGTAGTGACTTTCGAGGTCGGAGACGATGCCGTCGCTCCGCTCGCGCTCCTGCCGCATGATGTAATTCTCGAACGTGCGGTTGATGTACACGTTCAAAAAAACGCTTATCGGCGCGATGGTGAGCAAGGACACGGCGAGAATGGTCAGGGTAATCCGGCTTCGCAGGGTTTTAATCGCCGCCACCCCCAAATTTGTAACCGAGGCCGTGAACGGTCAAAACGTAGACCGGCGACTTCGGGTTGTCCTCGATTTTCTGCCGCAGGTTTTTTATATGGCTGTCGATCACCCTGTCGTAGCCGTCGAATTCGTCGCCGAGCGCTATGTCGATCAACTCGTCGCGGGTAAACACCTTGCCGGGATATTTGATGAGCGCGGAAAGGATGCGCGTTTCGCTCGGCGTAAGGCCGATCGGGTTTCCCGCCTTCCGGAACGCGCTTTTTTCGAAGTCGACGATTAAGTCGCCGCCCCCGAACGCGTTGCGGACGGTCAGCGGCACGAGATCGTCGCCGCTCCTGCGCAGCAGCGCCTCGGCGCGGGCGTACAGTTCCTTCAGGCTGAACGGTTTTGTGACATAATCGTCCGCGCCCCCGGCGAAACCCGCGATCAAATCCTCCTCTTCGGACTTCGCCGTGAGCATAATGATCGGCACGCGGGAAATCCGGCGTATGGCGGCGCAGACCTCCTCGCCCGTGACGTCGGGAAGCATCAAGTCGAGCACGACGAGCGACACGTTTCGCTCGTTGAAGGTTTTTAGCGCTTGCCCGCCCGTTTCGGCTTGAAAGACGCGAAAACCCTTGCTCTCGAACAGCGCGGCCAGCACTTCCAAAATCTTGGGTTCGTCGTCCACAAGCAGCACATTTTTGTTTTTGTTCATATGCGTCCGCCGCTCGCCTTGAAGCGTTTCAGGCGCAAAGCGTTGGTGAGCACCGACACGCTCGACAGGCTCATCGCCGCCGCCGCGAAAATCGGATTGAGCAGCGGCCCGCCGAACAGATGCAAAACGCCCGCCGCTATGGGTATGCCGATTACGTTGTAGCCGAACGCCCAAAACAGATTCTGTTTGATGTTGCGTATCGTGGCGCGGCTCAGCTCGATGGCCGTCGGCACGTCGCGAAGGTCGGAGCGCATGAGCACGATGTCCGCGCTCTCCATCGCCACGTCCGTGCCGCTCCCGATCGCCATGCCTATGTCGGCCCGGGCGAGCGCGGGCGCGTCGTTGATGCCGTCGCCGACCATCGCCACCTTGCGCCCCTCGGCTTGCAGCTTCCGGACTTCGTCCGATTTGTCCTGCGGCAGAACCTCGGCAAGCACGCGATCTATGCCGACCCGCTTGGCGATCGCGGCGGCGGTTCTTCCGTTGTCGCCCGTGATCATCGCGACTTCGACGCCCATCTCGTGCAGCTTGCCGATCGCCGCCTCGCTCGACGGCTTTACCACGTCCGCGACGGCGATTATCCCGCCGTAAACGTCGTCTATCGAAACGAACAGCGGCGTCTTGCCTTGTTCCGCGAGCGCGTCGCCCTCCTTGTCGTCCGCGCCCGCAAACGCCGCCCGGCCGACCTTTACGAGCTTTCCGTCCACGACGGCCCGGACGCCCATGCCCGTCACGGATTGGAATTCCGTCGCGGGGCGAATTTCCGAGGCGGCGTTCACGAGCGCCAATCCCAGCGGATGCTCGGACAGCTTTTCCACGCTCGCGGCCAGGTTCAAAATATCGTTCCCGATCACGTCCGTAACCGTCGGTTTGCCCTCGGTAATCGTGCCCGTTTTATCGAAGACGACGGTGTCGATTTTGTGCGCGGTTTCGAGAGCCTCGCCGCCCTTGATCAGTATGCCGTTTTCCGCGCCCTTGCCCGTGCCCACCATGATCGCCGTGGGCGTGGCGAGCCCCAGCGCGCAGGGGCAGGCGATGACGAGCACGGAGATGAATATGGTGAGCGCGAATTTCGCGTCGCCGCCCGTGCCGATGAACCACGCGACGCCCGCGAGCGAGGCGATGCCGCACACCGCGGGCACAAACACGCCGGAGACCCTGTCGGCGAGGGCCGCAATCGGGGCTTTGCCGCCCTGCGCGTCCTCAACCAACTTGATGATCCGCGCCAAAGCCGTATCCGCGCCGATTTTCTCCGCTCTGAATTGAATCGTGCCCGTCGTGTTCAGCGAAGCGGCGTAAACCGCGTCGCCCGCTTTCTTGTCGACGGGCATGCTCTCGCCCGTGAGCATGCTTTCGTCGATGGCCGTATTGCCGAAGATCACGGAGCCGTCCACGGGAATCCTCGCGCCGGGCTTGACGACGACGATGTCGCCGATTTCGACTTCCTCGATGGGAATTTCGCGCTCAACGCCGTTTTGCGACACGATGGCCGTTTTGGGCGCGAGGCCCATCAGTTTCTTGATCGCCTCGCTCGTGCGCCCTTTGCTCACGGCTTCGAGCGATTTTCCGAGCAGGATCAGCGTCACGATCACGCCCGCCGTCTCAAAGTACAGGCTTTCCGCCGCCGCGAAGCCGCCGCCCGCGATTTGGAACGTGTTGTAAACGCTGTACAGCACGGCGGCGGTCGTGCCGAGCGCAATCAGGCTGTCCATGTTCGGGCTGCGCAGCAAGAGCGCCTTGAAGCCCACCGTGTAAAACCTGTATCCAACTCCAATAATTGGCAGAACGAGCGCCAGTTCGACAAGCGCGTATCGCAGCGGAAAGTGCATTGGGTCAAGCCCCGCCGGAAACGGCAGCCGCGCGAAATCGATCATCGGCGCCATCGCGATGTACAGGAGCGGCAGGGAGAAGGCGGCGGAGACGATGAACTTCGTCCACAGGGTTTTGATTTCCTTGCGTTTGGCGAGCGCGTCCGCGTCCTCCGCCTTGGGTTTTGGCACTTCCGCGCCGTAGCCGAGCTTTTCGATCCGTTCGATCAGCGCTTGCAGCGTGACCTCCGCCGGATTGAATTCTATGCGCGCGCGTTCGGTCGTGAGGTTGACCGTCGCGCTTACGCCCTCGATTTTGTTGAGCGTTCGCTCTATTCTCGCGGAGCAGGCGGCGCAGGTCATTCCGCGTATGCTTAAAACTTGGCTTTCCATTTGGCTTGTCCTCTTTTGGATTCGGCGTCGCGCGCCTTTGATTGCTGCGATCCTTGCGTTGTCAGTATAACGCGAAAATTTGTAGAAAATGTGAAATTTCCTTCTTTTATCTTTATGCGACAAGGAAAAAATGCTATACTTGCGGTAACGAAGAAAAAGGAGGCTGCCATGCAACGAGAAATCCCCCTCTGGGAAGGCCAAGCGCCCTTGTTCGACCCCGCCATCAAGTCGCCGCCCCCCGCGCTAAGGCCCTTCCCCTCGGGCGAAAAGGGGCGCGGCGCCGTGATCGTCTGCCCCGGCGGCGCTTACGCGCTGTGGGCCGAGCGAGAAGCCGATCCCGCCGCGCTTTGGATCAACCGCTGCGGCGTCAACGCCTTTGTCCTCAAATACCGGCTGCTCCCCTACAGGCATCCGGCCATGTTGCTCGACGCGCAGCGCGCCATCCGCCTCGTGCGGCACAGGGCCGCGGAATGGAACATCGACCCCGCGCGCGTCGGAATACTGGGCTTCTCGGCGGGCGGGCATCTCGCCGCACTGGCGGCCACGCGCGCGGACGCGGGCGATCCCAAGGCGGAGGACGCGGCGGAGCGGCTTTCCTCCCGCCCCGACATCTTCGCGTCCTGCTACGGCGTGAACAGCCTCGCGCGCATATC
>JAISMX010000077.1 GCA_031276515.1 Eubacteriales Family XIII. Incertae Sedis bacterium | reverse complement strand
CGGGCCGAAGCGCGCGAGCCGCTCCGCCGCTTCCTTTGCGGACAGGCCGGCCTTCCGGTCGGCGCCCAACTTTTCGAGCGCGTCCGCCGCAGTCAATCGTTCGTACATGCAAATCCTCCTCAAAAGCGAAACAGAAAAACAAAAAAAGACTTTAAACGGATAAAGAACAAACCGTGTAAAGTCTCGTTACCTCCTCCAAAGCGCCGCGAAACGAAGCGCTGCGGGTCCGCGGCCGGGCGTCGTGCCGGAGCACTGGGCCGTGATGTTGACGCGCGGACTTAAAACTACTCCCCTGACACGGCTACAGTATACCGCATCCGCGCGCCCCGCGTCAAGGGCGAAAAATGCGAAGTTACCACGAAGTTACCACGCACCCGTTTTGATTTGAGCGGCCGATTTGAGTGGCCGCGCGGCGATCGCGCAAAAAAAGTTTTTCTTTTTCTTCTTTACGACATCCTTCCTGCGTGCTATGATTTTGACAGGTGCATAATTTGCGGCGCCCCGAGGGCCGCGACGAATGAAAGAGAGACGGCCATGGACGATCATCTGCTGAATCCCTACTTTTTCGCTTACAACCCGGAACTGCTGGCCTTTGAAAACGCCTGGGTTCATTTCATGAAAAGCGGCAAAATCAAGGACGCCGTCGTGAAAAAATCCGTGGCCGATTCCTGGACGCGGTGCAGGGCCTTGGGCCTCGATCCCATGTCGAACAAGAACATCCCTCTTTTGCCGGAGGATCGGGTGGCGGAGAAGCTGCGAGCGAACGCCGACATACTGGAAATCGTCATGCCGTACATGGAATCGCTGTACGAAATCGTGCAGGAATCCGGCTGCATCATTCATTATGTGGACGCGGACGGCTTCATCCTGCGGAGCATCGGCGACGGGGACACGATGGAGATCGCGGAGAAGACGCAGTCGCTGCCCGGCGCGAATCGGCTGGAAGCGACGGCCGGCACCAACAGCATCGCCCTGGCCGTCATAACGAAGAAGCCCATTCAGGTCGCGGGAGCGGAGCATTACGCCCACGCGCTTCACCGCTGGACCTGCTCGGCCGCGCCCGTGCTGAACAACGCGGGCGATGTGATCTGCGTCATCAGCGTCGCGGGCCGCTATGAGATGATACACCGGCACACGCTGGGCATGGTTTCCTCCGTGGCCAGAGCCATAGAAAACGAAATCCGCATTCGGAACATCAACGCGCGGCTCGTCGAAAACAACAGCCGGCTTCAAGCGACCATGGAAATGGTGCTCGAAGGCGTGGTCTACATCGGAGATGGGAAAATAATCCAAATCAACAAGCGCATGTGCGGGCTGATGGGCGAAGATCTCGAAAACATCATCGGAAGGAACGCGACGGAAACGATCATCACCACGCCGGACCTCGGAAGATTTCTCGAAAACTCGACGCGGCCATACGAAAACGAAGAGGTCATCATACACGGCGGACACAGGAACTACAGCTGTTTTTTGGACGTCAGGCCCGTGCGGGGCGAATCGGGAAACGAGATAGGAAAGGTCGTCATCTTCAAGAGCATCCACGAGATCAAAGCGCTGGCCGGCAAGATCAAGAACCGGGCCAAATTCGAATTCTCGGACATAATAGGCGACTCGAAGGCCATTCGCGAGACCAAGGCCCTCGCGCTGAAAGCGGCGGAGCACAACATCCGCGTCGTGCTCGAAGGGGAAAGCGGAACGGGGAAAGAAATGTTCGCGCAGGCGATCCACAACAGAAGCGCGCGCAGGGACTACCCCTTCGTGGCGGTCGATTGCGGCGCCCTGCCGAAAGAACTGCTGGAAAGCGAGCTCTTTGGCTATGAGGGCGGGGCCTTCACGGGCGCGAAAAAAGAGGGAAAACCCGGCGTGTTCGAACTGGCCGACGGCGGAACGATCTTCTTTGACGAGATCGGCAACATGCCGAGCGAGATGCAGCAGAAACTGCTGCGCGTTCTGCAAGAGAGCGTCGTGACGCGCATCGGCGGAACGAAGCAGACGCCCGTGGACGTTCGCGTCATAGCCGCGACGAACGTGAAGTTGGAAGACCTCATCGCGGAAGGGCTCTTTCGCAACGATCTGTACTACCGGCTGAACGTGGCGCACATCAGGACGCCCTCCCTTCGCGAGAGGCGCGACGACATTCCTCCGCTCATAGAAGCCTTCCTTTCGAGAATGTTCCCGGCGAAGCGAATGCGCGTGGACAAGCGCGCGATGGCCGCGCTCACCTCGTACGGCTGGCCGGGCAACATCCGGCAGCTGCAAAACGCGATAGAATACGCCGCGATCATGTGCAAAAACGACACGATATTCGTCGAGGACCTGCCGTTTGAACTGCGCAACGGGCAAGGGATACGGCTCATCGGCGACAGGGAACCGCAGATGAACCTGCGGCGGGCGATGGGCGAATACGTGCGCCACGTGGTGGACGCGAACGACGGCAACATCAGCCGCGCGGCCAAAATCCTCGATCTTTCCAGATCCACCGTCTACAAATTCCTGCGAGGGGAGGGCGGTGAGGATGACGCGTAAAAAATACGATCTGGTGATTCGCGGCGGAACGGTGATACGCTTTTCCCCGGATGGCGCGGAGATCGCCAACATAGGCGTCGACGGGCGCAAGATCGCCGCCGTGTCGGCGGAGCCGATGGACGGAGAGCGGATCGTGGACGCGACGGGCCGCCATGTCGCGCCGGGCTTTATCGACTTTCATTCGCACGTCAGCGGCAAGCTTTTTTCCGCCGAATGCGTGCTCAGGCAGGGCGCCACCACGACGATAGGCGGCGAACGCAATTTTGACGGCAAGCTCATACGCCAGATCTCCGAAAAGGGCTTCCTCATCAACCACGGATTCTACATCTCCCAATCCTTCACGCTGCGCCGCGCGGTCGGCATGCGCGACGTGTACGCCGCCGCCTCGGCCTCGGAGATCGCCGAGATGAATATGCTCGCGGAGCAGTTCCTGAAAAACGGCGCTTTCGGCATTCATTTCGGGCTCGAATACGTACCCGGCACCTCGGAAGCCGAAATGATCGGCATCGCGGAGTTGGCGAAGGCCTACGACCGCATCCTCTTGATTCACATGCGCGGGGACGGCAAGACGGCGCTTGCGCATTTCGAAGAAGTGGAGCGGATCATGAAGAAAACGGGCGTATCCGTGCATCTGCTGCATCTTGCCTATATGACTGGCTTTCGCGGCATCATGCCGGAGGCGCTTTCCATCATCCGGAGGATGCGGAACGAAGGGTATGACATCACCGCGGACACGGGCTTGTACGCGGCCTATCCGAATTGCATCGGCTCGTCCCTTTTAAAAGGGGATTGGATGCGGCGGTACGGCCAAGAAGAGGACATCAAGGTGATGATCTCCTCCGGCATATACACGGGGGAATTTTGCACCAAGGAGAAATTCGGATATCTGCGCGAAAATTTCCCCGCGACGCTCGTGACGGTTTTTGCCTGCGACGAACCGGAAATCGCGCGGGCGGTGAGGGAACCCTACATGCTCATTTCCTCCAACGCGGCGGATGGCCCCCATTACGAGAACGTCGGGCATCCCGAAACCGCCGGAACCTTCCCGCGCCTGATCGGGCGCTACGCGCGGGACGAGAAACGCCTGTCGCTCTCGGAGGCGATTCGCAAGATCACTTGGGATCCCGCGCGGCGCTTTCGCATCCCGGACAAGGGGAACATCGCGGAAGGCTTCGACGCGGACCTGGTGATTTTCGATTACGAAAACATCATCGACAAGGCGGATTACGTCGGCTTCGGCGATCCCAACGCGCCGCCCGAGGGCATCGACAGGGTCATCGTGAACGGCGAAACGGTCTGCCGGGGCGCCGAGGTGTACAGCGGCAAAAGACCCGGAAGCCATTTGAAATATCGTTCGGCGGAATGTTTGGATTCAAATGGCTGATCGGTAAAGAGGACATTTTCGCTTTGACGGCCGTGCGCGGCGCGGCAAATCGGCCCGAAAATTTGTATATATTTTGCACGCATTCATTTTTTGTATTGTATTCGGACAATTTTGAGGCGTCTGTGAAAATTCTAACAAAAATAGTATAAAAATCGCACATATGATTTCCTGATCGTGGAAATTTCGTCTGAAAATTCGCTCATTTTTGCCGCCATTGCAACCGTTCGCTTGCCCCAAACATTCCATCAAACAATATCTGCCCTGCCCCGAAAATCAATGCCGGCAGGGGGTGCAGGTGGAATGTCCCCCTGCCGTCATGGGGGTGCTCAGGTTGCGAAGCAACCGCCCGGGATCCGCTTTTTTGCGTCAATGCGCCCCGGCACGATACTTGCGTAAGCATACTGTGTCAACTGCCATTATACGTATGCGCAAGGATGAGAGCCTGTTAACAGGCTCCACAAGAGGAGGTGTTACGGCGTTATGAGCAGAAAAGGGTTATACGCAGTTTCGACGGCGGTGTTCGTGGCGGTTGTGTTCTTCATCACGTTCCCGCCCATCACCCAGATGTTGGATCGCGTGCGTCCGCGCGTGCTGGGATTTCCGTTCATGCAGTTTTGGCTGCTGTTCATCCCGCTCCTGCTGTCGGTGTGGCTGATCATCTGGTTCGTCCTGGAATGCCGGATAGAGGATCGCGAAGCGGCCGCGGAAGCGGAGAAAGGCGGTGAGAAAAATGAGTAGCAGCGCAATTATAACCATCGCGTGTATTTTGGGTTATTTTGTAATCAATGCCGTATTTATAAAGATATTCGGCAGGAAGCAGGATTCTCTGGAAGAATTCGGCGTGGGCAGCCGTTCCTTCGGTTGGTTTCTCGTCGCGTTCGCGTACATCGGCGGCTGGTACACGGGCAGCATCTACACGGGTTTCTTCTCGAACGCGGCCACGCTCGGCGTGTTCGTGCATTACGGAACCATTTATTCCGTGACGAGCCTGTTCATCATGTACTTCATGGCGAAACCCGTATGGGTTCTCGGCAAGGTCTACAATCTCGAAACGCAGGCCGATATCATCGGATTGCGCTACGGCAGCCAAAAATTCAAGTTCGCGTTCGCGCTGCTGACATTGCTGTTTTATTCCCCCTGGCTGATCATCGAAGTCAAGACCATCGGCTACGCCGTCTACGCGGCGACGTACAGCTCCGTCAACTTCAACATCGGCCTGATCGTGATCAGCGCTTTCGTGATCGGCTACAGCTTCCTCGGGGGCTCGCGCGCCTCCGCCATCGGCGGCTTGGTGCAGGGCGTCACCTTCACCGTCGTCGGCGTTCTGGCCATGTACTGGCTCATCGTCAAAACCTACGGCGGCTTCGGCGACCTCTACGACAAGGTCGAGGAAATCAATTCCGGTCTGCTCACGCTCGGCGCCCTCGGCGGGAAATACTGGGCATCCGTGCTCATCACCTGCACGCTGGGCGGTTTCGTGCTGCCGGCCTCGACCGTGGGACTCTACAAGGCGGAAAGCCCGCGCGCGGCGAAGAAGAGCGTCCTGATCACGCCCATCATCGGCACCTTGATCAGCTTTTCCCTCTATTCGCTGGGCCTCGGCTTGACCACCTTCGAAGACTTCCCCGCCGACCCGCAGAGCGCGGCGTTTTGGATATCCGACAAGGTGGGCGGCCCGGTCATGGTCGGGCTGTTGGGCATATTGGCGCTGGCGGCCTGCATGTCCACCATATCGATCGTGATCAACTGCGTCTCCGTACTCATCGCCAAGGACCTCATCGGCACGATTCACACGCGCGCCGACAGGCAGAGTCTCTTCAAATACGCCCGCACGCTCACCATCATCGTGGGCGTCATCGCCATCGTCATCGCCACGCGGGACATACCGAACCTCATGTTCATGGGGCTCGCCATGTACGACTGCTCGGCGCAGGCCTTCCCGCCGCTGTTCATAGGGCTTTTCTGGCGCAGGGCAAACCTGCCGGGCGCGGTTCTCGGCTTCGCGGTGGGCTGCTTCTTCGGCTTCGCGGGCAGCTTCTTCCCGGCGGCCATCGCCTGGGCGGGCGGCTGCACCGGCGGCTTCGTCGGCCTGGTGGCCAACGCTCTCATCGTCATCGTGTGCGGCTTCATCTTCAAGCCATACGCGCGCGTGGACGAAATATTCGATACGGTTCGCAACTACAAGCACGTTTACAAAAAACGGGCCGCGTAGAAAATCGACAAATCGACACTTGTGCCCGGAGCGCGGCAGACGGGCAAAAATGGTGTGGTGAGTGAGTGATAACAAAGAAAGGAGTGCGTCTTATGGTCAAGGCCGACATGCTGCTAAAAAGCAACAATATCTTTGACGGCGTGGGCGACAAGCCTTTCGCCGGCGCGATAGCCATCGCCGGCAACAAGATCGTCGATATCGGCGACGCCGAAAAAATGAAAGCCTACGCCGCGGGCGGCGCGCGCGTGTACGAACTCGGCGACAAATTGGTCACGCCGGGCTTTGTCGACGCGCACATGCACTATTTTTCGGGCATATTCATGACGAGCAAATACATGTGTCCCGTCTTCGATTGCAAGTCGGAGACGGAGTGCGCGGATCGGCTGGAAGGCTTTGCGAAGGAGCATCCCGAATTCGAACAGATCCTTGGCATAGGTTGGCAGATTTCTTGGTGGGGCGAAGGGGCGGCGCTTCCGACGAGGCATTCCCTCGACGCGCGCATTCCGGACAGGCCCGTCTTCGTGTTTTCCGCGGACGGACACTGCATGTGGCTGAACACGAAGGCGCTGAAAAAGACGGGAACGACGCCGGAGACGACCGTGCGTTTCGGCGAAATTTGCAAGGACGAAAACAATGAACTGACCGGAACCTTCCTCGACATGGAGGCGATCGCGGTACCCTCGTCCATGGCTTTTTCCATATCCGCGGATGAAATGAAAGCCTTGTTCCTCGAGTTCAACGACAAGCTGTCGGCCGCCGGCATAACGTCCACGACGGACATGGCGGTCGGCGTGACGAGCGACGGGGACACGCTCGGATATCAAATCCTGAAAGAGTTAGAAGACGAAAAGAAGCTCGTCGTGCGCCTGAATCTCTATCCCGGCCTCGGCACGGAACCGGACACGGCGCCGGCCGACGGTTTGCGCGAAAAATACAACTCGGACAAGGTGCGCATCGCCGGTCTGAAGCAGTTCGTGGACGGCGTCACCTACACCTTCACGGCCGCCCTGCTCGAACCCTACGCGAACAACCCGTCCACGAAGGGCAAGACCTTCTTTCCCTATGAGACCTACCGCGATTGCGTGCTGCGCGCGAACGAGAACGGTTACGGCGTCAGGCTGCACTGCATAGGCGACGCGGCCGTCAAGCTGGCGCTCGACGTATACGAGGAATCGCGCAAGGCGGGCGGCGACCGGCCCGGCGTAAGAAACGGCGTCGAGCACATAGAGGCCCTGCGGCCCGAGGACATTCCCCGCTTCGCGCCTCTCGGCGTCGTCGCGTCCATGCAACCCCTGCACGTCACCTTCAACGACAACGAAAAGGTGCTGGCCGTCGGCCCGGAGAGGGCCAAGTACCAATGGCCTTTCAAGTCCATGCTGCGCGCGGGAGCGACGCTCGCCTTCGGGACGGATTTTCCGGTCGTGACCTTCGATCCCATTCCCTCCTTGCACGCCGCCGTCACGAGGACGAACGCCGAAGGCAAACAGATGGGAAGCAATCCCGATGAAAAGCTGAGCCTGGCCGAGGCGATCAAGGCCTACACGGCCGGCGGCGCGTACGCCGTCGGCCGCGACGCTTCGCTCGGCACGCTGAAAGCCGGCAAGCTGGCCGACGTCGTCGTGTTCGACAGAAACCTTTTCGGGATCGATCCGCGGGAGATATTGGACGCCAAAGTGGAAATGACCTTGATGGACGGCGAAATCGTATACGAGGTGAAAAATGCTTAACAATTTCGAATTCATGTTGCCGACAACAGTGCGCTGCGGACGCGGGATACATCGTGAAGTCGGAAAGGAGCTTGCGGCAAGAGGAAAGAAAAGGGTTCTGCTCGTGACGGACAAGGGTCTCGCCGCCGCGGGAATCGTCGATAAGATAACGGCGGCCTTGGCGGAAAACGGATATCCCGAGGTCGATATCTTCGATGAAGTGGAGCCGAATCCGAGGGACACGACCGTACACAGAGGTTACGCGCGCGCGCGAGAGAAGGGTACGGACGCCTTGGTCGCCGTGGGCGGCGGCAGTTCCATGGACACGGCCAAGGCCATCGGCGTCCTGCTCGCAAACGGCGGCGTCATCAAAGACTATGAGGGATTGGGAAAAGTTTCCATAGAGATACCCACTCTCATCGCGCTGCCCACCACGGTGGGAACGGGCAGCGAGGTTACCTTCTGGGCGGTCATCAAGGACACGAAGGAAAATTACAAGATGAGCGTGGGCAGTCCGCTGATCGCGCCGAAATTGGCGCTTCTCGATCCCGATCTCCTCGACACGCTGCCGCCCGCCATCATCGCGGCCACGGGCATGGACGCGCTGACGCACGCGATCGAAGGCTACACGGCGACCGTCGCCGGACCCGTCACGGACGCCTGCGGCCTGTACGCCATCGAGATGATCGCCAAGAATCTGCTGCCCGCGGTCTACGCGGGCGACCCGGACGCCAAGGAGAACATGCTCGTCGCGAGCATGATCGCGGGCATCTGCTTCGGCAATTCGGACATCGGCGGCTGCCATTGCGTGTCCGAAGCGCTGGGCAGCCTTTACGATACGCCGCACGGAATCGCGAACGCCGTCATGCTCCCGTATATCATGGAGTACAACCGGCTCGCGAACACGGCGAAATTCGCGCGCGTCGCGGCGGCGCTAAGCGTGCGCGCGGAGAACATGTCGGAATGGGAAGCGGCGCGCGCCGCGGTGGAATGCGTCAAGCGCTTGAACGAGGATCTCGCCATTCCCAAGCTGCGGGAGATAGGCGTCAAAACCGAGGATTTGGATGAGCTGGCGATGCGTTCGGCCACAAATGTTTCCGTGGACAGCAACACCCGCAAGGTGGGAAAAGAGGAGTTTTTAGCCATGTTCCGCAAGGCCATGGAGGATTGAGGGCGGACCGGGGCGCGTGCGTCCGCAGTCTGCGGCGCGGAACGGAATTCAGGATCTGTTGCGAAACAAACTGTGCGAATGCGCAAGTGATTTCGCAGCAGATCTTCAGTTTCTGAGGCTGTGCATCGGCGCGGGAATCCTGCCTCCGCGCCGCAGCAGCTTCGACGGCGAAGCCGTGTTCAGGCGCATGACGGGTCCGCTCCCGAGCAGACCGCCGAAGATCAGCTCGTCGCCGACCCGCTTCCCGATCGCGGGGATGACGCGCACCGCCGTCGTCTTGCCGTTGATCATGCCGATGGCGGCCTCGTCGGCGATGAGCGCCGATATGACGTCCTCCGGCGTGTCGCCCGGGATCACGAT
>JAISMX010000100.1 GCA_031276515.1 Eubacteriales Family XIII. Incertae Sedis bacterium | reverse complement strand
GCGGCGCGCGCGTGTATAATGCAATATAATACTACATGAGAAGGGAGCATTCGTAAAAAATGAAAAACAAACCCAATTTAGCGGTCGTGGGGGCGACGGGCCTTGTGGGAGGCACGTTTCTCAAGGTTTTGGAGGAACGAAATTTCCCGTATGAACGCTTGTACCTCATGGCTTCGGCCAAATCCGCGGGCTCGAAAATCGTTTTTCGCGGGAACGAATACCTTGTGGAGGAGCTTACGGAGCATTCCTTCGACAAGCCCGTGGACATCGCGCTGTTCTCGGCGGGCGGCGGCACGAGCGAAAAATTCTCGCCCATCGCGGCCAAAAATGGCGCCGTGGTCGTGGACAACAGCAGCGCTTGGCGCATGGACGCGAACGTGCCGCTCGTGGTTCCCGAGGTGAATCCGGGGGAAATCGCGAAGCACAAGGGCATCATAGCGAATCCGAACTGCTCCACGATACAGGCGATGGTCGCTTTGAAGCCGCTGTACGACCGCTATGGAATCAAGCGCGTCGTGTATTCCACCTATCAGTCCGTTTCCGGCACGGGCCTCAAGGGCATCCGCGATCTCGAGGAGGGCCTCAAGGGCAATGACCTCAATATCGCGTATCCGCACCCCATCGCGGGCAATTGCCTGCCCCACATCGACGTCTTCCTCGACAACGGCTACACGAAGGAGGAGATGAAGATGATCAACGAGACGCACAAGATACTCGGCGACGACAAGATCGCCGTCACGGCGACGACCGTTCGCGTGCCGGTGCTGTATTCCCACAGCGAGTCCATCAACGTCGAACTCGAAAAACCCTTCGAACTCGAGGAGCTCCGCGCGCTTCTCGCCGCCGCGCCCGGCATCGTCGTCGTCGACGACCCCGCGAAGAACGAATATCCGCTGGCGCGCGCCGCCGCCGGCCGCGACGAGGTCTTCGTCGGCAGGATACGGCGCGATTTCAGCGTCGAAAACGGCGTGAACCTCTGGGTGGTGGCCGACAACATCCGCAAGGGAGCGGCGACGAACGCGGTGCAGATAGCCGAGAAATTGCTCGAAATATTGTAATCCGGAGGGAATTATGTTAAATGTGATCATAAACGGCGTCAACGGCAGAATGGGAGCGGAGCTCCGCGCGGCGGTCGAGGCGGAGAAGGATATGCAAATCATCGCGGGCTTCGACAAGCGCTTCGGCGACGCGCCTTTGCCGTTCAAGTTCTACACGAATCCCGCGGACTGCGCGTACGGCGCGGACGTGGTCGTGGATTTTTCGCATTTCACGGCCATTCCCGCGCTGCTGGAATACTGTCTGCGCACGGAAACGCCGGTCGTCGTGGCCACGACCGCTCTCGGCGACGCCGAGCGCGCGCTCGTCGAAAGCGCCTCCGCGAAGATTCCCGTGTTTGCAAGCGCAAACATGTCGCTCGGCGTGAGCGTGGTCTTGCACGCGTCGAAGCTCGCGGCGTCCGCGCTCGAATCGGATTTCAACATCGAGATCGTCGAGAAGCACCACAAGGAGAAGGAAGATTCGCCGAGCGGCACGGCCCTGATGATCGCCGAAGCGATCAACGGCGCCCTCGCGGTGAAGAAGGATTTTGTGTTCGGCAGACACGGCACGAGCGACGAATGCAAACTGACGGATCTCGGGATACACGCGGTGCGCGGCGGCGCCTTGCCGGGCGAGCACAGCATACTGTTTCTCGGGCCGGGCGAGACGATAGAGATCAAGCACACGGTGTTCTCGCGCGGCGTATTCGCCTTGGGCGCCGTCAAGGCCGCGCGATTCGTCGCGGGGAAGGCGCCGGGGCTTTACGGCATGGACGATTTGATCGCCGAGAGCGCGAGCCGTTTGGATTGAGCCGCGATGCGGCGGATTCGCGCCGCCTTCGCCGCAGGTTTCGCCGCAAAAAACGAAAAAAGGCGCCGTTTGTGAAACGGCAACCCATTTTACGATATTGCGCATGAATCCGTCGAGACGCGATTGCGCGCGAAACGCAAAGCGTTTTATGCTTCGGAGGCGACGATTTCCCTCCCGTCATAATAATTGCAGTTGGGACACACCCTGTGCGGGAGCTTGGGTTCATGACAATGCGGACATACGGAAAGCCCCGGCGCCCGCATCTTCATGTTCTGCGACCGGCGCGAATCCCGCTTCGCCTTGGATGTTCTTCTCTTTGGAACGGCCATTTCACTCACCTCCTTCCGCCCGTGATCGCTTTGCGCCGAACCTTCGCGAATATGGCGATTCGGCAATTCAAAAAGCGTTCGCTTGCGCGTACGGCGCTTACAGTATATATTCCGGAGAGCGGCTTTGTCAACAGGAATTTTTTCCCGGATCGCGGTGCGTCGCGGCGTAGCGGACGCGTCGCGGAGCAAAATAACATGGAAAATCCGTATTGCGAAACAGTGTCAATACGGGGTCAATAAGGAATTTCAAAAACAAGAAAAGCCGTTGACAAGCGTCGAAAATGAAGCGTATACTTAAAGTATACACTTCATTGGAGGGAAAATTTTATGGAAATTACTACAAAACAGTTGAGAATGCAGCCGGGCAAAATTCTTTCACAGGTAAACAGCGGCTGGGAAATAACCATAACGTACAGGGGGAAAGTCTGCGCAAAAATCATTCCCGTTCATACCAAACAAACCGTTAATTTGGGAGATCCGGATAATGAATTGTTTGGGATGTGGAAAGACAGAAAAGATATGGAGGATGTCGAACAATATATAAGAAATATAAGAAAAGGGAGAAATTCATGTTAATAGACTCCGATGTCTTGATATGGTACATAAAAGGCAATGCGAATGCCCAAAATGCCATAAACAAGAATATACCCTTTAGAATTTCCGTAATAAATTATATGGAAGTATTACAGGGAATGAAAGATAAAAAAGAATTGAAGTTATTTCAAAAATACTTAAAAAAATGGTCGGTAGGCATTATACAAATAAATGAAAATATATCGACAAGATCAATGTTCCTGGTAGAAGATTATCATTTAAGTCATTCAATGGAATTGGGGGATGCGATAATAGCATCAACGGCATTGGAAAATCAGGAAACAATATTAACCGGAAACGATAAACACTATAAATTCATTCCCAATATACAAGTGCAAAAATTCAAACCTTAGCAGGAAAGACAAATTCGGTATGATTGACATGTGGCGCGGAAGGAATTGCGCCGATGTTTGAAGAGGAGTTTTACGAAAGGGCAACGCATTGAATGGACAACAGGTATTTGAAATAGGCCCCATCCGTCCGCCCAGCGAAGCCGGGAGTCTGCTGCTTCGCGTGACGCGGGGCTGCACGTGGAACAAATGCAAATTTTGCGGGCTTTACCGGAAAACGCGGTTTCGCGCCTATCCGGCGGAAGAAATCATGCGCGTCATCGACACGATCGCGCATTACCGCGACCGGATCGAAGCCCGCCGAATTCCCGGCGGTTCTTACGATTACGCGGCCGTGTCCCGCGATATGGAGACGCATTCGCCCGAGGAGCAAGCGTGCTATTACATGGTCCTCAACTGGCTCGCCAACGGCGGGAAGTCCGCTTTTTTGCAGGACGGCAACACCATGGCCGTTTCGCCGGACAGGTTGGT
>JAISMX010000044.1 GCA_031276515.1 Eubacteriales Family XIII. Incertae Sedis bacterium | reverse complement strand
CGCTCGAAGCGCATCGGCGCGCTGATCGCCGTCCACGCGGAGAACAACGAGATGGTGAACATGTTCGTGAAGCGCTTCCTCGCGGAGGGCAAGACCTCGGCTTGGCATCACTACCTGTCGAGGCCGGAATTCGTCGAGGGCGAGGCCGACGAAAGGGCCATCGCCTGGGCAAAAAGCCTGAACGCGCCCCTCTACATCGTCCATCTCGCGAACAAGCAGGGCATGGACGCGGTCACGCGCGCGCGAAACGAGGGCTACCCGATCTTCGCGGAAACCTGTCCGCAGTACCTGCACTTCACGAACGAGGTCTACAAGCGGGAAGACGGAAGAAACTGGGTATGCTCGCCGCCGATCAAGGGCGCGGAGTCTCGAGACGCGCTGTGGGCGGGCTTGCTGCGCGGCGACATCTCCACGGTGGCCACGGATCACTGCCCCTTCATGCAGGCGGAGAAGGATTGGGGTCTCGACGACTTCACGAAGATTCCGAACGGCTGCGCCGGCATCGAAAACATGTACCCCTACATCCTGTCCGAGGCAAACAAGGGGCGGCTCAGCTTTAACAAGGCCGTCGAGGTCTGCGCGACCAACGTCGCGAAGATCTTCGGGCTGTCCGCGCAAAAAGGGGCGATTCAAGTCGGTCTCGACGCGGACATCGTGCTCTACGATCCAAAGAAGAGCTTCACGATAGAGAACAAGCTGATGCACGGCGACAACGACCACACCGTATGGGAGGGCGTAAAGCTCAAGGGCTATCCCGTCGCGACCTACAGCAGGGGTTCCCTCGTCTATCAAGACGGCAAATTTCTCGGGAAAAAGGGCGCCGGCGGGTTCGTGAAGTGCAAGCCGGTCGAGTTCGCGGGTCCGGACATCGCCAACATCAAGTAAAAAACGGAAGGAATACGAAAAGCGGATGAAAAACAGAATTGCGAAAATCGGAAAAACCGGCGCGGCGGCGGCCTTTTTCGCCCTCGCCATGAGCGCGCTGCTGTCGCTTTCGGGCTGCGGCGGCGCCGGCGGCGGCGACAAGTCCGAAGTCGTGGCCAAGGTGGGCGATGTCGAGATCGCGGAGGATCGGCTGAACGCGTTCACGGAGCTCTTGTTCTCCATGTACGGTCTCGATTTCTCGGGTCTCGAGGAGAGCGATAAGAACATGTACAAAGCCGACACCTTGGACACCATGGTGCAAATCGCGGCGCTCGAACAGCACTTCAAGGGGAAGGACATTCTGAAGGACGAGGACATCGACGGAAACCTCGACCGGATCAAGAGCGGCATCGCGCAGACGGAAGGCCTCGAGGCCGGCTTCAAAGAAAAGGGCATCACGGACGACACGCTCAGATACTTCATAGAATCGCAGTTCTATTTTCAAGCATTTCAGGAGGAGGTGGCGAATGGCGGCGGCACCCCGCCGACCGAAGCGGAAATAGAGGCCTATTACAAGGCGCACGAGCAGGAGTTCTCGGGCGAGGAAGAGCGGCGCGTAAGCCACATACTGGTTGGCGACGACACCCACGCCGATGCGGACAGGCAACTCGCCGAGGAGATACGCGAAAAGATCGCGAGCGGCGCCGAAACCTTCGAGGATATGGCCAAGCAATACGGAAAAGACGGCACGAGCGCATTGGGCGGCGATCTGGACTATGCCAAACGAGAGGCGTATGTGCCGGCTTTCGGCGACGTCGCCTTCACGCTGCCGCAGGGAGAATTGAGCGGTGTCGTGGAGTCGGAATTCGGCTTCCACGTGCTGAAGGTCACGGACATTCGCAACACGCGTTCGCTCGACGCGCAGCGCGAATCCATACGCTACATGCTGACGCTGCAGGCCCTCGTGGACGAATACGGCGCGGTCTATCCGAGCGACAAATATCCCGCGCCCGAAGACCGCGCGGCCTTGGCGGAGGAAAACGCGGACGCGACGACGGACGGCGGCGCGGAGGGCGACGGCGGCGATTCGGACGCAACGGCGGATGACGCGGACGCCGGCGGTTCGGGCGGCGCGCAGGAGCAAGAATGAGCAAAAAATGGAAGGAAAACTTCATACGCGTAAATCCTTATAAGGCCGGCGAGCAGCCGAAGAGCGGCGGCGCAATCAAGCTGAACGCCAATGAGAACCCCTATCCGCCGGCGCCCGGGGTGGCGGCGTTGCTTCGCGCCGTCGACGCCGACGGACTCAGGCGATATCCGCAGGCGGACGGCGCGGATCTGTGCCGCGCTCTCGCGGACGCACACGGGCTCGACCCCTCCTCCGTCTTCGTCGCCAACGGCTCGGACGAGGTTCTGGCCTTGGCGTTTCGCGCTTTTTTCAACTCGAAAAAGCCTGTTCTCTTTCCCGACGTCACGTATTCGTTCTATCCCGTCTGGTGCGAGCTTTTCGGCATAAGCCACTTGCGGATTGCGCTGGACGAGGATTTTCGCATCCGCGCGGAGGATTACGCCGGCGAAAACGGCGGTGTGGTCATCGCGAATCCCAACGCGCCGACCGGCATCGCCCTGCCGCTTTCCGATATAGAAAGAATCGCCTCGTCGAACGCGGAATCCGTGGTGATCGTGGATGAAGCCTACGTCGATTTCGGGGCGCGCTCCGCCGTGGAGCTCACGG
This sequence comes from Eubacteriales Family XIII. Incertae Sedis bacterium, assembly GCA_031276515.1. GTDB lineage: Bacteria > Bacillota > Clostridia > Peptostreptococcales > Anaerovoracaceae > JAITLA01. The sequence continues at coordinate 31,657 of JAISMX010000044.1, read as the reverse complement.
CACGCCATGAGAACCTTCTGGTCACGCAGACCTTTTCCAAGGGGCGCGCGCTGGCGGGGCTCAGGCTCGGCATGGCCTTCGGCCACGCGGATCTGATCGCCGTGCTCGGCGCCGTCAAGAACTCGTTCAACTCCTATCCCGTGGACAGCGTCGCGGCCGCGGCCGGCGTCGCCTCCATCGCGGACGAAGCGTATTTTGCAGAGCGCAGGGCTCGCGTGATCGCGACGCGCGAGCGCGTCGCCGCCGCGCTGCGCGACATGGGCTTCTCCATGACGGACAGCGCCGCCAATTTTCTGTTCGTGACGCACGCGAAGGCGGACGCTTCGGCGCTTTTTGAATATCTGAAGGAACGCGGCATCCTGGTGCGACATTTTGCGCTGCCTCGCATAGAGCGGCATCTGCGCGTCACGGTCGGAACGGACGAGGAGATGGACAGGCTGCTGGAAGCCGTATCGGATTTTTTGCGGAAAGGAAGACAAAATGCTGTTTAAAAACATCGACGTGCTCCGGGAGGACGGCAGGGCGGAAGCGAAGCGATGCGTGGGCGTGGCGGGCGACCGCATCGCTTACATCGGAGAGAAGGCGCCCGCCGAGGACTTCGGCGAAGTCTACGATGGAGCGGGCCGTCTGCTCATGCCGGCCTTCTTCAACGCGCACGCCCATTCTCCCATGACGCTGCTGCGCGGCTACGGCGAGAATCTCAAGCTGCAGGACTGGCTGACGACGCGCATATTCCCCTTCGAGGACAAGCTCACGGGCGAGGACGTGTACGCCGGAACGCTTTTGGCCATCGCGGAATCCCTGCGCTTCGGCATCGTTTCGACGACGGACATGTACTATTTCTGCGAAGACATGCTGCGGGCCTTCATCGAGAGCGGCGCCAAGGTGAACGTCAGCCGGGGCATCACCTGCTTCACGGACGCGGAACTTGCGGATTTGGAAGGCTTCAAGGAGGCCAAGCGCCTCTTTGAGACCTACGACGGGGCCGCGGAAGGCCGCGTAAAAGTGGAAATGTCGCTCCACGCCGAATACACATCAAACCCCAAGATCGCCGCGGGGCTGGCCGAATACGCGAACGCGGCCGGCGCGGGCATGCACGTCCACGTGTCCGAAACGAAGACCGAGCACGACGAATGCGCGGCGCGGCGCGGCGGCAAAACGCCCGTCGCGTATCTATCTTCTCTCGGCTTCTTCGAGACGAGGACCACGGCCGCGCACTGCGTCCACGTGACGGAGGACGATATGGACACGCTCGCGCGCAAGGGCGTCACGGTCGCAAGCTGCCCCATCAGCAACATGAAGCTGTCGAGCGGTGTCTGCGACGTGCCGCGCCTGCTCGAAAAGGGCGTAAACGTGGCCATCGGCACGGATGGCGTCGCAAGCAACAACAGCTTGAATTTCATTGAGGAGATGAAGTTCTTCGCGCTGTCCAACAAGCTCGCGCGCCGCGACCCGACGCTCGTGAGCCCCGCCGAAACCATACGGGCCGCGACCGCGAGCGGCGCGAAGAGCCAAGGACGGACGGACTGCGGCGCGATCCGCGTCGGCGCCAAGGCCGATCTGATCGTCCTCGATCTGTCGCTTCCCAACATGCGGCCCGTACACGAGCTCGCGAACAACGTCGTCTATTCCGCGTCGGGAAGCGACGTGCGCCTGACCATGGCGGACGGCAAGGTGCTGTACAAAGACGGGGTCTACACCACCATAGACCTCGAAAAAGCCCTGTTTGCGGCGGACAAGGCGACCGAACGCATACGCGGAGAGCTGAATCGCGCATGAGCAGAAGAACATTTATGCAGGGAGCGGTCGTTCTGGCCGCCGCCGGCGTGATCATCAAAGCTCTCGGCGCCGTCTTCAAAATCCCGCTCGGGAACATGATCGGCGATACGGGCATGGGCTATTATCAAACCGCCTACACGATCTACGTGATGTTCCTCGTGCTGTCAAATTCCGGAATACCCGTGGCGATCTCGCGCATGGTGTCCGAGCGCATAGCCGTCGGGCGGCCGTGGGACGCGCACAGGGTTTTTCGCGTTTCCTTCATCCTGCTCCTGCTTATCGGACTGGTCTCCTCTTCCCTCTGTTTCTTCAAGACAGATCTTGTGTTGCATCATTTTCCCAATATGGAAAATTCGTCCTATTCGGTCAAGGCGATAGCGCCCGCGCTGCTCATCGTGCCGATCATGGCCGCCTACAGAGGGTATTTTCAGGGCAAGCAGAACATGCGGCCCACGGCGAATTCGCAGGTGCTGGAGCAGTTTTTTCGCGTCGCCGCGGGCATTGGCGCGGCTTGGTACATGCTGCCCCGGGGCGAGCAGTTCGCGGCGGCGGGCGCGGCCTTCGGCGCGGCGGCGGGCGCGGCGGCGGGACTTCTCACCGTCGTCGTCATCTACGCGCTCAGCGGAGGAAATCGCGGCGCGCGGCATGCGGAGGAAAAGGCCAAGGCGCGCGGAGGCTCCGCGCGGACGCCGGAATCCGTTCAAGGCATCCTGCTGCGGATATGCCTGATAGCGGTGCCGATCACGATAGGCGCTTCCATCATGCCCATCATGAACTTCATAGACCTCGCCATCATCACGAATCGCCTGTCCGACCTCGGATGGGCCGCGGAGGAGATCAGAAAGACCTACGGGCAGCTCGCGGGCCTCGTCAATCCCCTGATCAATCTGCCGCAGATCTTGACGCAGGCCGTGGCCATGAGCCTCGTGCCGGCCGTCGCGGCGGCTCACAAGCGCGGCGACGACGCGTTTCTGCGGCACAACATAAGCTTGGGTCTCAGGACGGCCATCATCATCGGACTGCCTTGCGCCTTGGGCATGATGACGCTGTCGAAGCAGATCATGCTGCTGCTCTATCCGGCCGTCAAGGAGGCCGCGATCTCCGCTGCGCCCTTCCTGTTCATATTGGGCTTCGGCATCATCTTCCTCTCGACCGTGCAAACGCTGACCGGCGTGCTGCAAGGGATAGGCCGGCAGATGATACCCGTTCGCAACCTGTGCGTCGGCGCAGCCGCGAAGATAGCGGTGACGTGGACGCTGATGGCGATCCCCGCGATAAACGTCAAGGGCGCGGCCATAGGCACCGTCACGGCCTACGTCTTGGCCGCCGCGCTGAACCTGATGGCCGTGCGCCGCCATACGGGTACGCGCTTCGACATAGGGCTGACCTATGTCAAGCCGGCTCTGGCCGCGATCGCCATGAGCGCGGCGGTGCTCGCCGTGTACGGCGCGCTGCACGCGCTGACCGGGCGCGCCGCCATTCCGACCGTCGTCGCCATCGCCGCCGGCGCGGCCGTCTACGCGTCCATGCTGTTCTTCGGCGGCGCCATAACCGAGGAGGAATTGTTGCTCCTGCCGGGCGGAAAACGCCTCGCGAAACCGCTGCGCGCGCTGCGAAAGCGGAAAAACCAATATTTTTTTCGAAGAAAACATTAAAACTATTGACAAAGTCGTTGAGAAATGGGAAAATGTGAAGTGGCAAGAGAAGAAGGCCTCGTCGCATTCCGAATCTTACGGAACATTCCGAACGTCCTTGCTTCCACGAGTCATTCGTGATATGCTAACAGTGTAATGTGTTCTGAAATTATTTTTTTAAAGGAGGTTTAATTTCGTGAATAAAGCAGAATTGATCGCAAGTGTCGCGGAAAAAGCAGGCTTGACGAAGAAGGATGCGGAGGTTGCGGTGAACGCGACGATTTCCAGCATCGAAGACGCATTGGTGAAAGGTGACAAGGTTCAGCTCATCGGCTTTGGCACTTTCGAGACGCGTCAGAGGAAAGCACGGCAGGGCAGAAATCCGAGAAAACCCGAAGAGGTGATCAACATTGACGCGGCCAAGGCGCCCGTGTTCAAGGCGGGCAAAGCACTCAAGGATGCTGTTAACAAATAAAACCCGTTTTGGCAGTTGCAAGAGGATTAAAAGAACTGTTCCCGCGCGGAGCGGTTCTTTTGTTATATATGGTATTGATTGTGAGAATAGATAAATTTTTGAAGAATTCGCGCCTCATCAAGCGGCGCGCCATCGCAAAGGAAGCCTGCGACCGAGAGCGCGTGTTCATCAACGGCCGGCCCGCCAAGCCGGGCGCGGAGGTCAAAATCGGCGACACGGTGCTTGTGCGCTTCGGAAACGGCGAAACGGAGGTGCGCGTCACGGCCCTTTTGGATTCCGCGCGCAAGGAGGATGCCGCTTCCATGTATGAGCCGATATCCCGCTGACCTTTTCTAAGAATCCGTCACGCAGCGCAAAAAATCCATGATGTCTTTGAGCTTTTCCTCGCCCGACTTTTTTTCTCCCGAGGTTCGCAGCGCGATGAAGGGCTTTGCGCCGCCTCGAAACTCGAGATTGCCGCCGTAGCGCGCGAGCAGGCGCGCGGGACCCTCCTCGCCTATGTCCGCGTCCGCTCTCATTTCAAAAATGTACCGCTTCTGCGCCTCGCGGATGCGCAGGACGCCCAAGAGCTTCGCGGCCGCGCGTATCCGCGCGATGGCGATCAGATTCAGCGCCGCGCGCGGCGGCTCGCCGAAGCGATCGATCATCTCGTCGACGACGTCGCGCTCGTCGTTCTCGCTTTGGATGAAAGATATCCGCTTGTACATGTGCAGCTTCAGAACCTCGTCCTCGATGTAATCGCCGGGGATGTGAGCCGCGACGCCGATCTCAAACGAGACCTCCTCCGCCTCCGGGTTCACGCGCTCGCCGGACAGCGCCCGCACGGCCTCGTCCACGAGCTTGCAGTACAGCTCGTAACCCACGCCCACGATGTGGCCGTGCTGCTCCGTGCCGAGCAGATTGCCCGCGCCCCGGATCTCGAGGTCGCGCATCGCGATGCGAAAGCCGGCGCCGAATTCCGTGAACTCCCGGATGGCGCGCAGGCGCTTTTCGGCGGCCTCCGAGAGCACCTTGTCGCGCCTGTACAGCAGATAGGCGTAAGCCATGCGGTTCGAGCGCCCCACCCTGCCGCGCAGCTGGTAGAGCTGCGACAGGCCGAAGCGATCCGCGTCCATGACCAATATGGTGTTCGCGTTCGGAATGTCTATGCCCGACTCGATGATGGCCGTCGAGACGAGGACGTTGTAGCGCCGCTCGATGAAGTCCGCCATCACGTCTTCGAGCTCCCGTTCGTCCATCTGTCCGTGGCCGACCGCGACCTCCGCCTCCGGCGTCAGCGCCTTGATCTCCGCCGCCACGCGACCTATGCCCTTGACCCTGTTGTACACGACAAAGACCTGTCCGCCGCGGTCGAGCTCCCGCATGACGGTTTCCCGGATGATTTCGTCCGTCTGCTCCATGACGTAGGTCTGCACGGGATACCTGTCCTCCGGCGGTTCCTCGATCAGATCCATGTCACGAACGCCGATCAGCGACATGTGCAGCGTGCGCGGTATGGGGGTGGCCGACAGCGTCAGGACGTCCACATTTTTCTTCAGCGCCTTGATGCGCTCCTTGTGGCGCACACCGAAGCGCTGTTCCTCATCGACGACGAGCAAGCCCAGATCGCGGAAGCCGATATCCCGCGACAGAAGCCTATGCGTGCCTATGACGACATCGACGCTTCCGCTCTTCACGCGCGCCGCGATTTCCTTCTGCCGGGCCTCGCTGCGAAAGCGCGACAGCATTTCCACCGTGAACGGAAAATTCTCAAATCGCTGCGAGAAGGTCGTGTAATGCTGGTTCGCGAGGATGGTCGTGGGTACGAGAACGGCCGCCTGCTTGCCTTCCGCGACGCATTTGAACACGGCGCGGGCCGCGACCTCCGTTTTGCCGTAGCCGACGTCGCCGCAGAGCAGCCTGTCCATGGGTACGGGTTTTTCCATGTCTCGCTTGATGGAGGCGATGCTGCGCAGCTGATCCTCCGTTTCCTCGTAGGGGAAGCTGTCCTCGAATTCGCGCTGCCAGACCGTATCGGCGGAAAAGGCGTAACCCTCGGCGGCCTTGCGATCCGCCGAAAGCGCGAGGAGTTCCTGCGCCATGTTCGCGATGTCCTTCTTGGCCCTGGCCTTCGCCTTGCGCCATTCGCCGCTCGAAAGTCTGCTGATCTTGGGTTCGTCCTCGCCGCCGCCTATGTATTTCTGAACCAGCGACATCTGCTCCGCGGGGATGTAGAGCATGTCGTCGCCCGCGTATTTGAGTTTCAGGTAATCTTTGCGAATCCCCTGTATCTCCAGCTGTTCTATGCCGATGAACCTGCCTATGCCGTGGTTTTCGTGAACGACAAAGTCCCCCTTTTGTATGTCGCTGAACGCGCGTATGGGCGAGGCGTTTTCATCGCGTCTGCGCCTTCCTTCGCTTCGCCGGCGCTTGCGCGCCGAAAAGACGTCGCCCTCCCAAAGGTAAACCGTCTTCTCCTTTGGAAATTCCATGCCGCAGCCGAGATCGCCTTTTTTCAAGGCGACTTGATGAAGCTCCGCCGCTTTCAAAAACTCCCCAAGGCTCGCAAGCCGTTCATCCGAAGCGCATACGACGGTGATCGCATAGCCCTGCTTCAAGTAGCGGCGCAGCTCGCTTTCGAAAAAATCCATGCGCCCGCCGGCGGACGGCGGACGCCGCACGTCGACGCTGTGCCTGGCCGTCGGCTCGCCCGCGCCCGCGGGCAGGGTCGCGAATGGCGTAAAGAACCAAATGGGGCCGCGCGAAAGCAGGGCTTCGTACACGGAAAGCCCTTCGATGTTGTCGTGATCGTCCGGCGTGGCGTGACCCTTCGCGAGCATGACGCGGAAATCCTCTTCCGCCTCCCTGTCGCGCAGCGAAAGCGTCTCTCGCAGCCTGTCCGGGTCGTCAAGCATCACGAGACCGTCGTTCATATAATCCCAAATATAGGATATATTATCATAGAAATATCCGATGTACTGTTCGAGCAATTGAAGATTCGTCGCCGATTCCACGCAGTCGAGCAGCCTGTCCTTCTTGGTGCGCAGCGCGGCCGCGCGCTCGCCGCCGAAGCGTTTGATCTGCCTGTCGTGCACATCCGCAATCCGCAGCGCGGCCGCGCGGAAGGTCTCCTCGTCCGCGATCATCTGCGCGGCGGGCCATATCTCGACGGCGTCCAGCCTCTCCTCCGAGCGCTGCGTCTCCGGATCGAAGGCCTTGATGGAATCGATCTCGTCTCCGAACAGATCCACGCGGCAGGGCCTTTGTTCCGACACGGCGAAGACATCCAATATGCCGCCGCGAAAGCTGTACTGCCCCTTCGCCTCCACGAAAGCGACGCGCTCGAAGCCCATGGCCGTCAGGCCGCGTTTGAGCGCCTCCGCGTCGACGCGGTCGCCCGCGCGCAGCGACAGCTTGTGTCTGTCGAAAATCGCGGGCGGCGGCAGGCGTTTCACGGCGCCCGACGCGGGTGCGACGACGACGCAGAGCGAGCCTTTGCGCAGCTCGCTCAAGGCCGCCAGCCTGTCGTCCATGAGGTCGTGGCTCTTCGCCTCGTACTGCGCGAAAAAGGGTTCTTCCTCCCGGATCACGCGTATGGGCCAAGGAATAAAAAAAGAAAGCGCCCTTGCAAGCGCGTTGGCCTTTGCGAGGGATGCCGTGACTATGAGGCATTGCCGCCGCCTTTCAAGCAGAATGCGCGCCGCCACCGGCGCGATCTGCTCTCCCGTCGCACCCGAAACGCATATGGCTTCCCTATCGTTTTTCATCCGCACCGCCTTTTTCGGTATCCGCGTCCGCGCCGCCGGCGGACTTTTCGCCTTTTTCCGCGTCCGCGCCGCCGGCGGGCTTTTCGCCTTTCTTCTCCGCGCGCGCGTTGTAGCGGTTCATCGCCGCGTCCGCGCCGTCCGCGAGTAGGCATTCCGCGGCGAGGGCCGCTCTGCTTATCGCGTCCTCGATTGCGGAAACCTGCCCTTTGCGGAATCCGCCGAGCACGTAGCCGGCGAGGGAATCGCCGCGCGCCCGCTCCCCGTCCCCTATGCCAAGGCGGATGCGCGGAAAATCGTCATAACCCAGATTGCCGACGATGGAGCGCATGCCGTTGTGGGAACCCGCGCTGCCCTTCTTTCGGATTCGAATGTCGCCCAGGGGTATGTCGATGTCGTCGTAGATCACGAGCAAGGCGGAGGGAGGCGCCTTGTAATACTCCATGACGGCCCGCACGCTCTCGCCGCTCAGATTCATATAGGTTTGGGGTTTCACGAGGATGACCTTTCGCCCCGCGACCGCGCCATCCCCGCACAGCGCGCGATGCTTGAGCCTGTTGATCTTGATCCCGTTCCGCTCCGCCAGAAGGTCGAGCGCGAGAAAGCCCATATTGTGCTTCGTGTTCTCGTAGCGCTTGCCGGGGTTGCCGAGGCCGACTATGATATAATCCATTTTTTAATCAAACAACCGGCTGATGGAATCGTTCGTGAATATGCGCGCCATCGCCTCCGCGAAAAGAGGCGCCACGGAGATCAGCGATATTTTGTCGATCATCTTTTCCTTGGGAATGGGGACGGTATTCAAAAGCGCCATCTCCCGGATCGCGGAATCCCTGATGCGCTCTATGGAAGGACCCGAAAGTATGCCATGGGTGGCGCAGGCAAACACATCCTTTGCACCCATTTCTTTCAACGCGTTCGCCGCGTTCGTGATCGTTCCCGCCGTGTCGATCATATCGTCCACCAGTATGGCGTTCTTGTCCTGTATATCGCCTATGATGTTCATGACCTCACTGACGTTGGCCTTGGGCCGCCGCTTGTCGACGATGGCTATCGGGGCGTCCAACAGGTGAGCCATGTTGCGCGCCCGCGTGACGCTGCCGTGATCCGGCGAAACGATGACAAGGTCGTCCAAATTTCTGGAGCGGAAATGCTTGACGAGGAGCGGCATGCCCAGCAGATGATCGACGGGGATGTCGAAATAGCCCTGTATCTGCGAGGCGTGCAGATCCATCGTGACGACGCGATCCGCGCCGGCGGCGGAGAGCAGATCCGCCACGAGACGCGCCGATATCGGGTCGCGCGCTTTGGCCTTCCTGTCCTGACGCGCGTAGCCATAATATGGAATCACGGCGTTGATGCGGCCCGCCGAGGCCCGTTTCATCGCGTCTATCATGATCAAAAGCTCCATCAGATTGTCGTTGACCGGGCCGCAGGTCGGCTGGACGATATAGGCGTCCACACCGCGGACGGTCTCCCACAGGCTCACCGATATCTCTCCGTCGCTGAACTTGGTCACGGACGCCCGTCCGAGCGGCTTGCCCATGATGGAAGCGATTTCCTCCGCGAGTTCCGTGTGCGCGTTTCCGGCAAAGACTTTGAAATCCGAGAATACACCGTTTTTCATACATACCTCACTTTTTGTGTTTGATCAATCCGCGTCTCTTTACCCATCCTTCGAGTACCCGCTGTCGCGCGCGGCCCACGGCGAGCGCTCCCGAGGGCAGATCCTTGGTCACCGTCGTTCCCGCCGCGACGTAAGCGCCGTCTCCGATGACGACGGGCGAAACGATGTTTGCATTGCAGCCTATGAAAGCGCCGTTCCCGACGACGGAGCGATGTTTTTCGCTGCCGTCAAAGTTCACGAACACGACACCGCAGCCGAGGTTCACGTCCTCGCCGATGTCGGAATCGCCTATGTAGGTCAGGTGCGACGCCTTGGAGCCGGCGCCGAGCGAGGAATTTTTCACCTCCACGAAATCGCCGACCTTGGCGCCCGCGCCGATGCGGCTGCCGGGGCGCAGGTAAGCGAAAGGGCCGATGCGCGCTCCGTCGCCGAGATCGCTTTCGGCGATCACGGACTGCTCGACGCGCACGCCGTTGCCGAGACGCGAATCGCGGATGCGCGTGTTTTGGCCGATCAGGCAATCCTCCCCTATGCGCGTCTCGCCTTCTATCACCGCGCAGGGTTCGATGCGCGTACCCTTGCCTATGCGCGCGCGCGCGTCGATGTAAGCGGCGTCGATGTCGGTGAACAGCACGCCGTTTTCGGCGTGGCGAAGGTTTATGCGCAGCCTTTCGGCCGCCTTGTCTTGGTAGTGTTTCAGCAAATCATCCATGCAAAACCCCTTTTTTATCGGTTGTTTCTCAAACACCGCGGCGTTCGAGCGGTTTTGATTTGTATATATTTACCGTATCGGCACGCCGCGCGTGACCTCCTGCGAGGGCGCAACCGCGTGATCGAGGTCGAGGATCATCTCCCCGACCTTGTAGATGTCTCCGGCGCCCATCGTGATGACGAGATCGCCGGGTTTCGCGTTTTCGCGCACGAAAGCGGCCATTTCGTCGAAACCCGCGAAGTAGCGCGCGTCCTTTTCGGGATGCAGGGCCTTGATCCCGTCGACGATGGCCTTTGAACTGATCCTGTGTATGTTCTTTTCGCGCGCGGCGTAAATTTCCGCCATGAGCACCCTGTCCGCCCCCGCGAAGGCGCCGACGAACTCGTTGAACAGCGCGATGGTGCGCGTGTAGGTGTGCGGCTGAAACAGGCACCAGAGCTCGCCGTGCGGTATATTCTTGGCGGCCTTGAGCGTCGCAGCGATCTCGGCGGGATGATGCGCGTAATCGTCCACGACGCGCACGCCGTTCTCCGTCTCGCCGAGCGGGTCGAAGCGCCGCTGCGTACCCTCGAACTTCTCGACCGTGCGCTTAATCTCTTTCGCGTCCACGCCCATATCGTGGCAGCAGGCGAAGGCGGCCAGCGCGTTCGCGATGTTGTGCTCGCCGGGTATGGCGAGCTGCACGTCGCAGAGCGTCTTGCCTTCGTGCAGGACGGTGAATCCCGGCATGCCGGCTTGATTGAACGCGATGTCGGCGGCGACGTAGGAACAGCGCTCATAAAAGCCGAAAGTGATCGCGCGCCTGTTCAGGTTTTTCAGGATGCCGTTCACAAAGGGATTTGCGTCGTAGGCCACGACCGCGCCGTCCGGCGGCGTCAGCCCGGCGAAGCGCTCGAAGGAGCGCGCGATGTGCTCTATGTCCATGAAGTAATCGAGGTGGTCGGAATCTATGTTGAGGATCACGGCGTACTTGGGGGCCAAACTCAGGAAGCTGTCCATGTACTCGCAGGCCTCCGTCACGAAGCAATCGCCGCCGCCCACCTCCACGTTGCCGCCGATCTCGGACAGATTGCCTCCGACGAGTATCGTGGGATCCCTGCCGCTCTCTTTCAGAATGAGCGAAATCATCGAGGTGGTCGTGGTCTTGCCGTGCGTGCCGGCTATCGCGACGCTGTTTTCGTAGTCGGCCATCAGCGCGCCCAGCGCCTGCGCGCGCGTCACGGTTTCGACGCCCAGTTTGTCCGCCAAGGCGAGTTCCGGATTCTCCGGAGAAACCGCCGCCGAATAGACGATCAGATCGGCGCCGCTTATGTTCTTGCCCCTGTGTCCCAGATAAATCGCCGCTCCCCGGCCGATCAGCCTGTCGGTGATTTCGCTCTCCTTCATGTCCGAGCCCGACACCGCAAAGCCCCTCGCCAGCAGTATCTCCGCGATCGCGGAAAGTCCAATCCCGCCTATGCCGACGCAATGCACGTGCTTCTTTCCCGTCAAAACAGACATCCGTTCCTCCCGAATGATTCTCCTCTAATAATATACCATAAAACGAGCGCCGCGGCACTAATTTGATGAAAATATATAAATTGAATCGGCCACGATTTTTACAGTTTGAATAGTTTGAATAGTTGCTTAACGATTTTTAAAAAGCGCTTGTAAAAAATTTTAAATAAATATATAATAAGACCGAACGAACAAATTTTATATCGTGCGCGTTCATGCGGCAGAAAGGGTGGTTTTCATATGAGAATTACTGATGTCAGAGTTCGCAAGGTCAGCGATGAGGGGAAGATGAAAGCCGTGGTTTCCGTAACCTTCGATGATGAATTTGTGGTGCATGATATAAAGATCATCGACGGGCAAAACGGACTGTTCATCGCCATGCCGAGCCGGAAGATGGGCGAAGGGGATTTCAGAGACATCGCGCATCCCCTCGTTTCGGAAACTCGAAACAGAATCAAAGAAGCCATCTTCGCGGAATACGAGCGAGTGCTTGAAGAAAAGCTCGACGAGAATCCCGTCGAAGGCACGCCCGCGAGCGGTTTCGGCGGCTGAGTCCGCCGAAACCGCTCGCTTTTTTATCGCGCAAACGAATCGAGCGAGACCGATTTTGGAAAACTTCGATGGATTCGTTTCGCGTCGTACCTCATCCATTGTAAACCGTCTATTTCACTTCTCATCAATGCCTTCATTTTCCTCTGCGGCAAATATCTCAAATCCGGGGGTATTTTGCGATTCTGTACGTGATAAGATTAGTATATTAAAAAAACGGCGCCGCGCGCGCAGCTTCGCGAAACGCGCGGACGCACGGACACAAGCAGCGAAACCCGACACTTCTTTAAATGGCGCACCGGTAATGGGGGGTGGCTGAAATACAATCGAACGAATGCATTGCCATGATTCTCGCGGGCGGACGCGGCGAAAGGCTTGGATCGCTGACGAGCAGATTGGCAAAACCGCTGGTGTTTTATGGAGGAAACTACAGGATCATCGATTTCACTTTAAGCAACTGTTGTCACTCGAGAGTAAATGCCGTCGGCATACTCACGCAGCACCTGAGCACGGGACTGCACGCTTACATCGGAGACGGAAGCGCGTGGAATCTGACGGGCCGCGCGCGCGTATTGCCGGCCGAGAGAAAAGGCACAAAGTACAGGGGAACGGCGGACGCCGTCTACAGGAACATGGACTACATCGAGAGATTTTCCCCAAAGCACGTGCTCATTCTCTCCGGCGATCACATATACAAGATGAACTACAACGACATGCTGGCGTTTCATGTGAAGAAGAACGCGGATATGACCATCGCGTCCATCGAAGCGCCGCTCGCCGAAGCCTCCGAATACGGGATCTTGAGTACGGACGGCGACGACCGCGTGATCGAATTTCAAGAAAAACCGCGCCGGCCCAAAAGCAGGCTGGCATCGATGGGAATATACATATTCAAATGGGATGTGCTGCGCAAGCGGCTGATAGAGGACAGTCACGAGAGAAACTCAAAAAATGACTTCGGACACAACATAATACCGGCGCTGCTAACAACACCAAAGGGGGTGTTTGCATATAGATTTCACGGGTACTGGCGCGATGTTGGCACGGTGGAAAGCCTTTGGAAATCAAACATGGATCTTCTGCGCAATCCGCCCCGTTTCTCCGTTCGGGACGATGCGTGGGACATCCTCACGGCTTTCCGCCCGCGTCTGCCCGGCAACGTCTCGAAGAACGCGTCGGTGCGAAACAGCGTACTGTCGGGCGCTCACTCCATCAAGGGGCGCATCGAACGCTCCGTGCTTTCGGATTCCGTGATCGTCGCGGACGGAGCGGAGGTGCTGGATTCCATCATCATGCCGAACGTGTACATCGGGCCGAACGCTCGCATACGCGAGACCATCATCGGGCCGGACGCCAATATCATGGGCGGCGTCGAAATCGGAAGCGACGAAGGGACGGACGCGTACGTGTCGGACTCCGTGTGCGCGAACGGCGTATCGCTGGTCGGACCCGGCGCCGGGATATTCGAAAACGTGAAATTGCAAAAGAGCTCCCACATTCCGAAAGGCTTGTGCGTGGAAGCGGGCAAGCGCGCGCGGCCCTATTGCGGCGCCGGAACAAAGTTCGTCTTGGAAGGATTGCGATCATAAAAAAAGCGAAACTTGAACGGTAAGGTTATCGATGCCCCGAGGCTTGTTTGGCGAAGCATTGGGTTTTCAAATTACAGGGGTAAAGGGATAGGAACTCCGCAGCCTCGCGTGGCTACGCAAATCGGGCGAAGCAAGGGGGGCGACGTCCGAAGGGCGCGGATTCCGCTAATTTAATATATATGGGCGCCTGCCTTTTCGCCGGGCGAGTTCCGGGGCATCGATAACCTTACCGATTGGGTATTAATTATTACGCCGAGATGTATTTTATGTTAAAATTTGTTTAATAATCAATGTTTTTTCTTGACTGAACGATTATACAATGATAACATATTTATAGCTTCCAAGGGAATCCTACCGTCTCGTGAATCCCTTTCGACGTTTCTCTCCGTTGCAAAAGAAGCGTATACGATCTCATTTGCGCGAGAGGAACTCGTTTTGATCGCATTTCCGCCGAAGCCGAAAGCTTCGGTTGTTTTATTGCGGAGGGAAACCCGCGTGCCAAAGACAACGTTTCACAGCAATGCGCCCGTGATCTCCCACAGGCGATATCACCTGCAAAGACCGCATATCTCGGAATTGCTGCGGCAGGGTTTGCAGTATCCGCTCATCACGGTCGTGGCCGGCGCCGGATACGGCAAAACGCAGGCGGTGTATTCGTTCCTGCGACAGGGCGACATCATCGCGACGTGGATACAGCTTTCCGAGCGCGACAACCTCGCCTCGCGCTTCTGGGAAAACTATACGCACACCATTTCGCTGCACAACGAAAACCTCGCCGCGAAGCTGACGGAGATCGGCTTCCCCGAAACGGAAACGCAGTACGACCGATGGATGTCCGCCCTCGAAGACGAGGCGACGCCCAAGAAAAAATACGTCTTCGTCTTGGACGACTTCCATCTGATACACAATCCCGCCCTGCTCGCGTTCGTGGAGCGCATTGTCCGCCTTCGCTTTCACAAGTCCGCGACCAACAGAACGACCATTCTCATATCGAGAACCATGCCCGCCATCAACACGGTCACACCGGCGTCCAAGGGCTGGCTCTTTGAGATCAACGAGGACGATCTGCGCTTCACGAGGGATGAAACGCTCGACTATTTCCGCATGCTGGGCGTAAAGCCTTCGCAGAGCGCGCTGTCCGACATCCACCGCGACACGGGCGGCTGGGCCTTCGCGGTCAATTTGATCGGACTTTCCCTCATGCACGCGCCGACGACGCAGGGCAATCTCGCCATATCCGCCATGAAGCAGAATATATTCAAGCTGATCGAAAGCGAGATATTTCTGGCGATGTCCGAGGAGCTGCGACGCTTCCTGATCCGGCTTTCGCTCATAGAGCATCTTCCCCACGAACTCACAAAGCTTCTGGCCGGCGACGACGCCCGCCTCCTCGAGGAGATGACGGAGATCAGCTCCTTCATACGCTACGACGCGTACATCAACGCGTTTCGCATCCACCATCTGTTCCTCGCTTACCTGACGCGGAAGCAAGACACGCTGTCCGAGGAGGAAACGCGCGCGACCTATAGCGCGGCCGCCCGCTGGTTCGAGGAAAACGACCGCAGGATAGACGCGATTGCCTATCACGAAAAGGCCGGCGACTACCGCGCCATCGTGAACATAGCGTACATGCTCCCGCAGGTGATTCCCATGGACACCGCAAGGTTCATACTCGCCTCCATCGAAAAAGGTCTCGACGCGCTTTTCCGGGAGAACCCCATATCGCACAGTCTCTACATGCGACTGCTCATGAGCGCGGGCCGTTTCGACGACGCCATCGCCATGATGAATGAGACCATAGAGCGCTTCGAGAAACTTCCTCCTTCCAAATTCAACTGCCGCGTCCTGCTTGGCGCTTACAACAATCTGGGCTTTGCGCGCATGATGCTGTATCCCCTGCGCCCGGATCGGGAAGTGTGGCGCTGCTTTGAGCGGGCCGACCGGTATTTCAAGCTCGGCGCCCCCTTCGGCCCCTACGCGGTCAGGGGACCCGTCACCAGCGTCACCCTGGGCTCCTACGCGTGCAGGGCCGGCGGCGCGGAGAGCGGCGAGATGGAATTGTACATCGAAAACCTCGACCGCTTGACGCCTTATGCGGCGCATTCCATGAACGGCTGCATGCAGGGTTTGAATTCTTTGGCGCGTGCGGAGCTCGCCTATATGCGCGGAGAATTGCAGGACGCGGAGAAATTCGCTTACCAAGCCATGTACAAGGCAAAGGAGAACCATCAGCGCGAAATCGAAAGCCGCGCCGTATTTTATCTGCTTCGCATCGGCTTGCAGGCGGGCGATTACGCGAAGCTGCAGAGACATCTGAAGCATCTCGACATGTCGACGGAGCTCGCGGAACACCCCATAAGCCCCGTGGACTACGATCTCGTGACGAGCTGGTACTACGCGCAGCTCGGGCAGAACGCGCGCATTGCCGACTGGCTCAAGGGCGGTTTCGAAGACAGCGTGACGCCGTCCGTCATGCTCGATTTTGAAATACCGGTGCGCATGCGGTGCCATTGGGCGGACAACAAGTACAACGAGCTTCTTGCCTTCCTCGACAGCCGAGATTCCGAGGGCATGCTTCTGCTCATGCGGCTCGAATTCAAACTGCTGAAAGCGGTCTGCCTATATCAACTACACGAAAAGGCCGGCGCTTTCGCCGCGTTCTCCGAGGCCTACGAGCTGGCGCGCCCCAACGCCTTCGAAATGCCCTTCGTCGAATACGGCAGCAAGATGCGCACGCTCAGCCGCGCGGCCATGAAGGCCGCGGGCTGCGGCATTCCGGCGGAATGGCTTGCGCGCATCAACAAAAAATCGGCCACCTACGCGAAGAAGCTGGCCTTTGTGGTGTCGGAATACAGAAAGGCGAACCATCTGGGCGACGAGATACATCTGTCGCCGCGGGAGGTCGAGATACTGACGGATCTCTATCACGGGCTTTCGAGATCGGAGATCGCCGTCAACCGGCAATTGTCGATCAATACGGTGAAATCCCTGCTTCAGATCATATACGCGAAGCTCGGCGCGGAAAACAACATGGACGTGATCCGCATAGCGCTTGAGCTGAAGCTGATCGGTTAGTCGGTTGCTACTCACCCACCGCGCCGGTTTTGCCCGCGCTCGATGCGGTCTCGTATACGCACCGCCACGACTCGCAGCCGCGATAGATATCGTCGAAACGCGGGTCCGGATCGCCTTCGAGCGCCGGAGAGGCCGCCGCGCCGTAGGTCTTGTAGAAGAGGCAGTAGTACGGAATCTCATCCACGAGGCGCGCGTGTATCTCCGCGAACGTTTCGCGGCGCGCGTCCTCGGATTTCGCGGCCGCGAAATCGTCCAAGAGCGCGTCCATGGCGGGATCGGCGTAGGCTATCGGATTGCCGTAAGCCGAATGCAGCAACGATCTCAGGTCGTAACGCTCGCTCATCACGGCGCCCCCCAGCCAGAGATCGTAAGCGCCCTCCGCGAGCGCCGCCGAATACGCTTCTCCGTCGAGAACCGCGAGCTCGCAGGCGAGACCGACGCGGCTCAGCGAAGACCCGATCATCTGCGCGGCCGACACCCCGGAAACGTCGTCTCCTCTGACGAGCAGGCGCAGCGACAGCGTGCGCAACGCGCCCTCCTCCTCCCCTTCCTCGACCGAAAAATATTCGCGAAAACCGTCTCCGTTCGCGTCCGAAAGCCCCGCCAAAGAGAGCAGCAGATTCGATTTGTCGATGTTCACGGGATAGGGATCCGCGTTTTCTCCAATTCCGAGGAAGCCCGGATAGTAGATGCTGTCGGCCGGAACGCCGCTGCTGAAGAAGCAAACCTCCAGCAACTCTTCGCTGTTTACGGCGAAAGCGACGGCCTGCCGCACTTCCTTGCGCGCAAGCGGCCCTCCGTTGAAGTTGAAACCGATCCAGACCGCTTCGTTTGAGGGAAAGGACCGCACGCGTATGTTCGCGTCGCGATAGATCGTGGCCCTGTCGCCCTCTTTGGAGACCGCGTACGAGATCGCGTTGATGCCCAGCATGTTCAGCGCGTCGTTCATGGAAGGAATCATCTTGAATTCCAATGTGTTCCGAGGGGTCTCGCCGCCGGAGAAATGCGGATTGCCCACGAGCGTCAAATGAGAATAGCGATCGAATTCCTTCACGGCGTAGGGGCCCGATCCCACGGGAATGAAATCCTCCGCTTTCCCGCGCAGTTCGCCGCGGTTGCGATAGAGGTGCGCGGGCAATATGGGAAAGGTGAGCAAAGCGGCGCTCGCGTCCTTGGCATCCCTGAACGAGACGACGAGCGACAGGGGATCTTCCGCGGCGACCTTGGCGGATCGTATGCCGCGCACGTTTTCGCCGTAGAGATGGGCATTCGGATCCGCGGCGTAGGCGTCGATGCTGAACACGACGTCGGCCGCGTCCAAAGGTTCGCCGTCGGACCAGAGCAGACCGCTTTTCAGGCGTATGTTCATGGAAAGGCCGCTCTCGTCATAGGCGTAGCTCTCCGCGAGAGAGGGCGTCATGGACAAGTCGTCGCCCGGTTCAAACAGACCGTCATAGATGAGTTTCCATATGCGATAGCTGTCCTCATCCTTCGAGAGGATGGGATTCAGCGTCCGCACCGACTCCATGGGAAGGAATACGACGGAGGACGCCGTCAAGACGTTTTCCGGCTTTTCGGCGCCGCCGAGCATGACGCGCACACTCGTGCCGCAGGCGCTCAAAAGCACGGCGATCAGCGCGCAGAGGAGGGTCGAAGCCCATGCCGAGAGCCGGCGGCGTCCGCGCGATTTTCCCCTGTTTTCGTGTGCCGTTTCCTGTATCGTTTCCGTGTCCACGCGAGCGACCGTCCTCAAATTCCGTATTTTTCGAGCAAAGCGTCCAGCGCCGCGCGCAAGTCGCAGAGCGCGCCGGAATTGTCTATGATCTCAGAAGCGTGGCGACGCTTTTCGGACGACGGCAGCTGAGCCGCGATGCGCAGTCGCGCCTCTTCGGAGCTCGCGCCGTCGCGCGCGACGACGCGCCGCACGCGCTCCTCCTCGTCCGCGTCCACGAGCCACACCGCGTCCACCTCGGACTGCATGCCCGTTTCGATCAGAAGCGGCACGTTCAGGAACACGGCCTTCGCGCCCTCCGCGCGCAGACGCTCGGCGCGCGCGCGCATCTCTCGCAGAATCCCGGCGTGCAGCATGGCGTTCAGTTCCGCGAGCGCGTCCGCGTCCGAAAACACGCGCGCCGCGAGAGCCTTCCTGTCCAGACTTCCGTCCGGCAGCAACACATCCTCGCCGAAGCGCGCCACAACGGCGGACAAACCCGCGGAGCCGACGGCCACGGCCTCGCGCGCGAGCGCGTCCGCGTCTATGACCGCATATCCCTTTTCGACGAGATAATCGCCGGCGGCGGACTTGCCACTGCCGATGCCGCCCGTAAGTCCGATGATCGTCATTTTAGATCATACCAGTTTTTACCGGTATTCAATTCCACCGTGAGCGGAACGCGCAAGGGAAAAGCTCGCTCCATATTCTCCCGCAGCAGCGCTTTGACCGCGTCGAGCTCGTCCGCGCGCGCCTCGATGATCAGTTCGTCGTGCACCTGCAAAATGAGCCTCGAACGCAGCCGCGCAGCGCGCAGCGCGCCGGCCACGCGGATCATCGCGAGCTTGATGATGTCCGCCGCGCTCCCCTGTATGGGGGTGTTCATCGCGAGCCTTTCGCCGAGCTGCCGCGCCGTGTGGGAGGATGCCGTGATCTCCGGGATGCGCCGCTTGCGCCCGAGCACGGTTTGCACACAGCCGCGCTCCCGGCAATATCGTATCTGCCCGTCCATGAAATCCTTTACGGCGGCGTGGGTCTTGAAATACTCCCCGATGTAGCGTTCGGCCTCCTTGCGGCTTATGCCGATCTCCTCCGACAGGCCGAAACCGCTCATGCCGTAGATCACGCCGAAATTCACGGCCTTCGCGCGACCCCGCAAAAGCGGCGTCACCGCCTCCTCCGCGACTCCGAACACGCGGGCGGCCGTGCGGCGGTGGATGTCGGCCCCTTGGCGAAAATCCTCCGTCAGCGCGGGATCATCGCTCAGATGCGCCAGCACCCGCAACTCTATCTGCGAATAATCCGCGCCGACCAGAACGAATTCTTCGTTTTCCGGAACGAAGGCCTTGCGAATGGAGCGGCCGAGCTCATGCCGTATCGGGATGTTTTGCAGATTCGGCTCCGTGCAGCTTATGCGGCCCGTCGCCGTCACGGTCTGCTTGAAATGCGGGTGGATCCTGCCGTCGCCGCCCACGAGCGGCAAAAGCCCCTCCACATAGGTGCCGTTCAGCTTTGTCAGCATGCGATACGCGAGTATGAGATCGACTATCGGGTGCTTGTCGCGCAGTTTTTCCAGAATGTCCGCTCCCGTGGCGTAGCCGCCGACCTTGGTCTTCTTCGACGCGGGCAGACCCAGCTTTTCAAAGAGCACGACGCCGATCTGCGCGGGGGATTTGATGTTGAAGCTTTCGCCCGCCGCCTCGTGGATGCTCTCCGTGAGCGTCTCTATGTCGGTCGTCAGCGCGGCGCCGACCCGCAGAAGCTCGTCTTCGTCTATCGCAAAGCCCGCCGTCTCCATATCGGACAGCACCGATATCAGCGGCAGCTCGGCGGCTTCGAGGACGTCCACGAGCTCTTCCTCGCGGAGCCGCGCCCGTATGACGCCGATCAGCCTGTCCGCGGCGCCGCACCACGCCGCGCCGCAGGCGGCGTATTGTTCGTCCGTGTCCGAAAGCATGTCCATCTGCCGCCCCTCGCCCAAGAGGTTTTCTTCGTCGATGGGATTTTCGCGAAAATATTCCATCATCAGGGCGCCGAGTTCGTATTCGCTGCGCGTGGGTTCGAGCAGGTATTGTCCGACGGCCGTATCGAAGAAAACCGGCGGATCAAAGGTCTCGTCCAAGGCGCGCAGGGCGTAGAATTCATCGAGCAGGTTGTGGCCGGCCACGCCCCCGCGCGGCGCGTTCAGCGCCCTGAAAAGCGCCGCGCGCAGAGTCTCCGTCGCGCCGTCCAAGGGCAGATAGAAGCAAGTGTCGCCCAGCAGCGCGGAGAAGCCGTAAAGCTGCGGCTTTCGCACGTGGCTCCTGTCGCCGAAGCCGCGAATCACGGCGTATTCGGCCTCCGCGGCCGCCCGTTCCAAGTCCGCGATGTCTTCCTCCGTCGCGACGATGCGCACGCGAAGCGCGGGCGCCGCGGACAAGGGCGCGCCGCCCGCCAAAGTCGCCTCGGCGTCCGCGCCCTCTCCGCCGGCAAAGCGATCCGTCGCGGTTTTCGGCCCTCCGGCCGGCAATTTCAACTTCTTCAAAAACGTGTTGAATTCGAGCCTCGCGTAAAGCTCCGCCAAGCGCTCGTTGTCCGGTTCCGCGACGCGAAAGCTCTCGAAGTCGATTTCAAGCGGCACGTCGGTGATGATCTCCGCCAGCTTGCGGCTCATGCGCGCCTGCATGGCGTTTTCCGACAGTCGTGTCCTGAGATTTTCCGATGGAACGCGTTTTAGATTCGACAATAGGTTCTCGATGTCGCCGAATTCCTCGATCAGCTTCCGAGCCGTCTTTTCGCCGACGCCGGGAACGCCGGGTATATTGTCCGACTGATCCCCCATCAAGCCCTTGAAATCGATGAATTCCTTCGGCCCGAAGCCGTATTTCTCAAACATGGCGGCCTCGTCGTAGAGTTCGAATTCCGAGATGCCGCGCTTCGTGATGAGCACCCGCGTCTTCTTGCCGACCAGCTGCAGCGCGTCCCTGTCGCCGGTGATGATCAGCGCTTCGAATCCTTGTTCCTCCGCCCTTTTCGCGAGCGCGCCCATGATGTCGTCGGCCTCAAAGCCGTCGAGCTCCAGCATTCCGACGCGCATCGCGGCGAGCAGCTCCTTGAGCGGCGCAAGCTGCATGACGAGCTCCTCGGGCATCTTCTTTCTGCCCGCCTTGTACTCCGCGTAGGCCTCGTGCCGAAATGTGGGCGCCTTGCGGTCGAAGGCGACCGCGACGTAGCCGGGTTCATGATCGCGCATGAGCTTGGAAAACATATTGAGGAAGCCGTATATACCCTGCGTATACACGCCTTCCCTTGTGATCATCGGCCGCTGTATGGCGTAGTACGCCCTGTTGACCAAGCTGTTTCCGTCGATGATGATTATGGTATTATTTCCCATTCACGCTCCCGTACCGTCGATTCAAAGACCCATGAACTCCGTCGCGTAATATACCCGCACCTTCTTGTTCGCCCCCGTCACGACGACCTCTATTTCATGATTGAACTCCATGCCGGCCTCGTTGGCGATCAGATTCACGCGGTAGACGAAGGCGCCGTCACGCTTCTCTTCGCTCAGGATTTTATACGTCCAGCCGCTTAACTTCTCCCGCAAGAGCTCGTCGCACACGGCTTTTTCATCCAAGCGGTGCGCGCCCGTCGTCGTTCCTCGCGCGGGATAGCCCGTTCTGTCCGGGAATTCGTAAACCTCCGGGCGCAGGAGATCGGCGGCGCCGGGAAAAAACTCCGGCGGCGCGCTTCCGGACGCGCCGTCCTTCCCGACATCCGCGAAGGCGGCGGCGCCTTCGCTTTCGGCGGCGTTCTTCGCCTCATCCAAGGCGGCCTCCGCGTCTGCGACGTAATCGTAATCGGCGCGCGCGTCCGCATCGGCGGAGGCGGCGCTTTGCGCCTCTTCCGAGACGGCCGCTCCGTCGCGCGCGGAGGAAAGCGGACCGGAAGCGGGACCGGACATATCGGACCTTGCGTAAAGGAACAGCGACAGCAAGCCTACCGCGAACACGGCCGCCACCGACGCCGCCGGCTTCAGCCCGCGGCGGCGCCCGCGCGAAGCCCGCGCGACTCTTTGCGGCGCCGTCTCGGACAAGGCCGCGATGGCCTCTTTGAGCCGCGCATCGAACTCCGCCGGCAACGGGCGCTCGGGAACGCGCAAAAGCCCCTCTCGCATGCGCGCAAGCAGGTCGTATTCCGCCTTGCACGCGGCGCAATCCTCAAGATGAAGGCGCAACGCGCGGGTCTCCTCCGGATCGAGCATATCGTCGATAAATGGCGAAAGCAACTCCAAAGCTTGGTCGCAGTCCATTTTTCTCTCGCGCTCCAAGGATGTTGTCCTCCTCTGCAAGTCAACTCCACATATAGGAACCTGTTCTTTCGATATGATTAGACGCCGTTCTCAGCCTTTTGTTCCAGCCACACGCGCCGCAAATTGCCGCGCGCCCTGTTTATTCTCGACTTGACGGTGCCGAGCGAGGCGTCCAAAATCACGCTGATCTCCTCGTAGCTCAAATTCCGTATGTCCCTGAGTATGATGACGTCCCTGTGGTCGGGAGGAAGCATATCCACGCAGCAGAGCAGCTCCGCGGCCAGCTCCGACATCACGACCGTCTCCTCCGGCCCCGGATCGACGTCGGGAAATTCCCGCAGGTAGTCCCCGTCCTCCCCGGCGGTATATAGGCTGTCGTTGAGCTTGTATTTCTCGTTTTTCCGCAGCATGTCCTTGCAGGTGTTGACCGTGATGCGATGCACCCACGTGTCGAAGCGGCTGTCGCCCTTGAAATTGTTCAGATTTCTGTATATTTTTATAAAACTTTCCTGCAATGCGTCCATCGCGTCGTTCTCGTTGCGCATGTATTGAAAGGCGATGTTCCACGCCTTTTTTTTGCATGACAAAATCAGAGCCTCGAAGCTGCCCTCGCTGCCGTTCTTGGCTTCTTCTATCAATTGCCTTTCCTCGGATGTCATATTGGCCCTCGCGCTTGTGAACAAAACGAAATGTGTGCTATAATGGGATTTGATTGCGCGGCGCGTTTAAAACCCTATGGCAGCCGCGTTTCATGCGGCTATTATAACACATCTTAAAGGAGGCTGTAAACAAATGTACGACTATCACACGCATTCGTCCTTCTCCGCCGATTCGGACGAGGCGCTTGAAACGATGCTGTTGCGAGCCATATCGCTCGGAATCAAAGAATACGCCGTCACGGATCACTGCGACCCGCATTACCGCAACGCGGAATACGACTTCGAACTCGATCTCGCGGCCTACGCGCAGGAGCTCGAACGCCTCGCCGCAAAATACGGCGCGGAAATAAAAACACTCAAGGGAATTGAAATCGGCATTCAGCACGACGTGATCGAGGATCGCCTCGCCGTGATCCGCGCCTATCCCTTCGACTTCGTCATAGGCTCCTTCCACTGCGCGGAGGGCTTTGAAATCTATGCTCCCGAATACGCGAACAGGCCGGCGGAGGAACTGTACCGAGGTTTCTACGGCTACATGCTGCAATGCCTCAAGCTGTACAAAGATTACGATGTGCTGGGCCACTTCAACGTGATCGACCGCTACGCGGCGAGCATCCCCGCCGACGAGGTCTACCGCGATCTCGTGGAGGACATCGTGCGGCTTCTGATCGCGGACGGCAAGGGCATCGAGATCAACACCTCCTGCTTTCGTTACGGCATGGGCGAAAGAACCACGCCCACGGCTGAAATGCTGCGGCTCTACGCCCGCGCGGGCGGGGAGATCATGACGGTTGGCTCCGACGCCCACCGCGCCGCGGACGTGGGCTTCATGTTCGACCGCGCCGTACACATGGCGCGGGAAGCGGGAATGAAATACCTCGCGACATTCGAAAATCGCGAGGTCAAATTCGTGAAGATATAGGGCCGGGGCCGATTCGTGCGAAATCGATCGCGTAAAATCAATTGAACATCTCCTTCATCGCGTCGATAAACCCCCTGCGCTTGGAATAGGCCTCGTTGCCGTTCTCTTTTTTGGATACTTCATCCAATTTTTTTAACAATTTCCTCTCCTCGCCGCTCAGCTTGGTGGGTACCTCCAGCGTTACGGAAACGTAGAGGTCGCCCGTCTTGCCCGTATGCGGGGAGCGTATGCCCTTGCCCTTGAGCCTGAACACGGCGCCGGACTGCGTACCCGGCGGGATCTTGTACGACACCCTCTCGGAAAGCGTCGGGACGGTGATGCTGTCGCCAAGGGCCGCCTGCATGTAGGTGATCGGTATTTCGAGAAGCAGGTTGCTGCCCTTCCGCTTGAAAAGCCTGTGCTCGGATACGGCGATCACGACGTAGAGGTCGCCGGCGGGGCCGCCCAAGGCGCCGGGCTCGCCCTGCCTCTCCAGCTTGACGACGGAATCGTTGTCCACGCCGGCGGGGATGTCAACGGACAGCGTGATTTCCTTGCGCACCTTACCGCTGCCGCCGCAGACCTTGCACGGGTTTTCGATCACCTCGCCCGTGCCGCCGCACTTCGCGCAGGGGGAGACGTTCACAAACTGCCCGAAAGGCGTCCGCTGCTGCGTCCGAACCTCGCCCGTGCCGCCGCAGCTCTGGCACTTCACGCGCGACGCGCCGCCGGCCGCGCCCGTGCCGCCGCACGCGTCACAGGGAACGTGCTTGTTGAGCTTTATCTGCTTTTTCACGCCAAAGGCCGCTTCCTCGAAGCTTATGCGTATGTTCTTCTGCAGGTCTTGGCCCTTTCGCGGCCCGCTTCGCCGGCTGCGCGACGAGGACGAGCCGCCGAACATGCCGCCGAAGAGGTCGCCGAAGAGATCCTCGAAGCCTCCGCCCCCGCCAAAGCCGCCAAAACCCGCACCGCCTCCGCCGAAGCCCGCGCTCGGATCGACGCCGGCGTGACCGAACCTGTCGTAGCGGTCCTTTTTCTCGGGATCGGAGAGCACGCCGTAAGCCTCGTTGACCTCCTTGAACTTTTCCTCCGCGGCCTTGTCGCCGGGATTCTTGTCCGGGTGATATTGCATGGCCAGCTTGCGGAAAGCCTTCTTGATCTCCGTCTCCGGCGCGCCCTTTTTCAAACCGAGGACATCGTAATAATCCCTTTTTTCAGCCATCTCTTACTCGTCCGCCTTGCCGCCCGGCTTATCCTCGTCCACGACCTCGTAATCCGCGTCCACGACATTGCCCTGCACGGGTTCGTCGTCCTGCGGCGCTTCGGCCGGACCCGGATCGGCGCCGCCCGCCGCCTGTTGCTGCGCCTGCTGTTCGTACACCTTCGCGGAGATCGCGTGGAATTCGTTTGTGAGCGCCTCCGTCTTCTGCTTTATCTCGTCGATGTTTCCGCTTTCAAGCGCTCTCGAAAGGGCGTCTTTCGCCTCCGTGACACGGTTTTTCTCCTCGCCGGAGATCTTCCCTTCGAGGGATTTCAAGACCTTCTCCGTCTCGTACACGAGCGTTTCGGCTCCGTTCTTCGCGTCGATCTCCTCTTTCCGTTTTTTGTCCTCGGCGGCGTACTGCTCCGCCTCCTTGACCTTGGCCTTGATCTCCTCGTCGGACAGCTTTGTGGAGGACGTGATCGTGATCCGCTGCTCCTTGCCCGTACCCATGTCCTTTGCGCTGACGTTCACGATGCCGTTCGCGTCGATGTCGAAGGTGACCTCGATCTGCGGTACGCCGCGCGGCGCGGGCGGTATGCCGGAGAGCTGGAAGCGGCCGAGCGTGATGTTGCCGGCGGCCATCTCGCGCTCGCCCTGCATGACGTGGATGTCCACGGCGGTCTGATTGTCGGCGGCCGTCGAGAATATCTGGCTCTTTTTCGTCGGGATCGTCGTGTTGCGCTCGATCAGCTTGGTGGCGACGCCGCCGAGGGTCTCTATCGAGAGCGACAGCGGCGTTACGTCGAGCAGCAGCACATCGTGCACCTCGCCCGTCAGCACGCCGGCCTGTATGGCCGCGCCGACCGCGACGCATTCGTCCGGATTGATCCCCTTGAAAGGCTCCTTGTCCGTGATCTTCTTCACGGCCGTCTGCACGGCGGGGATGCGCGTGGAGCCGCCCACCAGAATCACCTTGTCGATGTCGCTGTTCGTGATGCCGGCGTCGGCCAGCGCCTTGCGCATGGGTTCGACGGTCTTCTCCACGAGATCGGCCGTGAGCTGGTCGAACTTGGCCCGCGTGACGTCCATGTTCAGGTGCAGCGGCCCGTCTTGGTTTACGGTGATGAAGGGCAGGTTTATGTTCGTGGTCTGGGAGCTCGAAAGCTCCTTCTTCGCCTTCTCGGCGGCCTCCTTGAGGCGCTGCAAGGCCATCTTGTCCTTGCGCAGATCGACGCCGTTCTCCCGCGCGAAGGTGTCGGCGATGAAGTTCATCAGCGAGTCGTCGAAATCGTCGCCGCCGAGCTTGTTGTTGCCGTTCGTGGCGAGCACCTCGAACACGCCGTCGCCGAGCTCCAGCACGGAGACGTCGAAGGTGCCGCCGCCGAGGTCATAGACGAGGATCTTGTGGTGATCCGTGTCCTTGTCGAGCCCGTAGGCCAGCGAGGCCGCCGTGGGCTCGTTGATGATGCGCTTCACGTCCAGTCCCGCGATCTTGCCCGCGTCCTTCGTGGCCTGCTTTTGGCTGTCCGTGAAGTAGGCCGGCACCGTGATGACGGCCTCCGTGACCTTCTCGCCCAGATAGGCCTCCGCGTCGGCTTTGAGCTTGCCCAAAATCATCGCGGAGATGTCCTGCGGCGTGTAGGATTTGCCGTCGATCTCGATCTTGTAGGAACTTCCCATGTGTCTTTTTATGGAAGAAATGGTTCTGTCAGGATTCGTGATCGCCTGACGTTTCGCGGTTTCTCCCACCAGCCGCTCCCCGTTTTTCGCGAATCCCACCACGGAGGGGGTCGTTCTGTTGCCTTCCGCGTTTGGAATGACGACCGGCTCGCCGCCCTCCAGCACGGAAACGCAAGAGTTTGTGGTGCCGAGGTCTATGCCTATTACTTTGCCCATCTTCATCTTCTCCTTTTATGTACCGCTTATTGGGCTACCTTGACCATCGCCGGTCGAATAACCCTGTCCTTTAACCTGTATCCCTTGCTCAGCACCGCGCTGACCTTGCCGCTCTCCCGGTCGTCCGTCTCCTCCATCATGACCGCGTGGTGCATTGCGGGGTCAAACTCCTCGCCGAGACTTTGTATCTCCTCGACGCCGTTCTTCGAAAGGATGTCCAAGAGCTGCTTGAAGATCAGCTCCATGCCCTTGGCGAAGCCTTCGTCCTTGGCTTCCGCGCCGCCGGCTTCGAGCGCCCGTTCAAAATTGTCGATTACTTCCAGCAAATCGACGGCGATCTTCTCGTTGGCGTAGGCGTAGATCTCGCTCTTTTCCTTTTCGACGCGGCGCTTGTAGTTTTGAAAGTCCGCCGCAAGGCGCATGTATTTTGCGTCCGGGCCTTCGTCTTGGGCGGCCTTGTCGCCCGGCGCCTCCGGACGGCCGTCCGCTTCCTCCGCTTGGCGCGCGTCGCCGGTCGCTTCCCGCCGATCCGCGTCGTCCGGCGGCGGCGCCCCGGCGCCGCCTTCCGCGGCTTGCTCCGCGTCGACCGGGGTCCGCGCTCCCCTCGCCTTGTGGGGCTCCTTGCCCTCGTCTTTCCGCGCGCCGCCGGGTGCGGATCCCGCTTCCTTTTCAGGCCCGGCGGCCTCTCCGTTCACGGAAGCTTGCGCGGATTTTCGCTGCGGCGCGCCGCCGGGTTTTGGCTTATTCGTCGTCATGTGTCTCCTCCTGCATCGTTTTCCTTATTCTGCGGCTAAGGCAGGGTAAAGCTCCTGCTCAGATTGTCCGTGATGTATTCGATCACCGACGTCACCTTGTCGTACTTCATGCGCGTGGGTCCGATGACGCCCAGCTTTCCGACTAATTTTCCGTTGATGTGATAGGTGGCCGTGATCAGGCTGCAATCCCGCATGAGGTCTTCGCTGTTCTCCGCGCCTATCGTTATGACCACCCCTTCGTCGCGATTCACGAGCACGTCCTTGAAATTGTTTCTCCGGTTGACCATTTCGAGGAAGGTCTTTGCCTTTTCGAGATTGTTGTACTCGGGGATGGAGAATATGTTCGTCAGGCCGTCGAGATAAAGGTTGATGTCGAGCATGCTCTCGAGCGTCTTGACGAAGTTGGGCATAATGCTTTCGGCCAGCCTGCTCATGGCTTCTATGTCCGTTTCGAAATTGCGTATGATATCCATGGTCATGATGTCGGAAATCGTCTTTCCCCTGTAATTGTAGGTCATGGCCTTGGAGAGCAGCGACAGGCTTTCCTCGTGATAGGGCGCCTTGAGCTGCAGCACGGTGTTCTTCACCTTGCCGCTCTCCGCGACGATCATGAGCACGACCGTCGATTCGTCGGCCGGCAGGATGTTGATGTATTTGAGCTTGTTCTCATCCTGCTTGGGCGTTATGGCGAAGGACGTGAGGTTCGTGATCTCCGAGAGTATGTTGGCGGCGTGCTCTATCGTCCTGTCCAACTCGATGATGTTGCCCGCAAGGTGTTCGGAGATGCGCCGCTTCTCGCTCTCGCTGAGCTCCACGCGATCCATCAGCCTGTCCACGTAGAGCCTGTAGGCCCTGTCCGAGGGAACGCGTCCCGCGGATGTGTGCGGATGCGTCAGATAACCCTGCTCCTCCAAATCCGACATTTCGTTTCGGATGGTGGCGGGGCTGACGCCCATATCGTATTTTTTCGACAGCGTCCTTGAGCCCACCGGCTCCGCCGACGTTATGAAGTCGGAGACGATGGCTTGCAATATTCTCAATTTTCTTTCCGTAAGCTCCATGTCGATTCCACCATATCCATTGTGAACCGCGCGTCCAAGCCGGCGGGCGCGCGGCTTTTCCGGGTTGTTATGCCGATTCGCTCTTTGTCATTCCATTCATTGCGAATCGGTGTTAGCACTCTTGCTTGTTGAGTGCTAAGTTATAGTCTTAATTTAACACTGTCGACGGGCAATGTCAACAGTGTTTTTCAATTTTATTCTTACCCATATGTTTGAAATTAAAACACGCAAAATCGCGCGGTCAAAATATCGCGATTTTTAACGCAACCGGTAAATTTTACCGTTCGAAATCCACAAGCCGGCGCCCGATGTTCCGCTCGCCCTTGTCAAACTCCGCGCCGATCTTCACGACCCTGCGCGCGACGGCATCGTATGGAATCGCGCAGCCTTTTTCGCCGATCTGCGCGAGCGCCTCTTCCGCTATTATTACATTTACCCTGTATTATCAATATGTGGTCGGCGCGTTTTGTCGAAAACAACCGCCCGTTATCCATGAGCCACGGGCAACTGTGCTGTGTCACAAATCGATTGAGGAAAACTTCATTATTATTGCCATTGCCGAAAAAACAAAGTCGCCGAGACAAAACGCTTTTACTCGGCGCCAACGCCGGAAAGAGCGCGTCGTTCGCGAAATTCGCGCAGACTTTCGAGTTCCGCGCGGGAAAGGCCTGTGAGCTTCTCGATTTGATCGACGGAAAGGCCTATCGCAAAAGCGTTTCTCGCAACCTCGATCTTGCCCTGTTCGATGCCTTCCTCGATGCCTTGTTCGATGCCTTTCTCGATGCCCTCGTCGCGCGCCACCGCCATGGCGTGCTCCATGTCCATGAGGAACATCTTGCGCGAGCGGTAGTGCGCCCGCTCCTTCTCGTCTTGGCTTATGCTCATCAACAGTTCGCTCGCCATTTTGATCTCCTCCACGTCGATCTGTCTGCCGTCCTCCGTCCTGCAATTTACGTCGAAGCGCTCGCGTTTCTCGCTTATTCTCGATATCGGCAACTCGCTGTTCCTGACCACCGCGCCGGCAATGCGTCGGTCGTCATCCCCTCACATGCGGATTCACGCAGTCTGCACTGCCAAAAGTACCGCCATTTTCAGCAAATCCTACAATCCCTTTATATATCTGTCACATAATTCATTTGTCCAATCTTTATTTACATTTTTTTGTATTGCTCTTATTAAATCTTCGACATATATTTCAAATACACTCTTTTCGGGATCCTGTAAAAAAAGCAAATAATTTTTTATTCCAGTCCGACATTCCAAATTATTGAATGGATACAAATAGACAAAGTACCCATTATTATATTTACTTTCACTGTTTTTAAGAGAAATAGATAAAAGATGATCACGCCACATCTGGGAATATGGAGGTTTTTTTATTTCGTTGATTATTTCCGGCTTAAACAAACCACAACTTTCTGTTATTTGTTTATACTGTATGTGATTTTCGTAATTAATCTCAGATTGTGCCATTGATTCTTCTCGCAATGCCTCAGCGTATTTCCCTTCAATTCCCAAAAATGATTTTTCACCATCTTTTTCATATTCAATGAAAACATCAAATGCTGTGCGATCACCAAGGTATTTTTTATCAGCACGTCTATAAGGGTATTCAAATCTAATTTCTGTGATTTTATCCATTAGACCTGGTTTTAATTCGTTGAATATATTTAATAAAGTATTTTTTTCTTCAAAAAATTCACCAAACAAATTAAAGCACATCGATTGTGATGTCAATAGATTGCAAATAAACCTATATTCTTGATATAGACCCCCTCTGGTTTTTGCCATTTCCATTTCTTTTCGAGCAATATCCCATATTTTTTGTGTCAAAAAATTACAGCCTCTCTTCCGGGCAAATTCCTCCTCAACATAATTACCGTATATTGTTCCATTTTGTGATTTTCCTATGGGATAACCTTTTCCTTTTCGCCATTTGGATTGCAATAAACGAGCATACGCCGCAAAATCCGTATCTTGTTTATAATATGCGGAAAATGACTTCAATTCTTGTTCAGATGGTCTGTTCATTATTTGTCTGCCTTTCAAAATTTATGACTGCCATCTGCGACGCGTCCTGAACGAACGTGAAGGAAAACTCCCCGGCCTTTGGCCGGTTGGAGTCGACCGCCCGTCATCCGACGGAGGCAGCATTTCCAGCCAGAAGAGAGAGCCTCACATGACCGCTTCGGTCTCCAGTTTCTTCACGCTTTCTTCGTCGAGACCGGTTATGTCAGCCACATCGGCCACGGAAAAACCTTTGGCCAACGCGGCCCTCGCAACTTTGATCTTGCCTTCCTCAATGCCCTGTTCGATGCCTTTCTCGATGCCCTGTTCGATGCCTTTCTCAATGCCCTGTTCGATGCCTTTCTCAATGCCTTTCTCGATGCCTTGTTCGATGCCTTTCTCAAGGCCCTCGTCGCGCGCCACCGCCATGGCGTGCTCCATGTCCATGAGGAACATCTTGCGCGAGCGGTAGTGCGCCCGCTCCTTCTCGTC
>JAISMX010000022.1 GCA_031276515.1 Eubacteriales Family XIII. Incertae Sedis bacterium | reverse complement strand
CCCGCCGAGCCGTCGTCGGTCGCGATGTGCACCTCGTCGCAGCGCGTCTCGAAGTCGCACGCGAGAAAAGCTTCGCTTCCGTAACCGAGCACGGCGCGAACGCGAACCTCTCCCGCGCGGCGCAACGCGCTCGCGAGATACAGCAGAGGCGCGGCCCCAAGACCGCCCCCCACAAGCGTCGCGCGGGACATACCGCGCAAAGCGCCCAACTCGAAGCCCCGGCCTTCGGGCGGACCCACGCGAAGCACGGTTCCCGGCGCGTAGGAAGCCAGCGCGCGCGTACCCGCGCCCACGGCGCCTAAGACGAGCGTCAAGCGACCCTCCGACCAATCGCAGACGCTGAGCGGTCTCGGCAGCAGTCTGCTCGCGTCGTTCAGGTACGCGTTCACGAATTGCCCCGGCGTCGGCAGGGGATACTTCATACCTTTATTTTCTTTTATTTCCATTATAATCTTATGAACGCCTTCGGCGATTTTCTCGTTTTCGAGAATTTCGGCCGGGAAGCCGGCGCTCCAAGGACGCATGGACACGCTCATGGCCGGCCCGCTCATGACGGCGTCCCGCCGCCCAAGGCGGTTTCCAGATCGGATCGCATGCGGAACACCGCCGCGCGCGCGGCGTCGCCGACGTTGCCCTCGCCGAATTTGGCGTCCTTCTTCCACGCCGCGATGATGCCGCGCGAGGAGTTGACGATGGCGCCCCCTCCGTCCCCGTCGAAGAATCCGCGCAAATCCTTTCCCGTGGCGCCCTGCGCGCCGTAGCCCGGCACGAGGAAGAAGCTGTGCGGCATGCGCCTTCGCAGGGCCGCGCCTTGGGCGGCGAAGGTCGCGCCGACGACGGCGCCCACCTTGCTGTATCCCCGGCTTCCGATCAGCCCCGCGCCCCATTCGGAAACGAGGTCCGCCACGTGCTCGTAGACCTTCAAGCCGGACACAAGCGTTTGGTCCTGGATGTCCGCGCCGCCCGGATTGCTCGTCTTGACGAGGACGAACACGCCCTTGTCGCGCGCGCCGCAGGCGGCGAGGAAGGGTTCGACGCCATCGCCGCCCATATAGGGATTCAGCGTGACCGCGTCCTCGGCCCAGGTTTCGTATTCCCGCGATTCGATGCGGATGCCCGCGAGGTGGGAGGCGTAGGCCGCCGCCGTGCTCGCGATGTCGCCGCGCTTCACGTCCCCTATCACGAACAGCCCCTTCTCCGAAGCGTGCATCGCCGTCTCCGCGTAGGCCCAAATCCCTTCCGGTCCGAGCTGCTCGAACATGGCGATCTGCGGCTTCACTGCCGGAACCAAGTCGCATACGGCGTCTATGACGCGCGCGCAATACGCCTTGAACATCTCCGCTATGGCGCGCAGGGTAAAGCCGTGCGCCTCGCGGCATTCCGCACGCAGCCCCTCGGGAATCATCTCGTAGGCCGGGTCGAGACCGACGACGATGGGCGTCCCCCGGCGTTCTATCCTCTCAATCAATCCGTCCATCTTCAAAACGTCCTCTCTTTGTCATAAAATCCGACAGCACGTCGCTCCACGTCAAAACGCCGCCGCGCATCGTGAAGCGCACCTTGCCGTACACGCGCATGCCGTCAAAGGGGCTGTTCTTTCCCTTTGAAGCGAAGCCGGCGCAATCCACGGCGTATGGCCGCTCCACGTCTATGACCGCGAGATCGGCGGAGACGCCCGCAAGCAGACTGCCGCGCGGAAGGCCGAGCAGACGCGCGGGATCCGCGCTCATGCGGCGGATCAAGTCGAAAAGCGACAATCGTCCGTCGCGCACGAGAACGGTATAAGCCACGGCGAAGGCGGTTTCGAGCCCCGTCACGCCGAAGGGCGCGTCCTCCATCGATAGCGCCTTGTCCTCGGCGGTATGGGGCGCGTGATCCGTCGCGATGGCGTCAAGCGTGCCGTCGCGCAGCGCCGCGATCACGGCCTGCCTGTCGGATTCCGTGCGGAGCGGCGGATTCATCTTCGCGTTCGTTCCCGATTTCAGAAGCGCCTCCTCCGTCAGCGCGAAATAGTGCGGCGCGGTTTCCGCGCTCAGCTTCACGCCCCGCGCCTTGGCGGAGCGGATCAAATCCACGCTCGCCCGCGCGCTTATATGCTGCAAATGCAGACGCGCGCCCGTCTCCTCGGCCAGCGCGATATCGCGCGCCACGATATCGGTTTCGGCGGACGCCGGTATGCCCTTGACCCCCAGCCGCTTCGACATCAATCCGTCGTTCACCGCGCCGCCGCCGCTGAGCGCGCGGTTTTCGGGATGATCCATGAGCATGAGCCCGAGCTCGGCGGCCATCTCCGCCGCCCGCCGCATCAGAACGGCGTCCGGCACGGTGTCGCCGTCGTCCGACAGGGCGCAGACGCCTCTTCCGGTCATCTCAAAACAGCGCGTCGGCACGGCGAGCATGGACGCGAAATCGGCGAGTTCCGCGCCCAAGCGGCCCTTCGTAATTGCGCCCGCGGGCAGCAGATTGACAAGGCCGATCTCGCGGCCGCGCCCGTCCACGAACGCGATGACTTCGCGATTGTCCAAGGCGGGCTCGGTGTTCGGCATGCAACAGACGGTCGTATAGCCACCCTTCGCCGCGGCCAGGCTGCCCGTCGCAATGTCCTCCTTGCGGCGCGCGCCCGGTTCGCGGAAGTGGACGTGCAGATCGACCAACCCGGGAACCACGACGCAGCCCGCAGCCTCGATCACGCGGAGACCGCCCGGCAGGCTCACGCCCGCCACGACGTCGCCGGCGCGGCGCGGTGCCGGCGAGATCTCCGCGATCACGCCGTCCCTGACGAGTACATCGGCCTGTTCGTCGCGGCCGGATATGGGGTCGACCACGCGACCGCCGCGTATCAATATCCCGCCGTCCGCGCCGAAGAGCTTCGCGCGCCGGCCCGCCCCCGCCGCGCCCTTCAATATTCGCCCGCCTTTACGATATCGTCGCAGTATTCGCACCGGTATTCCTTCGCGGCTTCGTCCACGAGGCGGAATATGTGCGGAACGCCGGCCTCGGACGAGGTGACGCAGCGCGGATTCCTGCACTTGATCACGTCCGTCACCGTATCGGGCAGACGCAGCTTGATCTTCTCCGCGATGATGTGATCCTCTATGATGTTCACCGTCGCGTTGTGATCGATGAGACCCAGCACAGTCAAATCCACGTCCGTGATGTTCTCGAGCTTGATCACGTCCTTTCGGCCGTGCTTCTTGCTGACGGCGTTCATGATAAAAGCCACGGTGTTGCGGCTCGTGTCGATGTTCAAGTGCGCGAGCACCCGCATGCCGCTGCCCGCCCGTATGTGGTCGATGACGATGCCCTTGGCAATGCTGTTGATTACAACCATTTTATCCTCCCATATTAAGGTGACTATTCAAACCCCGCGCAATTTTTACCCGTTCGCTGCGCTTCCGGGTACAAGTGCCCATCTCGGTGAACTTCAACTTTAAACGCCGAGCAGGGCCATGATCAAGGCCATGCGCATATACATGCCATTTTTCGCCTGTTTGAAATAGAAAGCCCGCGGATCGGCGTCCACCTCGACCGCGATCTCGTTCACGCGCGGCAGCGGATGCAGCACCATCATGTCGGCGCGCGCCAAGCGCAGCTTCTCGGCGTCCAAAATATAGCTGTCCTTCAAGCGTATGTAATCCTCCTCGTTGAAAAAGCGCTCCCGCTGCACGCGCGTCATGTACAGGACGTCCAGCGAGGGCATCGCCTCCGCCAGATCCTCCGTCTCCGCGAAAGGCGTTCCGCTTTTCTCCAAGACCTCCTTGCGCACGTATTCGGGTACGCGCAGCTCCTCCGGCGCAATCAGCGCGAAGCGGACGCCTTCGTAGCGCGAAAGCGCCTTGATCAGCGAATGCACCGTGCGGCCGAACTTCAGATCGCCGCAGACGCCGACGGTCAGATCGTCAAAGCCACCCCGCGCGCGCTTGATGGTCAGAAGATCCGTCAAAGTCTGCGTGGGATGCTGGTGACCCCCGTCGCCGGCGTTGATCACGGGCATGTCCGTGCTCATGGCGGCCACGCGCGGCGCACCCTCCTTGGGATGCCGGATCACGGCGATGTCCGCGTAGCAGGCCACGGTTCTGATCGTGTCCGCTATGCTCTCCCCCTTGGCGACAGAGCTCGAACCCGGCTCCGAAAAGCCGATCACCTGCCCGCCGAGGCGCAGCATCGCGGCCTCAAAGCTGAAGCGCGTCCGCGTGCTGGGCTCGTAAAACAGCGTGGCGAGCAGCCGGCCCCGGCAGACCTCGCAAAAGTCGCGGGGGGCGTCCATGACGCGTCCCGCAAGCGCAAAGAGCGATTCCGTCTCCTCCACGCTGAAATCCAAGGGTTCCAACAAGCTTCTGCCTTTCAGATCCATGAGCGCCTCCCGCGCGGCCTTTTGGAACCGCGAACAGTGTACAGGTATTGTTTTCCATAACATAAAAACAAATCCCCCGCAAAAGGAGACTTGTTTTTCAAAACTTATGAATCCGGGAACGACGGCGAGAAAGCCGCAACCGAGAGGAAAAAAACCCTTCGCGATCCGCCTCGCGCATAATCCGCGATTCTTTCCGTGAGCTCGGTCGATTTCATGAAAACCCTCCGCATATTGCGCCGCGGCGCAAGCCATTGTCAACATATAGTACCATGGCAAGCAGCGGCGCGTCAAGGCTTTTGGGATTTTTTATTGCGCAAACGGGTTCAAGCGGGTTCGATTCTCCGCGGCCTTATCGCGAGGCGGTTTGTTTCCCGATGCAAGCGCGCGGACGCGATCATATGGCCTCCGTCCAATTCTCGACAAAACGCCGCAATATGGCGGCCGTCTCGGCGCGCGTGGCGGGAGCGCCCGCGTTCAGGCGTCCGGAGGCGTCGCCCGTGAGCAAGCCCGTTCCCACGGCCCATTTCATGGATTCCAGCGCCCACGCGGAAACCGACGAGCGATCCGCGAAGCCCGTGAGTTCCGCCGGCTTGCCCATATCCGCACTCTCGGACGCGGCAAAGCGCATCGCCATCGCGGCCAGCTGTTCCCGCGTGATCTCGGCATCTCCGGCAAAATCGCCGTCCACGCCGCGTATGACGCCGGCGGCCGAAGCCCATGCCGCCGCCTCGCGGTACCAAGCCGCGTCCGCGACGTCGGAGAAAGCGCTCCCCTCGGCCGAGGGAGCGCCCGCGAGTCTGTGGAACACCGCGGCCAGCATGGCGCGCGTCATCGGCAGTTCGCCGGAGAACGCGTTCTCTCCCGTCCCTCGGAACAGTTCGCGCGCGCTGACAAAGTCCGCGTCCGCCTTAAACCAGGCTTTCTCGCTCACATCGTCAAAGGGGCGGCTTTTGTCGGCGACGCGGATTCGCGCCGAGCCGTCGAGAACGGCCACCAACGCGCCGGATTTGACCGAGGACAGCAATATCACCTCCTCCGTTCCGTCGTCCCGCGCGAGCAGCGCCACCGTTCCCGCGCCCGGTTTCTCGGCGAGCGGCACGCGCAGCTTGACGCCGCCCTCCACGCGATCCACAGGGCTGCCGTCCAAGGCGACCAGTGCCGAAACGACATCCGCTTCTCGCTCGACGGAGAGCGTGACCGTGCCGCTTCCGGACCTTGCGAGCGCCGCGAGACCCTTGCCCGCGACGCTCAGGTCGCCGAGCGCGGTTTTGAGCGTGAGCTTGGCCTTGGCTTCCTCGGCGACGCCGAGCGCGGAGGCGGCGGAGATGTCAATGGACACCTTTTTCGCGTCGCCTTTGATCGCGGGCGCGATCACGATCTCACCCGCCTTGTCGCGCAGAGCCTCGGCGACGGCCTTTTTCACATCTTCGTCGCGCAGCGCGACCTTGGCGACTCCGTTCGCGCTCTCCGCTTCGGGACGCAGGGTCACCGAGCCGGAACTCCCGCTCTCCGCGGCGGGCGCGGACGACCAAGCGCGCGATCCCGCCTCTTGCGTATAGTCGCGCGTGTAGAACCACTCGAGCTCGTCGCCCGCGTTCAGCTTGTAATAGGCCGCCGATTCCCTGATGGTCTCGATGCCGTTGACCTTGTAGAGCCATCCGCTGTTCGGGCCGTACGCGAACTCCTCGAAGCCGCCTATCGACTTGACGTATTCGCCGGCCGCGTCGATTTTAATTTCCAATTTCGTCTCTTTGAGCAAATCCAGCGGCGTCACGCCCCTGTGCCAAGGGAAGCTCTTGCGCGCGAACATCGTTCCCGACGGGCCGGTGACCTTGATGTAGACCTCATTCGTCGCGACGGAGGGCGGCGGCGCGGGAGAAACGCCCTCACGCGTCACCTTCACCGTATAGCCCGGCGCCAAGCGCACGATGACCGGCACGCCGGCGTCCATCTTTTCGATTTGCAGCGTATGGCTTCCCTCGGGCGCGTTGGTCGCCGGGATGATGAGCGTTCCGTCCGCGCCCGTGACGCCCGCAAACGCGAAAGCGGTGTTCTCCGCCCACGAGACGCGCACGTCCGGGGCGGGAGACAGAGTGCCGTTCCACCACGCTTTTACCGTCAGCGCGACGCTTCCGTCGGCGTTCAGCGTGAAAGATGCCGATGGAAAAAGCGTTTTGGAATAATCGCCGTAATACACGACTATTTCGTCGCCGCTCTCAATGGTATCCGAAGCCATGCCCAAAACAGATTGCTCACCTTTAAGGTAATCTTCGGTCATGAAATTATAGAGCCATCCAAGCATGCCGGCGGCGGCCACGCCGTCGATCGATGAGATGTATCCGCCGCTTCCGACGACATAGGCTATTTCGTCCGCTTCCAGCGCATCCTTAACCGCGTCGAGGACGGTCAGTCTCTTTCCGCCGCTGTTTCCCACGGTGAGGGCGGGTTTGAAAACCACATTGCCGGAAACGCCCTCCACGCGCACGCTGACCGTTGCCTTCTGCGCCGCTCCGCCGGACATCACGACCTTCGCGGGCAGTATGGCCGTGTCGTTGCCTATGAGCTGTACAAGTTGATAGTTCGAATCATAAGAATAGCGCAGCGCATACACGCTGTACGCGCCGGCGTCGATAAAGCAGCTGAGCGTCACATTTCCATTCTCGTCGGTGGCGCCGTCCGCATAGCCGTCACCGTCGCCGTCCACCCCTATCCCGGATAGGGGCGCAACGTCGGATATGGCTGCGGCGGAGGTGATCATCAATTGCAATGTCACGGATTCGCCGAAAGGAATCTCGCCTTCATTGACGCCGATGCCGTCGTCGTCCTTGGCCTTAAAATATGTTATCTTTTGAATGGTATTGTGGATTGCGAGCAGTTTGGCGCCGTCGGGAATCGCGGAGATGCTTGGCGCATCACCCGTAATAGGTACGCCGTCCGCATAGCAGTGATACTCCGTCAAATCCACCGTGTCCGATGTCAAAACGCGCGCGATGGCCTGCGAAAGCGTATCGCCGGCATTCACGGTCGGACGCTCGACATAGTCGCCGTTCGCGCCCACGACGCCGACCGTCAGACTTCTGCATTTTGTAGAATTTTCTGTTATATTTGCCAGATTTATATTTCCGTTCGCAAGCTGCGCGAGCGCGAGCGCCGCCTGCTTTGTGGCATATTCGTTGTCCCCGCCGTCGTCCTTATATCCGAAGCCCCCGCCGACCGAATCTTGGAACGACAGCAGGGCGTCGAGCGGCGTCTTGCCGCTTTCAATATGCTTCCAAGCATCGAGGGTTTCACCGAGCGCGCAAAGACCCCAGAGCACGGCGGCGGCGCTGTTCGCGTTGTCGCCATACATTCCGAAACCGCCGCTGTTCATTTGAGCGCTTTTCAGATAGGACAAGGCCTTGTTGACAGCGGCGTCTGCGGTGGAATGGGTTGCCGTGAAGGGCGCAAGCGCCGCGAGCGCAAATCCCGTCGTGTCGGCGTCGCTGCCCTTGTCGTAACCGTTCCAAAAACCGCCGTCGGGCTCCTGCGCCGCAAGCAGACACGCTATGCCCGCATTCACGGCCGCCTCGGCGATTTTTTCCAATTCCGATGTCGTCGAGCGATTGTAGGCTCCCGCCGCAATCACTTCCAGCGCGTCGTTGCCGCCGAACGATTTCGCTTTCAAGTCGCCGGCCAAGCCGGCCGCAAAACCCTTCGCGCCCTCCATATCGCCCTTCATCAAGGAAATCAGCACGGAAGTGGAATTCGCGCTCGTCGTCGGCGGCAACGCATACTTCGTCAAATCCTCGCCCGCGATATAAGCCGCCGCGAGGTCTTCCCAGCCGGCCAACGCCCCGCCCCGCTGCGTTTGATAATAACCGAACACCTTGGCAAGCGCGGCTCCCGCCACGTCTTTCACGCTCGGCGAATCCGCAAAGGCCGCGGGCGCGGGCAAGCCGATGAGCATGGCCGCCGTGAGCAGCCACGCAAGCCATTTTTTGATGCGTTTGATTCCCATATCGTCCTCCTTCTTCTTTCAAAATTCCAATATTCGCGCGCGACC
>JAISMX010000147.1 GCA_031276515.1 Eubacteriales Family XIII. Incertae Sedis bacterium | reverse complement strand
CGGGAGATCCTGCGGGAGCACACCCTGGACTGGCTTTTGTGTAATTTTGATACAAAAGGAGAAAATTTCCTGAATCGCACGGACGGCCACCTCAGCTCCTTTGACAAGGAAGCCTCCTTTGCCCGGATAAAGGATGCGGGCTCGCAGCACATGAGCACGGAATACCGGCCGCACGCAAACGATACTTTGTACAATGTGATGTTTAGCGAGTATGCCCGGGGAAATCTGGATTTGGATCTGCAATCCACCGAGAATCAACTGCAGCGGATCGAGGGCATGCGGGAGGACGACTATCTGGCTCTGTTTGATCGGATGCTGACGCAGAAATACGGTGCGCGCGGGCCAAAAAACCGGGAACGAACCGCGGTTGA
This sequence comes from Eubacteriales Family XIII. Incertae Sedis bacterium, assembly GCA_031276515.1. GTDB lineage: Bacteria > Bacillota > Clostridia > Peptostreptococcales > Anaerovoracaceae > JAITLA01. The sequence goes on along the minus strand of JAISMX010000147.1, from coordinate 3,811 downwards.
AGCGACCATATGGGAGAGAAAGGCCAATCTGCGGGAAGAATACCGCAGGTTTTACACCGAATTGCTGGCGCGCAGGCGGGAGAGTTTGAGGGCGCAAGGCGGGGAGGACGACACCGGGCGATATTTCGACGCTCAAGGCGAATTTCGCTTCGAGCATGAGGCGCAACAACAGAGGTGAACCCGAGCTTTGACAATCACTTTTTTCTTCCAAGCCGCGTACCCGTCAGATAAATCGCCAAAAACGCGACCATGCAGACCGACGCGGCGCGAAACGCCGCCGCCGAACCCGACGTTCCGAACAGATTGCCCAGAAAGATGGCCCCTCCTCCGATTCCGATATCGTAGAAGTTGAAATAGAGCGCCGAGGCGACGCTGCGGCGCTCGGGTTCCACGCTCGATACGCACCATGTCTGCATGGAAGGCATCAACGCTCCCATGCCGACGCCGGAGAAGAAGCCCGCGATGAGCAACGTGCCGAGATCGCGCGAAAACGACATGATCAGAAAGGCGACAACCCAGCACGCGCCGCCGGGGATGATGCTATAGGCGTGGCCCTTCTTGTCGTATACGCGTCCCGTCAGGAATTTCGCGGTAAAGCTGACCGCCGTTTGAAAGATATAGTACCACGAAAGTCCTGGAATGCGCCGATCCGCGGCGAGCAGCGTCAGGAAATTCTGTTCGGCGTTTCGCGCGGCGCCCATGCACAGCAGCATCGCGCATTGAAGAAACAGGCGCGGCTCAAAAAAGCCGTTCTTTATCGACAATTTGGGCGTTCCGGGCGTCCGTTCCGTGACGCGCGCGGGCGGCCGGAACGCGAAAAGACCGGCGACGGACAGCAACTGACCCGCGGAAGCGGTGAGGAACATCGTCAAAAAGCTCGCGCTCTCCACGAGAAACAGGCCGAGCGCGGGAGAGATCGCGGTTACGGCCGTGATGCCCATGCCGAAATAGCCAATGCCCTCGCCCCGGCGTTCGTCGGGGAGCAGATCCGCCGCGAGCGTGGTGGTCAGCGTCGACACGAAACCGAAACCGACGCCCTGCAGGGCGCGGAAGATCAGTATGAACGGCAGGGTTTCCGCAAAGCCGCAGGCGAAGGTGACGGCCAAGGTGAGCGATACGCCTGTGTACAGCATACGTTTTTTTCCGAATTTCTGAAGGATGAGCGGCGCAAAAAAACGCGTGGCCACCGCCGCGACGGAAAACGCGGCAGCCACCGCGCCCACCTGCGCTTTCGTTCCGCCCAGATCTGTGATGAAAAGCGGCAAGGTCGGGTGCAGCATGTTGAACCCGAACATAAAGCTCATGTTCACGAGCGTCAGCATGATGAAGTTTTTCGTCCAAAGTTTTTCGCGCTCGCCGCGGAGAGTGCCGTTCATACAATCGATCTCCGTTTGTCTATAAGAGAAGATTCGGAAGATAGCTGGTTATCCCCGGAAATATGGCCATCAGCACCGCGCAGACGAGGAAGGTCCCCATGAAGGGGATCGAGCCCTTGAATACGACGCTGATCGGCACGTCCGTCACGACGGAGGTCACAAAGCAGCTCATGCCGACGGGCGGCGATATCGCGCCGAGTCCCATGATGACGACCATGTAGACGCCGAACCAGATCGGATCGTAGCCGAGATTTTCGATGATGGGCAGGAAGATGGGCGTGGTCAGCAGCATGATCGGCAGTACCTCGATGGCGGTTCCCAGCAGGAAATAGATGACCGTGATGATCAGGATGATGACCAGCGGGGGAAAATCCAGACCGGTGACCTTTTGTCCGAGCGCGATCGGGATGCGCGACAAGGTGAAGAACTTGTTGAACACCTCGGAGCCCGCGAGCAGCATGTAAATGACGACCGACATGACGAGCGTGTTGTTGATGGCGCGCATCAGCATGCCGAAATTGAAGCGCTTCGATAGGATCGTCAGAACGATCATGCCCGCAACGCCGACGACGCCGGCCTCCGTGGGCGTGAACCATCCGGCGAACAGGCCGCCCATCGCCACGACAAACAGCCCCGATATTTGCAAAAGGGAGCCGTTTTTCAAGGATTCGAGCTTTTCTTGCCGCGTGGCCTTCGCTGCGGACGGCGCCGCTTTCGGATCGAAAGCGGCCCAGAGCTGTATGGTGACGATGAAGAGGACCATGAGCAGCAGACCGGTCAGGATGCCCGCCATGAACAGCTTGCCGATGGACTGGCTTGCGATGAGACCGTAGGTGATCAGCGGCAGACTCGGCGGGATAAGGGTGGCGAGCGACGCGCCCGACGAGATGGCGCCGGTCGAAAGGGAATCCAAATAATTGTAGCGTTTCATCTCGGGATAGGCGACGCGGCTCATCATGGAGGCCGTCGCGGAGCCGGAACCGCAGATCGCGCCGAAAATCGTACACACGACCTGACTCGCGCTGGCGAGCACGCCCCGTCTGCCGCCGCTCAGCTTGCTGATCGTCGTAAAGAGGTCCGTGCCGAGTCCGGATTCGGCGGCGATGTCTCCCATGAGCATGAACATCGGGGCCACCGAAGTCACGTAGGCCATAAACGTGCTGATGATGTCGTCCGTTAGAAAGGTCAGCGCGCTCGCGGGATTGGACAGCAGAAACATGCACCCGACGGTTCCCGTGAGCATCATGCAGAGGCTCACGTGCAGACCCGTGAAAAGGAGCACGCAAAAAACGATGATTCCGATTACACCTATGACAGCCGGCGTCATTTTTTCCTCCTGTTATGTCAGCAGATCCTCGGCCTTGATCGCGTCAAGCCCTTCTTTGGGTGTTTCTTCTTTCGGTTTGAAGATCTTGATCAGATGGGCGATCGTCCAATACAGAAAGACGATTGCAGCCAGAAGGAAGCATACCGCCATGACGATGTACAGGCAGTATATCGGTACTTTCAATACATCCGTCACCCTTCCCGTCGCGGCCATTTCCTCGATTTGCGTAAAATAGTAATAAGAAACATATCCGAAGGTGACCATGCCCAGAAGGTCCGTTACGGTCCGAAAGGAGCTGCCGAGCCTTTTGGGAAACCAATCGACGAGCTGATGGACGGCGATGTGCCGGTCGAGAAGCCCGGCCTTGCCGAGCGCGAGCGCGTTCGCGACCAGCATGCCCACCTGCACGATCTCGACCGCGCCCGAGATCGGCGCGTTGAAGATGGTGCGCAGCAGGATGTTCGCGAGGGTGATCACGCCCACGGCGATGAGCACCGCCGAAGCGACCGCCGTAAAGCCCGAAGTGATTTTGTCGAGCAGGGTTTTGATCATGGGGGTTCACCGATCCTTTCCCGTTTGTGCGCCGTCGTTCAAGGAAATCCGCATGGCCTCCGAGCGGGCCATGCGGATTTCCGCGTTTGCTCGCTTATTCGGATTGACGCGCCTTGATCCACTCGAAAGCTTCGCTTCCCCGCAGACCCTTTTCGTCGAGCTCGGAAGCCTTTGCCTCGAGGATGCTCTGCGCGGTTTCCGCAAGCAGGTCGACGTCCTCGTCGCTGAACTCGATGAATTCAAAATCCGGATTCGCCGCCGTGGTCCTGTCGATGGCGTCCTGCGTCGCGGCGTGCACGTAGTCGAGCGCGACCTGCCGCATCTCTTCGCAGACCTCGTCCACCTGCGCCTGCAGGGTCGCGTCGAACGAATCGTAGAGCGCCTTGCTCATGAACAGCGCGAAATCGGTGTGCTCGATCGGAAACGAGGTGAAGGACGAGCAGACCTCGTCAAGGTGGAACGTGGGAATGGCGTGATTGTTCGTGTTCACCGCGTCGATCGTGTTCAGGCGAAGCGCCTCGTACATCTCGCCGGAGGAAACGTCCACGCTGCTCGC
>JAISMX010000139.1 GCA_031276515.1 Eubacteriales Family XIII. Incertae Sedis bacterium | reverse complement strand
CGGTTTTCCCGGAAGGACTTACATCTAAACTGCGCCATGCTCGCCGCCGCAATCGCGGTCCGGTTTACGTGGGTCCTTTTGCCCGCAGCCGGCTTGGACTTTCAACCGCAGACCCGGACAGCCGCAGGATTCGATTTGTTGTTGACGATTCGACGCTCGGCGGGCCGGACGCCGGCGCTCACGGCGCTCCGCGCGCGTCGCCCGCGTCCGTGCCGGCGGCGGCAAACGCGATGAATTTCACGGAGGACGCGCCGGCGGCCAGCAAAACCTCCGCGCAAGCGTCAAGCGTGCTGCCCGTCGTGAATATGTCGTCCACGAGCATCACGCGCAGACCGCGCACGGCATCCTCCCCGCCGCGATCCAAGGCGAAGGCGCCCTTCACGTTCGCGCCGCGCTCCTCCGCGGAAAGGCTGCTCATGACGCGCGTGTCGCGCGTTCTTTTGAGGAGTTTCGCGCCGTAGGGGAGCGCGAGCAGACGCGCGAGCGAACGGCCCGCGACGTCCGCTTGGTTGTAGCCGCGCTTTCGCTCTTTTTTCGCGTACATCGGCACGGGCAGCAGCAGGTCGACGCCGAGATCGGCGGGCCGGCCGTCCAACTTGAGACCGCCTTGCGCAAAGACTTCCCACAGCAGCCTGTCCCGCATAACGAGAGCGATGTGCTCGCCGTAATACGCCCTGCCGCCGTATTTGAAGCCGTACAGCACCGCGCGGCAGTCCGCGTACTCGACGCAGGAAAAACCTTTTTCAAACAACCGACCGCCGCCCGCGCAACCCGCGCAGAGAGAGCGCGCGCCGGCGCCGCGCAGAGGTCTGCCGCATTTCGCGCAGACGTCGCCGTTCGCCCAGCCGAAGCGCTCCCTGCATGCGTCGCACAGCGCATAGGGGCGCGTCGCGTCGATGAGATTGCCGCAGGCCATGCAGTAGATCGACGGCGGGTACAGGAGATCGAGCGCCATCCTCGCCGCTTTCTTCAAGAATGGCATCGCGACATTTCGAAACGCGGACGCGCCATGGCACGCGACGTTTTTCGGCCCGGTCGCGCCGCGGCGTTCGCTCTCCGCAGGACCGCTCACGCCGGCGCCTCATCGAGGAAGACGTCGGCGCCGCCGCCCGGCAGGAAAGCGCGCAGCCGCGCGCAAAGCCCGGAATATCGCTCCTCGATCCGCGTGTTGTTCACCATCTCCCACAGACGGCTCTCCGTGCCGACGAGGATGGCCGCGCGCTTCCCGCGCGTCACGGCCGTGTAAAGCAGATTGCGCGTCGCCAGCGTGTGCGGAAACCATGAAACGGGCATCAGGATCAGCGGGAATTCGCTGCCCTGACTCTTGTGGACGGTGATGGCGTAGGCGAGTTCCAGTTCCGCAAGCTGCGGGAATTCGTAGGTCACGAATCTGTTTTCGTCGAAAACGACCGTCATGAGACCGTCCTCCGCGTCGAGACTCTTGACAAAGCCCACGTCGCCGTTGAACAGGCCCTCTCCGGAGGCGCCGTCCGAAAGGCGCCGCCACACGAGCTCGTAGTTGTTCTTGATTTGCATCACCTTGTCGCCCTCGCGGAACACGCGGTCGCCGAAGACCTTTTCGGCCTTGTGCGGCGCCGGCGGATTCAGGACGGCCTGCAGTTCTTTGTTGAGATTGAGGCAGCCGAGCAATCCCTTCCGCGCGGGCGTCAGCACCTGCATGTCGCGCATGAGGTCGCAATCCGAATAATAGTCCGGGAGCCGCGTCGCGCACAGTTCCTTGATGGTTGCGAGTATGCGCGCTTCGCCGCTTCTCTGCAGCAGGAAGAAATCCTTGCCTCGTTCGTTGCAGGCGGGATATTCCCCCTTGTTGATCCTGTGCGCGTTGACGACGATCAGGCTTTCGGCGGCTTGGCGGAATATCTCGGAGAGCTTGACGGAGCGTATGATTTCGCTGTCGAGCATGTCGCGCAGCACATTGCCCGCGCCGACGGGCGGCAGCTGATCCGCGTCGCCCACGACGATGAGACGCGCGCCCGAGGGCATGGCCCGCAGCAGGTATTTCATCAGCAGGATGTCTATCATGGAAGCCTCGTCCACGATCACCGCGTCGTATTCGAGCGGATTTTCCTCCGTTCGGCCGAAACGCATCGCGTCTTCGCTTTCGGAGTGGAAGTATTCGAGCATCCGGTGGATGGTCGAGGCTTCGTGGCCGCTCGTCTCCGATATGCGCTTCGCCGCCCTGCCCGTCGGCGCCGCTATCCCCGTCCTTAACCCGCCGCTTTGCAGTATGTTGATGATGGTGTTGATGATGGTGGTCTTGCCCGTTCCGGGGCCGCCCGTGATCACGAACACGCCGCTTTCGAGCGATTCGCGCACCGCGTATTTCTGATTCTCGGAGAGCGCGATGCCGGACGCGCGCTCCGTCGCGGCGATCAGCTCTTCCACATCGGACCGGATCGGCGCGGGCGCCGCGCGGTCGAGACGGAGCAGATCTCGACAGACGCTCCGCTCCGCGGCGTAATAGGCTTCGAGAAAGACGACCGGCCGGCCTTCGAGCTCTTCGATGTGCGCCTCTCCCTCAAACACCATCTCCAAAAGCCGCTCCTCTATGTCGTCGCGCGGAACGTCCAGAAGCTCCGTCGCCC
>JAISMX010000107.1 GCA_031276515.1 Eubacteriales Family XIII. Incertae Sedis bacterium | reverse complement strand
GTACAGATCCTCGACGCGCCGCAATATCTCCGCGGCCCGAATCTCCGCGGCCAGCCCGTCCGTGAGCTTTCCCTGCTCGTCGATCAGCCGCAGAACCTCCTCCTTGCGCTCCTCGAGGTTTTTGAGATAGGCGAGCCTCTCGTCGAGTTCGCGGAGCGCGACGTCGGAGAGCCCGCCCGTGGCCTCCTTGCGATAGCGCGCGATGAAGGGAATCGTGTTGCCGTCCTCGATCAGCGCGACCGTGCTTTCGACTTGCGAAAGCCTGAGATTGAATTCCTTCGCCAGTTTTTCGTTGATGTTCATGCTGTCATTCGCCCGTGCCTCTCACATGTGGCGCGTCAGGCGTCCTTCATTTTCAATTTTTCGTTGATCAAATAGTCCAGTTCCCCGTCCATCACGGCCTGCACGTTCCCGACCTCGGCGCCCGTGCGGTGATCCTTCACGAGCGAATAGGGATGAAACACGTAGGAGCGTATCTGGTTCCCCCACGATATCTGCCCGTAGTCGCCCGCAAGCTCGGCGAGACTTTCCTTGTGCTCGCGCTCCGCCAATTCCACCAGCCGCGATTTCAGAATCCGCATCGCCACTTCCTTGTTCTGGTGCTGCGAGCGCTCGTTCTGCACGGAAACGACGATGTTCGTCGGAAGGTGCGTGATGCGCACGGCGGAATCCGTCTTGTTCACGTGCTGGCCGCCCGCGCCGCTCGAACGGAAGGTGTCGATGCGCAGATCGTCGGGGTTGATCTCCACTTGGATGTCGTCGTCCAACTCCGGCATCACGTCGAGCGAGGAAAAGGAGGTGTGCCGCCGGCCCGAGGAATCGAAGGGGGAAATGCGCACGATGCGATGCACGCCCTTCTCGTTTTTCAGGTACCCGTAGGCGTTCTCTCCTTCCACGAGGAAGGTGGCGCTCTTGATGCCGCCCTCGTCGTCGTCCTGCAAATCCCACATCTTTACCTTGTAGCCCTTGGCTTCCGCCCAGCGCGTGTACATGCGCAGGAGCATGCCCGCCCAATCCTGCGCGTCCGTGCCGCCCGAACCCGCGTGCACGGAGAGTATGGCGTTGTTCGCGTCGTATTCGCCGTCGAGCAGGGTGCGGATGCGCAGCTCGCCAAGCTCTTTTTTCCAATCGGCGTAGCTCTTTTGAATTTCGAGCGCCATCGAGAGGTCGTTTTCCTCCTCCGTCAATTCGAGGAGCGCCGCGATGTCGTCGAGAGCGGCTTCCATCTTGCGAAATTCGCCGATGCGGGATTCGCAGCGCTTCTTTTCCTTCAGCACGCGCTGCGCTTCTTCCCGGTCGTTCCAAAACCCGTCTTCCGTCATCGCGGCGTCCGCCGCCGCGAGGCGTGCTTTCAAATCAGCCAGGTCAAAGGGACTCACCCAATTCTTTGAGATTTGCGGCGGCGTCGCCGAGTTCGTACTTGACTTGATCCAGTTCCAGCATTTCCCCATCACTTCCTTTCGCGTTAAAACAAAATATTGCCTGTGTTTATGATACCCCTAAACCGCTCCGATTACAATGAATTCTTTTTCGTGTATACTTTAAAAACCCTTGTTTGAAAAAGTTTTACGAATTTTTTACTTTTCTTCTAAATCGATCTTATTTGTCCGAAGCAGCTTTCCGAAGGCGGAAGGCAGCGCGATCTCCTCGGTTAGCATGCGCGCATCCGCCCAGAAAAACGGGCCTTCCCGCGCTTCGCAGTCGATGAAGAAACAGGTCATGTGCCATTCGATGTGCGTGAATACGTGCTTCCGCTCCTTTCCTTCGACGGCGCGGACGGGGCGCAGACCCCATTCCCGCGCGAAGCGCAGGGCTTCTTCCTCTCGCAGGCGTCCGTCCGTGTTCGGAAGCTCCCAGAGTCCCGCCAACAGACCCTTTTGCGCTCGTCTGCGCAGCGCGATCGCATCCCCGCAGCGCAGGACAAGGACCGTCTTTTCTTCCTTTCTCCGCGCTTTCTTTTCGCTTTTCACGGGCAGCCGCGCGACCGCGTTCTCGCGCAACGCCGTGCAGACGGCGGAAACGGGACAGACGCCGCACAGCGCCGCGCCGCCCGGCAGACAGACCAGCGCGCCCAGCTCCATCAGGCTCTGCGTGAAGTCGCCGCGCCGCCCCTCGGCGGGATACATCCGCGCGAGCGTCGCCGCCACCCGCCGCCTTTGCCCCGGCGCGTCCGGGGGCGCGGTGTCGCCCGTAAGCCGCGCCATCACGCGCAGCACGTTGCCGTCCACGGCCGGCGTCGCCTCCTCGAAGCAGATGGAGGCGATGGCGCCGGCCGTGTAGGGGCCGATGCCCGGCAGGGCCGCGATCTCCCGCGGCGCGCGCGGAAATTGCCCGGCGTGCTTTTCCAAAATCACGCGCGCGGCCTTTTGCAGGTTTCGCGCGCGGCTGTAATAGCCGAGTCCCTCCCAGAGCTTCAACAGCCGCGATTCGTCCGCTTCCGCGAGGGCGCGAATCGTGGGCAGCTCCCGCAGGAAGCGCGCGTAATAGGGGCGCGCCGTCGACGCGCGGGTCTGTTGCAGCATAATCTCCGAAATCCAAACGCGATAAGGATCGCGATCCGCGCGCCACGGCAGTTCGCGCGCGTTTGCCCCATACCACGCGAGCAGGGTCTCCGTCAGAAACGTTGCGTCTTTCGATGGGTTCATTGAGCGATCAAGGTTTGTGGCGCACATACTTCACCACATATTCCTCCAAACTGCCAATGCCCTCCTCGTGCATGATCGCGGCCGCTTCCTCTCCGACCCAAGTGATGTGTCCCGGCTCCGGCATATAGCCCGTCACGTCTCGGTTGGCGTCCGTATAGCGCACGATGAAGCCGTGGCGCCACGCGTTCTCCGCCACCCATTCGGCCTCCTTTGTTCCCGCGAAGCCTTCCGCCGTCCCGGCGCTTCCCGCAAGGTCTATGGCCGTTCCCAAATGATGCTCGCTGTGGCCGGCCCTCGCGACGAAATCGTCCGCCGCTTCCTTGCCGTACTCCATGACATGTTTGTTGTAAACGCCCTTTTGATATTCGATGGACTGGTATGCGGAAGCCGCGCTTATGCGGTGACCCGCGACGCCGGCGGCGTCTCGCAGCGACTCATAGGCGGCTTTCGTTTCCGCCGTCATCTGTCTGCCGGAGGACGTGTTCACGAGACCGGCCGGCACGTAGCCGTCCGGCAGCTTGCGGTATTTGTTCAAAAGCACGGGCGGCGTGAAATCCGTGACGTTCACGATGTTTGTATAGGGGAACCTGTCGAGCTCCGCGTTCACCCGCCAGACGACCTCGTCCGGCGTCAGATTGCGCCGGTTCGCCGCGTAGTTCTCATACCGCGCCTGCCTGTCCTTCTCGTAATAATAGAACGAGGCAAAGGGATTTTCCTCCGCCGCGGCGTTCGCTCCGTCCGAGTTGTGCGGCGTTTCGGCGTCGGAGGCGGCGTCGGCGGACACGGCGCTCCCGTCCCGGTTCGCCTCGTACATGCTCGACGAAAGCAGGATCACGCCGTAGGCGATCATCGAAACGCACAGCAGCATGAGCAGCAGCCGCAGGTAGTTGATGCGAAATCTTCGCTTTGTTCTCATGGAAGGCAAGTTCAAACCTCTTCTGCGATTCCTATGTCGCGCCTGTACCGCGCGCCGTCGAAGCGGATCCGCGCCGCGTTCGCGTACGCCTTTTCGCGCGCCTCCTCGTGCGTCGCGCCGAGGGCCGTCACGCCGAGCACGCGCCCGCCCGCCGTGTGCGGCAAATCGCCCGCGCCCTCTTTGAAAGCGGTTCCCGCGTGGAACACGAGCGCGTCCCCGTCCACGCGCGCGAGGCCGTCTATGGCCTTGCCCTTTTCGTAGGCGCCGGGATAGCCGTCCGCCGCCAGCACGACGCAGACGGCGCGGTCGGCGCTCCAGCGCAGCTCCCGCGTCGCGAGCCTGTCCTCGGTCACCGCCAGAAAGACGTCGAGCAGATCGCTCTTCAGGCGCGGAAGGATGACCTGCGTCTCCGGATCGCCGAAGCGATTGTTGAACTCGATCACCTTGGGTCCGTCCTCCGTGAGCATCAGCCCGATGAACAGCACGCCCCTGAAATCCAGACCGTCCGCCTTGAAGCCCTCATACGTGGGCGCCAGTATCTTCTCGCGTATCTCGTCCTCGAGCGCCTCGTCCATGAGCGGGCTCGGCGAATAGGCGCCCATCCCGCCCGTGTTCGGTCCCCTGTCGTCGTCGAACGCGCGCTTGTAATCCCTTGCCGACTCCATGGGAACGATGGCGCCGCCGTCCACGAAGCAGAGCATCGAAGCCTCCGTTCCTTCGAGGTATTCCTCCACCACCACCGTATCGCCGGCCGCTCCGAACAGCCTTTTGCCCATCATATCCTCTATGGCCTCCCGCGCCGCCGCCGCCGTCTCCGCGAGGATCACGCCCTTGCCGGCGGCGAGCCCGTCGGCCTTGAGCACCATGGGAAAGCCGAACAGGCCGATGTGATCGAGCAGCTCGTCCTTGTCGCAAAATTCCCTGTATCGCGCGGTCGGAATGCCGTGCCTTTCGAGAAAGCGCTTCGTAAAGCTCTTGCTGGCTTCGAGGCGCGCGCACTTGATGTTCGGGCCGAAGGCGCGGACGCCGGTCTCCGCGAGCATATCGACGAGACCCATCGCGAGCGGAATCTCCGGCCCGACCACGACGAGATCCATTTTCTTCTCAGCCGCGAACGCGGTCAGGCCGCGCACGTCGTCGGCCGCGATATCGACGCAGGTCGCCAAGGCCGCGATGCCGGCGTTCCCCGGCGCGCAGTACAATTCCGTGAGCCCCGGACTTTGGCGCAGCTTCCAAGCGATGGCGTGCTCCCGGCCGCCGCCGCCTACGATCATCACTCTCATGTTCAAAATTCCTTTTAATGCTTAAAATGTCGTATTCCCGTAAACACCATCGCAATTCCGGTCTCATTCGCCTTCTTTATCGAATCCGCGTCGTTCACGGAGCCCCCGGGCTGCAGGATGGCCGTGATCCCGGCCGCCGCCGCCGCCGATACGCAGTCGTCGAAGGGAAAGAAGGCGTCGGACGCGAGCGCCGCGCCCGCGAGCGAACCCGCGGCCTGCGCGATGGCATTTCGAACGGCCCAGATGCGGTTGACCTGTCCGGGGCCGATGCCCAGGGTTTGCCCGTTCTTCGCGATGACGATCGCGTTGGATTTGACGTGCTTGACCACCCGCGCGCCGAAATCCATGTCCGCGCGCTCGGCCTCCGACGGCGCTCTCTCCGTCACGACCGTCCACGTCTCCGGCTCGAACGGCGCGGCGTCCGCCTCCTGCGCGAGAAGGCCGCCCGACACCTTTTTGACGTCGATCTCGCCGCGCGGCGCGGCCTCGGCGATGCCCGGAAGCCTGAGCAGCCGTATGTTCTTCTTCCGCGTCAGGACGCGAAGGGCTTCGTCCGTGAAATTCGGCGCGACGACGATTTCGAGGAATATCTTGCCGATTTCCTCCGCCGTGTCCGCGTCCACGGGGCGGTTGGCTGCCACGATGCCGCCGAATATGGATACGGGATCGGCCTCGTACGCTTTCAGATAGGCCTCGCGGATGTCCCTTCCGACGGCGACGCCGCAGGGGTTGGCGTGCTTCACGGCGACGACCGCCGGCTCGTCGAACTCGCGGAGCGCGGCGAGCGCGCCGCTCGCGTCGTTGATGTTGTTGAACGAGAGCTCCTTGCCGTGCAGCTGTTCCGCCTCCGTGAGCGCGCCCCCATGGGCGCCGATCTCCCTGTAATATGCGGCCTTCTGGTGCGGGTTCTCGCCGTAGCGGAGGTCCTGCGCCTTCTCGAAAGTAAGCGTAAGCTTATCTGGCAGGTCGTCCCCGCATTCGGCCCGCAGGTAGGCGGCGATCATCGCGTCGTAGGCCGCCGTGTGCTCGAAGGCCTTGCGCGCGAGTCTGCGCCGCGTTTCGATGGACAGGCCGCCCGCGCGCAATTCCGAAATCACCGCTTCGTAATCCGCCGGATCGCACAGCACGGCGACGTCGTCGCCGTTCTTCGCCGCCGAGCGCAGCATCGCCGGCCCGCCGATGTCTATGTTTTCGATGGCTTCCTCCCGCGTCACGCCGGGCTTCAGAATCGTTTCCTTGAAAGGATAGAGGTTGATCGCCACGACGTCTATCCTTTCGATCCCAAGCTCCGCGAGCCTGCGCATGTGCGCCTCCTTGCCGCGCAGGGCCAGAATGCCGCCGTGTACCGCCGGATGCAGCGTCTTCACCCTGCCGTCGAGGCATTCGGGAAAGCCCGTGACCTCGGAGATGTTCTTCACCTTTACGCCGTTCTCCGCGAGCGCCCTTTCCGTGCCCCCCGTGGAGAGGATCTCCGCGCCGAGCGACTCCAAGGCCTTCGCGAACGCCACGACGCCCGTCTTGTCCGAAACGCTGATCAATGCTCTAAACTTCGCCATTTTTCCGATTTTTCTCCTTCGCCAGCAAATTCACGGCCCGCACCAAGATGCGATGCTCCGTTTCGAGGACGCGCGCGGCCAAGCCGTCGGCGTCGTCGCCCTCCAGTACGGGAACCCGCTCCTGGAGCAGAATGGGTCCCGTGTCCACGCCCTCGTCCACATAATGCACCGTCGCGCCGCTCTCGCGCTCGCCGGCCGCAAGCACCGCGCGGTGTACGCGCTTGCCGTAGAAGCCGAGACCGCAGTATTTGGGAATCAGCGAGGGGTGGATGTTGATGATGCGGCCCTCGAATTCCCGAATGATGCGCGGTTCGAGGACGTGCATATAGCCCGCCAGCACGATCAACTCCGCGCCCGCGCCGCGCAGGGCGGACGCGATGGCGGCGCTGCGCTCCTCCGCAAGGGGAAATTCGGCTTTGCCGGCGACGAAGGTGGGAACGCCGTGCGCCGCCGCCCGCGAGAGCGCGCGGGCGTCCGCCCTGCTCGAAATGACGAGGACGAGCCGCGCGCCTTCGATTTCGCCGCTTTCGATGGCGTCCAGGATCGCCTGCAGATTGGTTCCGCCGCCCGAAACCATGACCGCTGTGTTCAGCAAAGGATCACGCCTTCCTCCGCCGCGACGCTCCCGATCACGAAAGCGCGCTCCCCGGCCTCGCCGAGCAGCCCCGTCACGCGCGCCGCATCCTCGGGCGCGACGACCATGACCAGACCGATGCCCATGTTGAACGCGGAGAACATCTCCCGCTCATCGATGTCGCCGCATTTTTGCATGTAGGGGAATATCGCGGGAATCTCCCACGAAGCCCTGCGGATGCGAACGCCGAGGCCCTTGGGCAGGGCGCGCGGGATGTTCTCAAAGAAGCCGCCGCCCGTGATATGCGCCATGCCCTTGACGAGGGAATGCGGCAGGACGGCGCGGCAGGCGGAGGCGTAGATGCGCGTGGGCGTCAGCAGCGCTTCGCCTATGGAAAGCCCCAGCTCCGGCACGAAGCTGTCCGCGGCGAGGCCCATGCGGTCGAAGAATATCCTGCGGGCGAGCGAGAAACCGTTGCTGTGCAAACCGCTCGAGGAAAGCCCCACGAGCAGATCCCCCTCGCCTATGTCCCGGCCGTCGATGAGCTTCGCGCGATCCGCGATCCCGACGGCGAAGCCCGCCATGTCGTATTCGCCGTCGGCGTAGAAATCCGGCATCTCCGCCGTTTCACCGCCGATGAGCGCGCAGCCCGCGAGCAGGCAGCCGTCCGCGACGCCCTTGACGATCTCCGCGATCTTCTCGGCCCTGACGCGGCCCGTCGCGATGTAATCCAGAAAGAACAGCGGCGTCGCGCCCTGACACAGGACGTCGTTGACGCA
>JAISMX010000089.1 GCA_031276515.1 Eubacteriales Family XIII. Incertae Sedis bacterium | reverse complement strand
ATGTCCTCCGCGATTTCGAGATATTCCGCCCATATATGCCGCGTCACCGTCTTTTGGAAGCTTTTGCTCTCCGTGCATCGGCTTCGAAGCGGGCAGTCCTTGCAGACGGCGGGGTCGCTCTTGTATTCCTTGTATCCGTCGCGGTTCGTCGTCCGATTTGTTCCTTGTGCTTCTTGTTCTTGTTCGCGGGACAGCTCGCCTTGAACTGCGTCGCATCGATGAACAGCGTCGCGGGGTTCACGAAGCCTCTTTTCATTGCTTCTTCGAGTACCCATGCAAAGATTCTTTCGAAAACTTCGCTCGGGAACCTTGTGGAAAAGGCATGGCTTATCGTTGCGAAGTGCGGAAGCGGCGTGTCGATCCCATATCCCAAAAACCATCGGTACGCTATGTTCATGTCGATCTCTTTCACGGTCTGCCTGAGCGAGCGGATTCCAAAAAGGTGTTGGATAAACACCATCTTGACGAGCACGACGGGATCGGCGGCCGGTCTGCCGTTGTCGTCGCAGTAAAGATGTTCGACCATGCCGTAAATTCTGCCGAAATCCACGGCTTTGTCGATTTTACGAAGAAGATGGTCGCCCGGAACAAGACTTTCGAGGCATGTCATTTGAATTTGACCGCGCATGTCTTTGCTTTTCTCAATCATTGAAAATTCCTCCGCATATATGTCGATTATACCACAAAATCGTTGAATCTTCAATGTTTTTACGCAAAAAAGGCGGCGCATTGCACCACCTTTTTTGACAGTCTGACCTACTTGCACACCCAAAGTGTGCAAGTAGGTGTGCAAGCAGTATGCAACCAGTAAAATTTGCTTTTGCCCGGCGCGCAATATAAAAAAAACCGAGATGGCACAGGCGGCCGGTATATCGTCGGTTACGCTTGCAAAACTAAGCAAGGGCGAAAGCGTTACGGTTGAATTTATAGGCCGCATCTGCGCGGCCCTCGACTGCCGGCCGGGGGATATCATGGAATACGTGCCGGACGTCGAAGAGAAACGGATTGACAAACGCATCAATCTGCAAGCGCGCCGCAACGCGCGCGAAAAAAAATTCCCATTGCGCGAGAAATATGCTATAATTTTAGTGTCGCGTCTCACAGCGCTTGGGTAACGCGCGGCACCGGATATCGTGCGATTTCTCCGCCTGTGGCGAGGCTCGTGGGAAGGATGCGTGGATGCCTGAAAAAATAAAGGAATATTTGAACGCACATCTCTTTTTAAAGGATATGCCGCTGAACGGGCGCCTGTTCAACGTGGCGCTGTTCTTTGGCTTCATCGGCAGCATTTTCGGATTCTCCTCGACTTTGATTCAATCGTCTTCTCTGGTTTCCATACTGTCCACGGCGCTGCTTCCGTTGATCATTCTGATTCTGATTATCCTGGTCAACCGCACGGGCAACTATAGAATGGGCAGTCTGCTGGTGTCGATTCTGTTTTGTGACATCGGCTTCACGGTCGTCTTTTTTATGAGCGGCGGCGTATACAGCGGCATGATGACCTATATGCTGCTGGGTACGGTGATCATCAGCGTCTTGCTCAGCGGCAAAGACGTCGTGATCATGCTGGCGCTGTATCTTGCGATCTGCGAGGCCTGCATCTTCGCGCAGGGCTCCGGATTGGTGCGCGTCACGCCGATAGCGACGGAGCGCCTGCTTTTCATAGACGTGGCCGTGGCTTTTGTCGTTTCCAGCATTCTTATCGGACTCGTGCTGAAATATCAGCAACGGGAAAACGAAAACGCGAGAGAGGAGGCCGAGGCCGCCTCTAAATCCAAGAGCGATTTCCTGTCGAACATGAGCCACGAGATGCGCACGCCCATGAACGCGATCATAGGCATGACCGCCATAGCGAAGAACGCTACCGACGCGGCGCGCAAGGAGGATTGCCTGAACAAGATAGAAAACGCGTCCGTGCATCTGCTCGGCGTCATCAATGACATACTGGACATGTCGAAAATAGAGGCCAACAAGCTGGAAATTTCATCTGTGGAATTCGATTTTGAAAAACTTCTGCAAAAAGCCGCGGATGTCATCAATTTTCGCGCGGAGGACAAACGGCAAAAATTCACCGTCTTCATCGATAAGAATGTCCCGCGCAACCTGATTGGCGACGACCAGCGCTTGACGCAGGTGATCATGAATCTGCTTTCCAACGCCGTGAAATTCACGCCGGAAGGAGGCGCCGTGCGCCTCGACGCGAAGTTCGTCAAGGCGGAGGACGACATGTGCCGCATCATGGTAAAGGTGAGCGACACGGGCATCGGCATCTCAAAGGAACAGCAGGATCGCCTTTTCAATCCGTTCCAGCAGGCCGAAAACAGCACTTCGCGCAAGTTCGGCGGAACCGGGCTGGGACTTGCGATCTCTAAGCGCATCGTGGAATTGATGGATGGAAGAATATGGGTGGATTCGGAACCGGGCAAAGGATCCGCGTTCACATTCACATTCCGCGCTCTGCGCGGTTTGGAAGATGTGCATGTTCCCTTGGACGCCGCGCGCGGAACCGTCCGCATACTGGTCGTGGACGAATCGCCGGAGATCAGGGAATATCTGCGGGATATTTCGCAGAGCATGGGCGCCCTGTGCGACACCGCGGCCGATGGCGCTCGGGCCGTTTCGCTCATGGAGCGCAACGGCCCGTACCGTCTCTGCTTCGTCGACAAGAAAGCGCGCGCCACGAACGGCGCCGCTCTTTCGCGCGAAATCAAGTCGCGCGACGCGAAATGCTCGGTCATCTCCATGATTTCTTCCGCGGATCGCACGGTGGTCGAAGAGGAGGAAAGACGGGCGGGCGTGGACGGATTTTTGGCAAAGCCCATATTTCCTTTCGCCGTGGCGGATTGCATTCACGATTGTCTCGGCGACGATGTCGTCCGCGCGGCGGACGGCGGCGTCTCCGCGGATGCCGACGATTTCAGCGGACGCCGAATCCTGCTGGCCGAGGATGTGGAAATAAACAGAGAAATAGTGCTGGCGCTTCTGGAACCCACGCGGCTCGAAATAGTCTGCGCGGAAAACGGCGCCGCGGCGGTGGAGATGTTCTCCGCCGCGCCCGATGGCTACGATATGATTTTCATGGACGTGCAGATGCCGGAGGTCGACGGTTATGAGGCCACGCGCCGCATACGCGCGCTGGACGATCCGAAAGCGAAATCCGTTCCCATCATAGCCATGACGGCCAATGTGTTTCGCGAAGACGTCGAAAAATCCTTGGCGGCCGGCATGAACGGCCACCTCGGCAAACCGCTCGACATGAACGAGGTGCTGCGCGTACTGCGCGATTGTCTGCGGAATGAGGTTCTCGAGGACGCGGCCGGCTAAAATTCCGAAATCGCGCAGGTCTCGCGATTCGCGTGGGGCATTCTATTTTTACCGGAGGATTTTTTATGTTGATCAATCGCTACTGCCGTGACGACTTTTCCGATTTCGACGATTTCGCGCGCAATTTCAGAATCGAAGCGCCTGAGGATTTCAACTTCGCGTTTGACTGCGTCGATGAGCTGGCTCGCCTGTCGCCGGACAAGACGGCGATGGTATGGTGCAACGACGAGAGAGAAGAGGCGCGTTACGGCTTTGCCGACATCGCCGCCGGAGCCGATGCGGCGGCGCGTTTTTTCGCCGCGTCGGGCATCGGCCGCGGAGACAAGGTGATGTTGATCCTGCGGCGGCGCGTACAGTTTTGGTTCGCGATTCTGGGACTCATGAAGCTCGGCGCCGTCGCGATACCCTCCACGCACTATCTGCTGGCGGAGGATATCGTTTACCGCAACAACGCGGCTTCCGTCGCGGCCGTCGTGACGACGGACGACGAGGCGCTGCTCGCGGCCGTGGAGCAAGCCCTGCCGCAATCGCCGACGCTGCGCGTACGCATCTGCTTGAGCGGAAAGCGCGACGGCTGGCTGTCGTTCGACGAAGGGCTCGCGCGTTTCGCGCGGGGCGAGACATTGCCGCGTGTGACGCGGGGCGAGGATATGATGCTGCTCTACTTTACATCGGGTACCACGGGTCTGCCCAAGATGGTGGCGCACAGTCACTTCTATCCGCTCGGACACATCGCGACGGCGCGCCACTGGCACGCGCTGCGCGCGGACAGCTTGCACTTCACGCTGGCGGACACCGGCTGGGGCAAAGCCGTCTGGGGCAAGCTGTTCGGGCAATGGCTCTGCGGAGCGGCCATCCTCGTATACGATCAGGAACATCTGGATCCGCACCGTCTGCTGCGCGCGATCAGCCGCTATGGGGTCACGTCCTTCTGCGCGCCGCCCACCGTGTACAGGGTTCTTCTGACGGCGAATTTGGAGACCTACGATTTGAGCGCGCTTGAGCGAGCCACCTCCGCGGGGGAGCCGCTGACGGAGGAGGTGTTCGAGCGCTTCAAAACGCGGACGGGCCTTTCCATCAACGAGGCTTACGGCCAGACGGAGACCGTGCCGCTGACCATGACGCCGATTTACACGGCGCCGCGCGCGGGTTCCATCGGCAAATTCAATCCCGCCTACGACGTCCTGCTGCTCGACGCGGACGGAAACGAAACGCCGGAAGACGCGGAGGGCGAGATCTGCGTCCGCGCGGAGCGGGGCTCCGTCGGCTTGTTCATGGGTTATTACCGCGATGAGACGGCGACGAACCGCGTGTGGCGCGACGGCGTTTATCACACGGGCGACATGGCGCGGCGGGACGCGGACGGCTACGTGTATTTCATCGGGCGGGCGGACGACATCATCAAGTCCGCGGGATACAGAATCGGGCCGTACGAGGTGGAGAGCGTGCTGGAACGGCATCCGGCCGTCATGGAATGCGCCGTCACGGGCGTGCCGCATCCGCTGCGCGGACAGGTCGTGAAGGCGAGCATCGTGCTGCGGCCCTCCCACGAGCCATCGGAGGCGCTGAAAAAAGAGCTGCGGGCCTTTATGAAGGCCTCCGCCGCCGCTTACAAGATTCCGCGCGTCATAGAGTTCGTGGACGAGCTGCCGAAGACCATATCGGGGAAGGTGCGGCGCGTGGCCATGCGCAAGGAGAGGTGACTGGGTTTTGATTGAATATAGGTTGGATGGAAACCGGGAGAATCCCGGTAAAATAAAGGAATAAAGGATACCATGGCCGATTTTATGCTCGATCTGTTCCGCGCCATGCCAAAGGCGGAACTGCATATGCACCTCGACGGCGCGCTCGAGGTCAGAACGGCGATGGAGCTTATGGAAGGGCGCGAGCCGGCGCCGAATGCCTCGGGCGGCGCGGCGGCGGACGGCCGGCCGGTTTTGGGTTGCGCGCCGCCTTCCGGAGACGGGGGCTTTCCGCAGCGCTCCTACGAGGCGCTGTACCGCAGGCTCGTGATCGGCGAACCCCTCGCGACGCAGGCGGAACTGCTCTCGTACTACGATCTGCCGATAGAGCTTTTGCAGAGCGAAGAAGCCTTGGCGCGCGTCGCCGACGACCTGCTCCGCGCGAAGGCGGCCGACCGCGTGCGCTACTGCGAAATACG
>JAISMX010000159.1 GCA_031276515.1 Eubacteriales Family XIII. Incertae Sedis bacterium | reverse complement strand
GAGCAGACCTCGTCAAGGTGGAACGTGGGAATGGCGTGATTGTTCGTGTTCACCGCGTCGATCGTGTTCAGGCGAAGCGCCTCGTACATCTCGCCGGAGGAAACGTCCACGCTGCTCGCGCCGAGCTTGTCGAAGAGCGGGATAAACTGCGCCGTGTTGCGAATCGCCTTGCCCTTGATGTCGGCGACCGTGCGGATGGGATCCGTCGAAACCAGGCCGAATTGTCCGGCGTCGCACAGCACGATGACCTTGTACAGATCCGTACCCGCGTCGGGGAACTCCGCGATGAAGTCGTTCGCGGCCGCGGTGAATTCTTCGAATGTGTTGAACTTCCACCCCGGCGCCGTCAGAAGATCGAAGTAGGGGTACTGTCCCGCATAGCGCGTGTAGCTGTCCTGTCCCGAAGCCACGGTGCCGTTCTTGATCCCGTCGAGCAGTTGGCCGGGCTTGGAGAGCGAACCGCTCGGATAGAGCTCGACCGTGATCGCCCCGCCGGTCTTTTCGGCCATCAGGTCGGCGAACTTCTGCTCGAGCATGTCGTAGCGCAGGGTCCCCGGCGCGTCGTTTGAGGCATACGTAATCGTGATCGGTTCGACCGAGGGCGTGTTCTCTTCTTCGGTCGCGGCATCGCCGGCCGCCGTCTGTTCCGATTCGGACTCAGAGTTCGAGTTCGAACCGCCGCACGCCGCCAAGAACAGGGCGAGCGTCACGAGGAGCGATACCAAGACCGCTCGATGAAGCATCGTTTGTTTCATTTCCTTTCTTTTCCTCCTTTTTCCCATAAACCATAACCGTTGTTTATCGCTCATCCGCAGCAAGCGGCCGTGCGCCGTGCGATGTCCGCAGCTTGCGGTACAGCACACTCCTGTGAATGCCGAGCAGAGCCGCCGCCTCCGCGACGCGGCCGCCGCAGGCGTCCATCGCGGCGCGGAGACAATCCGCTTCGGCGCGCGCGAGCGCGTCGCGCAATTTGCAAGGGCGCGCGCGCGCCGAAACGTCGAGTTTGTCCGCATCGGGCGGAACGTCGCTTTCCCGGAAATAACCGTCCTCTATATAGATGTCCGCGTTCTCGGATGTGACGACCAGCCGCTCGATGACATTCCGCAGTTCGCGCACGTTTCCGGGCCAGTCGTAACGGAAAAAGGCTTCCTTGGCCTGCGGTGTGAACCGTTTGTCGAGGCCGTATTTGTCGTTCAGCTCTTGCAGGATGCCGTAAGCCAGCGGCAGGATATCGTCCGGCCGTTCGCGCAGACCCGGCAGCGGAATGGGTATGACGTTCAGGCGGAAGTACAGGTCGCTGCGAAAGAGTTTCTGCCGGATCATCTCCTTCAGGTCGCGATTTGTGGCCGCGATCATGCGCACGTCCACCTTGCGCGGCGCGATGTCCCCGAGCCGCGTGACCTCGCCCGTTTCCAGCACGCGCAGAAGCTTGGACTGCATGTTCAGCGGCAGATCTCCGATCTCGTCGAGAAACAGGGTGCCGCAGTTGGCCAGTTCGAAAAGCCCCTCCTTGCCGCGCGGATTCGCGCCCGTGAAAGCGCCCTGCACATAGCCGAAGAATTCCGATTCCATAAGTTCCTGCGGGATCGCCGCGCAGTTGACGGGGATGAAACCGCCCTTCGCGCGACGGCTGTGTCCGTGTATGAATCGCGCGACGACCTCCTTTCCCGTACCCGAGGCGCCCGTGAGCAGGATCGTGCTGTCGGTCTTTGCCACGGATTCGGCCGTCGCCATCACGCGACGCATCTGCGGACTTTCCGCCACGATAACGCGATCCTCGCAGTCCGATTCGCTGAGGTAGCGCACCGTCAGGCGATAGCTTTCGTCCGTCGGCGCACCGCGTTCGATCAGAGCCTCGTAGCGGTCCACAAGCGTCTTGTCCATGGCCGTGACGACCACCATGCTCACTTCCCCGTGCTCGTCCAATATGGGGTTTGCGCATACGAGCTGTTTCCCGCTGTGCTTCGTCGATACGACGCCGACGACGGGCGCGCGCGTCTGCGCGGCTTTTTTGCTGGGCGACCAGTTGTATTCGTGCTCGAGATCGTCCACGTTCAAGCCCACGAGGTTACCGACTTTTATTCCTTGGAAATTAAGCAATATATTTCCGTATTTGTCGTGAAGGGAAATGGAATTGGAATGATCTGCCACGATGCGGTCCATTTCGCGCCGGTCAATGTTTTTTTTCGATTCGGGATTCATGCTCCGCACCCTCGCGCCACCGCAGATGATCGAAGAAAATTCCAACGCGCCGTTTGAATGGTGGCCGCCGTTTTATGAGATAAGCATACAGGAAATTGCTGAAAAAATCAAGATTGCCCGGCACTTTATCGCAGAGAAGGGGATTTTTCGTATATTCCCACAAAGACGCCGGATATATTTCGGCATATTTCACAAAGATTTGTCCTGCGCCTTACTATATAATTGGAATTGCCAGAGAATGTTCCAAAAGCTTCCGGATGCGCGTATCCGCGTCCCCGCAAGCTTGCGGCGCGGCCGGCCGGCGGAGCGTGGCCGGGAAGGAGTCAGTGAGCCTATGAAAGACATGTTACAAGGCCAAGTCGCCATCATAACCGGCGCGACGAGCGGCATGGGCGAGGCGACCGCGCGCCTGTTCGCGAAGGAGGGCGCGACCGTGATCCTCGGCGGGCGCAGCGCGGACAAGGGGCGGCGAATCGCCGCGGACATCGCCTCGGAGGGCGGCGCGGCGCGCTATTACGCCCCCATGGACGTGACCGATCAAAAGAGCGTGGACGCCGCCGTGGACGCGACGCTGAAGGAGTTCGGAAAGGTGGACATCCTGGCCGCCTATGCCGGAAAGACCTTCGACGGCGAGGGTCTCGATCCCGCGGAGCAATAC
Organism: Eubacteriales Family XIII. Incertae Sedis bacterium; assembly: GCA_031276515.1. Classification (GTDB taxonomy): domain Bacteria; phylum Bacillota; class Clostridia; order Peptostreptococcales; family Anaerovoracaceae; genus JAITLA01. The sequence continues at coordinate 16,468 of JAISMX010000159.1, read as the reverse complement.
CAAAAGACCATGGATTTCAACATGACCGGCACATACAGAACCGTGTTCGCGGTGCTTCCGCACATGAAGGAGAGGCGCTCCGGCAAGATCATCATCTGCTCGTCGAACGGCGCTTTCAATCCCACGACCCCCGCCTACGATTATCACATGGCCAAGGGCGCCTGCGAATCGCTCACGGTCAACCTGGCCACGGAGGTGGCGCACCTCGGCATCCGCGTGAACTGCATCAAGCCGGGGCCGATCGTGACCGCGTTCTGGGATGAGCTCATGGAGGATGGGCCGGCGCGCGCGGAGCTTTTTAGGGGCATCGCGGCGCGAGAGGTACCCATGGAGCGGCTCGGCACGGCGGACGACATCGCCGGGCCGGCGCTGTTCTTCGCGTCGGAGCTGTCCGCGTACATTACGGGGCTTTGTCTGTATGTCGGCGGGGGGATGGGGTATGTGTACGCCCGCGGCCAGTCGTTTTTGATGTCGGAGAGGTAACCGCTCAAATGCCACGCAATTTTGAGTGCTTCTGATTGAAGTTGTAATTCGCAATCATAATTAAGGAGGATTATGCGAATGAAAGAATACAAGATGTACATCGGCGGCCGCTGGGAGGACGCCGCGTCGGGCGAGCTTATAACCACGCTGAACCCGTCCACGGGCGAGCCCGCGGGCCGCGCGCCGGCCGCCGGCCCCGAGGATGTGGATCGCGCCGTGCGCGCGGCCCGCGCGGCTTTTCCCGCGTGGTCGGGTCTGCCGCAGACCGAGCGCAACAAGGTGCTGTTTCGCATCGCCGCGCTGATCCGCGAGCACGCGCACGAGATGGCCCTGCTGGAGGGGCTCGAACACGGCACGCCCTACCGCGACGCCTTCGGCGTGTGCATGGGCGCGGCCGAAAAGTTCGAATGGAGCGCGAACGCGGCCTCCGGGGTCATGGGCGAGCAGATACCCGTTCCCGGCGAGAGGCTGAGCTATGTGAAGCGCGAGCCGGTTGGCGTCGTCGGCTTCATCATCCCCTGGAACCTGCCCACGATCATGACCGCCGTGAAGCTGGCGCCGGCCTTGGCCGTGGGCAACACCTGCGTGCTGAAACCGCCGAGCGTCAATTCGACGATCGGCCTGCACTTCGCGGAGGTGCTCTCGAAGGCCGAAGGTCTGCCGGCGGGCGCCGTCAACGTGATCACGGGGCCGGGCGGCAATGTCGGCGCGGCGCTGGCCGCGCACCCGGACGTGGATATGATCGGCTTCACGGGCAGCAGCGAGACGGGCAAGAGCATCCTCGCCTCCGCCGCTCCCACCGTGAAAAAGTGCGTCATGGAGCTTGGGGGCAACAACCCCGTGCTGATCTACGCGGACGCCGACGTCGACGCGGCGCTGAAGGTGCTGGCTTGGCGGCAGTTCAACAACAGCGGGCAGCACTGCTCCGGCCCCGGCCGCTATTACGTCCACGAAGCGGTCTACGATGAATTTGTGGAAAAATTTGTTAATTACGCCAAGACCGTCAAGGTCGGCGATCCCAAGGACGAGGCGACGACGATGGGGCCGATGGTGAGCCGCGAGCACCAAAAGAAGGTGGCGGCCTACATCGAGAGCGCCTTGGACGAGGGCGCGCGGCTCGCGTTCGGCGGAGAGGTCTCGGAAAAGGGCTTCTTCATCGCGCCCACCGTGCTGGCCGACTGCCGGCACGACATGAAGGCCGCCCGCGACGAGATATTCGGCCCCGTCGCGGTCATCATAAAGTACAAGGAAGGCGACGACGTCATATCCTTGGCCAACGATTCGCGCTACGGGCTCTGCGCGCACGTGTGGACGCGCGACATCGCGCGCGGCCTCAAGCTCGTGGACAGGCTGCACGTGGGCGCGGTGTTCGTCAACTGCCAGATGCTCTCGAACGAGCAGCCCTGGGGCACGAGCGTCAAGGAGAGCGGCATCGGCAAGGAGGGCGGCCTGTATGGTATGCTGGAGTTTACGGATCAGAAGTTGATCTGCGTGCACTACGGAGAATAGGTAACTACGCAAACCCCACGCAATTTTTGCCCATCTCGGAACCTGCCGCCCCATATTGGCTTCCTCACGTACGTCTATGTACGCTCCGGGAGCCAAATGGTTCGGCAGAACCCGATCTGAACAAAACTATCGCGGCGTTTGCGTAGTTTTGATTGAATTTGTTATAATGTTATATGGAGGAAAAAACCATGGCTTACGAATACAAGATACTGATCGACGGCAAGCTCACGGAATCGCTGCGCGGCGAGACGATGGAAGTCATCAATCCCGCCAACGGCACGCGGGTCGCATTGGTTCCCAAATGCGGCCCCGAGGATGTGGATCTGGCCGTGGCGGCCGCGCAAAGGGCGCGGGCGGCTTGGCGCAACACCTACGTGGGCGAGCGCAGCGAGCTTTTGATGCGCTTGGCCGCGATCCTCCGCGCGCACGAGGCCGAGCTGGTTCCGCTTGAAACGGCTCAGTACGGCGGCCCCATAAGCAAGACGAGCAAGTTCGACATTCCCTTCGCGCCCGCGGAGTTCGAGTTCATCGCCGGCCTCGGCCGGGGTCTGACCGGACTCACGATCAGCGCGGATCCGACCGCGCGCGTGATGACCTTCCGCGAGCCCTGCGGCGTCGTCGGCCTCATCACGCCGTGGAATTTCCCTCTGGTGACGGCGGTTTCCAAGCTGGCGCCGGCCCTCATCACGGGCAACACGGTCGTGCTGAAGCCCGCGTCCTGCGCGCCGCTCACGGTGCTCAAGTTAGGCGAATACATCGTTGAGGCCGGCATCCCCGCCGGCGTCGTCAACATCGTGACGGGGCCGGGGCCGAGCGTGGGCGAAGCCATCGTCAAGCATCCCGGCGTCGACAAGATCAACTTCACGGGCGACTCCGGCGTCGGCAAGCGCATCATGAGCCTCGCCGCGCCCCGCGTCATGCCCGTGGCCTCCGAGCTCGGCGGCAAAAACGCCATGATCGTGCTGGACGACGCGAATTTGGACGCGGCCGCGGAGGGCGCGACCTACGCCGCGTTCTTCAACTCCGGGCAGAACTGCGGTTCTCCCAGCCGCTTTTACGTGCAGGAGGGCATCTACGACGCCTTTGTGGAGCGCTTCGTAAAATCCGCCTCGAAGATCGTCGTCGGGGATCCGATGGATCCGAAGACCATGATGGGTCCTTTGGCCTACAAGGCTTGCCGAGACACGGCGGAGCGCTTCATCGCGGGCGCGAAGGCCGCGGGCGCGAAGGTTCTGCTCGGCGGCGACCGTCCGCTGAGCCCCGATATGGCGAAGGGCGCTTTCGTCATGCCGACCATCTTCGAGGTGTACGACAATCGCATGGAGCTCATGCAGGAGGAGATCTTCGCCCCCGTCGTCGGCGTCATGAAGATCAAGACCCCCGAGGAGGCGGTCGCGCTCGCGAACGACAGCAGATACGGGTTGTGCGCCTCCGTGTGGTCCTCGGATTACCGAAAGGCCATGCTGCTCACCGAAGAACTGAAGGTGGGTACGGCCTGGGTGAACCAGCATCTGGCCATCGTCAGCGAGACGCCGTGGGGCGGTCAAAAGGAATCCGGCTGGACGAAGGAGAATTCCGTCCTCGTGCTGGAGGAATACACGTATCACAAGCATTTGTGGGTGAATATGGCCGAGACCCCAAACACCTTCTGGAAGGAATATATATCGTAACCACTCAAACGCAGCGCATTTTTGCCGTCTTTGAACGGCATAATCGCATTTCACTTTGACGCGTTTTCGCCCTCGCCGTATTCCATGAAGCGGAAGGACAGCTCGATGTGCAGGAGCGCGTCGCCGTCGGAGAGCCGGACGTCCAGCATCTCCTCGATTCTGTGCAGCTGATAGATCACGGAGTTTCGGTGCATGTGCAGCGCGGCGGCGGTATCGGTGATGTTTCGCGCGCAGCGCAGATAGACGCGCAGCGTCCGCGTGAACGCGGTTCCGCGCGCCGCGTCGTATTTGAACAGCCGCGAGAGCTTGGGATGGCACAGCGTGCGCAGATCCGCGCTCTCGGCGCAGAGCCGCGCGATGTGAAGGATCGCGTAATCGTCGTAGAAGTACACCTGCGCTTCGTCGTTTTGGCGCGGGCCGAGACGCAGGGCCTCGATAGCTTGAAAATAGTGCTCCCGCAGCGCGGAGAAGTCCTCAAAGCAGCGGCTCACGCCGCAGCGCATGCTGTATTTTCGCAGAAACTCCGCGATCTGCGGCAGGTCGGCGCCGGAAAACTTCTCCGCGCTGTCGTGGCTCGTGATCGCGACGATCCTGTCCCCGTAGAGAACGGCCTTGCTCCCCTTGAGCAGTTTCTCGATGAAATCCCGCATGTAGGAGGCGGAGAATTGCTCCTTGTCGAAGCCCATGAGGTCGATGGCCAGTGCGCGAATGTATTTCTTGACGCTGAGGTTCAGCGCGCGCATGTTCTCCTCGATGACGCTCTCGTCGCGGACGCGGCCCTCAAGGAGGTTCACGATGAGGTCTTCGTAGGGCAGGCCGCGCGAGAAGTACAGGTATTTGTTCTTTTGCACTTCGGCCGAGACGGCGTTGCAGAGCAGCGTCATTATTTCAAAATCGCGTTCCGCGAAGGGCTTGAAATAGGCGAGGGCGGAGACCGTCGCCGCGTGGCGGCCGCCGAGCGAAACCTTGCCGAACATGCGGCGATATTTCATGCCCTGTTCCCGCGCGCAGAACGGCGTTTCGCTCCGCTCGATCCGGTCGGCGAGCTTGCTCTTGATGTTCGACGAGACCGTGTCCGGGGACAATGCGCCGCCGTGCATGAATTCGTTCCAGCCCGCGTCGTCGGGAATCTCGACGCCCGCGGTCATGGCCATGAGATTCCAGCCCTTGTCGGAGACGATCACGGGGTTTTCCAGCATCGCGCTTCCCGCGTCCACGACGCTTTGAAGGCCTTCTGATTTCGCGAGCGTTTCAAGCAATTCGGCCGCGGCGCATTCGATGGGATCGCCGCTCGGGCTTTTCGCGGACATGATTTTTCTCCTTGACGCATGTGCGCACACAAAAGTATTTGCTTTTAATTGTAATCTGTATTAAATTAAATGTAAACAGGAAACGGAGGGTATTCCATGCAAAGTATTTGGTCAAGCCCCAATCCCATCCTCTTCGGGCGCGGCGCGTCGGGCGCCGTGGGGGAGCATTTGAGGCGCGCGGGCTGCGCGAAGGCGCTGGTCGTCTACGACGCGGGCGTGAAGGCCGCCGGCTTGGCGGATCGCATTTTGGACAACATTCGCGCCGCCGGCATCGAAACGGTGTGCTTCGACGGCGTGCTGCCGGATCCGCCGGATTGGTCGGTTGAGCAAGCCGGCGCGCTGGGCGTCTCGGAAAAAGCGGACTGCGTGGTGGGCGTGGGCGGCGGCAGCAGTCTCGACACGGCCAAGGGCGCGAAGCTGCTGATCGCCAATCCGCCGCCCCTGCGGCAATACTTCGGGCGCGAGGGGGTCGTGACGAAGCCGAGCGTTCCGCTGATCGTCATACCCACGACCGCGGGAACGGGCAGCGAATGCACGCCCGGCGGCGTCATCACGGACACGGAGCGCGGCATCAAGACGAACATCGCCGGCATAGGCTGCGCCGTCACGCTGGGCATCGTCGATCCCGATCTGACGCTCGGACTGCCGCCGGCCATCACCGCGTCGACGGGCATGGACGCGCTGTGCCACGCCGTCGAATCCTATACCTCCGCGCGCGCGAACAGCTTTTCGGAGGTCGCGGGGCGCGAGGCGATCCGGCTCGTGGCGCGGCATCTCGCGCGCGCCTGCGAGGACGGGAGCGACGCGGAGGCGCGCGAGGGCATGATGCTGGCCGCGACACTGGGCGGAATCGCTATGTCGGGTGCTCTTTGCCATCTGTCGCACGACATCGGCCGGAGTCTGGGAGCGAAATTTCACGTGCCGCACGGGAACGGCTGCGCCGCCTGTCTGCCGCAGGTGCTGGAACGCGTCGCGCCCGTCATGCCGGAAAAGCTGCGCTTCTTCGCCGAGTGTTTCGGCCTTGCGCTTCCGGGCGAAGCCGGCGCGGAGGAGATCGGCCGCACCGCGCGAGAGGCCGCGCTGTCGCTCATGCGGCGCGTCAAGCTGCCAAACATGAAAGCGCTCGGATTGAAGAAGGAGGAGCTCATCGCAGTCGTGCCGGACGAGGTGGTCATGCAGTGCGAAATGGCCGCGAAGATCGGCATCGTGACCGCCCCGCTGCCCGTCACGCGCGAGCTGATCGCGGACATCGTCGCGCGCGCCTTTGACGAGAACTGAACGCGCAAGACAGGGAGAGGTTTCGCGGGATCGATTTTCGGCGCCCCAAGGGCGAGGTTTAAGGGTTGCGAAGGAGGCAGAGATGGACATCAAAGGTCTTCAGTATTTTATCGCCGCCGCGGAACGGCTCAACTTTACGACGGCGGCAAAGGAATGCTACATCACGCAGACGGCCATGAGTCTCCACATCAGCAAGATGGAGGACGAACTCGGTTTTAAGCTCTTCAACCGCAATCGCAACAAGCGCGTCATGGAATTGACCGGCGCCGGGCAGGATTTCGTCCGGCGGGCGCGCAGACTCGTGCGCGAGTACGAAATGGCTCTGCGCCACTCGGCCGGCGTGGCCGCCGGCGTGACGGGCCGCGTCAGCCTGATGCTTCCGAGCTGCATAGAGGGCTTTGTGCTGATGGATCGATTGCGCGCTTTCAGGGAAAACTATCCGGATGTGGCGCTCACCCTCTTTGTGGAACCGCCCGACAGGCACATCAACAGCGTCAAGAGCGGCTACGCGGACATCTGCGTGGGCGCGCCCGACGACATGGAGCTCGACGAGGATTTTTCCGTCGTTCGTCTGCGCGAAGATCCCATCGTGATCATATGCTGCGTTCATCATCCGCTCGCGCGCGAGACGAAGGTGAATTCGGGCGCGCTCAAAAACGAGAGAGTCATCCTCATAGGTCCGCGGGGCATTCCCAATACCTACCGCATCCTGCACAACAGCCGACATCGGTTGGGCTTTGAGCCGGAATCCTTCATCTCCGTCAACAATATGGACGAGATGCTCCTCATGATCGAACTCGACCGCGGGATTGGCTTTCTGCCCAATTTCGTGAGCGACCGCATTCGCACGGAAAACGCGGGATTGGCTTTCATTCCCTGCGACAACGACGGCTCTTCGCCGACCATGACGACCGCAATGGGTTATTTAAAGAGCAATTCCAATCCGGCAATAGGGAATTTGATCGGTTTGTTGTAGAGGTGCGCAAATCGCGAGCTTGGCGTGCCGATAATCATCGTGGCGGGCGATTTCTCATGCCGTGACGAGCACCGTCTCAACGGCGTCCGCGGCCGATTTTTCGATCATTATGCGCAATATCTCGTTGTTCGTTTCGCGCATGCCATCGCGCGCCAGACGGCACACGCTTTTCACCGTCTCCTCGGGTGTTTTTTTGACGATGCCGTCGCCCGGCAGAAACACATTTCCCTGTCTCGCCATGTTCAGCCCGAGGATCGCCGCGTCCACCGCCGAAGCGATCTTGGCCGCGCATGAGGATTTGGCGCCATCGCAGATGATGCCCGAAACGTTGGCGAGCGTGTTGACCGGCGTATTGCCGATAACCTCAAACGATTCGTCGTAGAGGTACGCCATGCCCGCGACGGCGATGGGCTCCGTGCAGCCCAGGGCCGGGATCAGTTCTTTTCGCAGGATGTTCAGATAGTCGCCGCCGTCGATTTGCGTCTTTGTCATGCCGCCAACCTCTTTCCGCCATCAGCGCGCTTACGCCGACGCCCGGCTCGCCGTGTATGCCATACCCATCTCCATCTTCTCACTGTAAGCCAACAGAAAGCCTTCCATGGTTTCGTCCACGAAGTTCTTGGGCGAGTTGAGAATTTTTTTCACGACCTCACCGTCCTTCCTTTTTGTGAAACAGGAGTTTGCAGATATCGCTTCCGCCGGCAATGGTCTGTTTCAAATCCAGCTCCAATCCCATGGTTTCGGCAATGCCCCTATCGCCTTCCATCGCTATGTCGCAGAGCAGGTCACAGCGCTCGTCGTCAAATCCGAGTTTGCGCCAGGCGTTGAGGAGCGGGCAGTAATGGAAGTCGACGCCGGTTTCGGTTTTGCTCGCGGCCTTGTTGTCCATTTCAAATGTCTTCATTCCGACTTCGTTGAAAAACGCTTCGGCAAAGCTCGCGGCATCCGATGGGTCCTCGCACATGGCTTTGAAATTCTCGCCGTGCATGTTACCGCACCGATGGATGGCACGACGCAGGATGGGTTCCGCATCGATGCCGGCCTTGTTCAATTCATCGAAAATCAATCCCATCCAAGTGGCGCGATGTTCGATTTGCGCGCGGTTTATGTTGATTTTGTCCTCATCGATCGTGGGAATGTTCGGTGTTTTATTCATCATTGCCTCCATTGTGGCTTCGCGGCTGCCACATGCATATAATTTCATAAATTAGAAATAGCCGCCAATGCTTTGATGTAGATGCGCAATCCGTCAAGCAACATGTTCACATCCACATACTCATCGGGTTGGTGACCGTCGCCGCGTCCCGGATCCTCGGGTTTCCAGCGGTTCGAAACAGACATGCCGTAGGTGACGGCCTTCGGAATTTTGCGGGCGTAGGCGCCGCCCACCATTACATAATCGCAAAGGTGGCGCACCACGCTCAGATCATGCGAGATGAACAGATACGTCAGTCCGAAACGCAGTTGCAGATACTTCATCAGGTTAAGCACCTGCGAGCGAACCGAAACGTCCGGCGCGGAAACGGCTTCATCGCAAACGATAAACTCGGGATTCAAGATCAGCGCTCTCGCAATGACGATGCGTTGGAGTTGTCCTCCCGAAAACTCATGGGGATAGCGTCGCAGCTGATTTTCGTTCATGCCGACGTGCTCAATCATCTCAAAGACCTTCGCCTCTCGCTCTTGTTCGGCGCCGACGGAGAAGACGTCGAGCGGCGAACGAATCAATTCCCGTACAGTCATGCGTGGGTTCAGAGACGCGTAGGGATTTTGGAAGATCATTTGAAGCTTTGTGCGCATGAGCCGCATTTCTTCGCGCGAGAGCTCCATCAGATTTCGGCCTCGATACAGCACTTCACTCCCCGTAGGCTCGATAAGCCGCAGCATACAGCGCCCAAGCGTGGATTTTCCACAGCCGCTTTCACCCACAACACCCAGAATTTCGCCTTCGCGCACGACAAAGCCGACGTCCGTGAGCGCCGCCACGTTCCCGGAATTCTTTCGAAAGACGCTCTTGTCCTTGACGAACACCTTGCTAAGCCGCCGGATTTCAAGAAACGCGGTATCATTGCTCATGCGCTTTCGTCGGGATCGATGGCGCCGGCGGAGCCTATCCAAGCAAAATCGTAATCTCCTTCGCGGCAAGCGCTCAGCAGCGCGGCGAAGTCCATAAGCTGTACGCGCACATTGACGCCAACCTTTGCCCAATCCTGCTGAATCAACATGCACGATTTTTCAGCCAAGTCATTTCCCGACGGCGCCAGCAATACGTATTCCTTGGAAAACTTGAAAGCCGGCGATACGGCAAGGGCTTCGGCGTGTTTGCGCGACGATATCATGGAGTTCAACGGCGCCGTGATTCCCGATTAATCCCAATCCTCGGCGCAGAGCCGCTCCCGCAGCGCCTTTAGGCGCGCGCGCCGCGCGCGGTAATCCGGCAGGACGCCCTCGACGACGGCCCAAAAGCGCGCCGAGTGGTTCATCTCCCGGATGTGCGCGAGCTCGTGTACGACGACGTAGTCGATGACCTCGTCGTCGGCGAGCGCGAGCCGCCACGCGAAGCTGAGGCTCTTTTTCGCGGAGCAGCTGCCCCAGCGGGTTTTCGCGGCGGTGACGCGCACGGCGGACGGCCTTACGCCCATGCGCGCGGCGAAGTGCGCCACGCGCTCGCTCAGCCGGGCTTTCGCCAGCATGCGGTAGACCCGGACGATCAGAGCCTTGAGCTGCTCCCGCGAGAGTTCCGGCGGAAAGTAAAACAGCTCGCCGTCGAAGCCCGCGCGCGTGCCGTCTCGCGCGGCGACGGGGTATTCCGCGCCGCGAAAGAGGATGGCGTCGCCGTAGTCCGGAGCAAAAGCCTCGCGCCGCGCCGCAAGTTCCCGCGAGCGCGCGAGCTTGTCCGCCAGCCAATGCGCTTTCGAGGCGACGAAGGCGTCGATCTCGCGCTTGGATACGCGAAGCGGCGCGCGAACCGTGACCTCGCCGTCTTGAACGTGTATCGCGAGCGAGCGGCGGCGCGAGCGGATGAGCGTGTAGCAGGTCATTGCGTTCCTTTCGAATTCACGGATATCGCGGTCGAGGAAATTGCGCTCGTCAAAAATTTCGACTATCCGAGCCGTTTCATCGGTTTTGAGACGGGTTTCATCGCATTCCCTAAGGAACTGTTACGAAATTACATGTCCCGTTTTGCCATCGGCAAATATTCCAATCGGTACATGTAATCAGTCCACAGCCGCTTCTTTCATGGCTTTTAGCACTTACTTTGACGAAAATCGTCTGTCCGTGTGTTCCGCTTCTCGCAGCTTAAAATAGACTTCGCTTTCAAAGCGCATGTTCTCAAAGGCCTCCATGCTCAGAACGACCATATCCCCGTAGCCGTTTTTTGTGAGAAAAACGGGCTGATCCGTTTCATGCACTATTTTTGATGTCTCCGCAAAACGATTTCGCAGATCCGATACCGGTCTGATTGTGTTCACGTTGACACCTCCTATCGGTCCGTCGGTATTTTATCATAATTGTGCTAAATCATCAATGGCATTTTCGTTCATGGATTTTTCATTGAAATGATGGCGATTGCTCCGGGCTCAGTTCAAGTTCGATCCCAAACGCTTCCGCAAGCGCGTTGTACAGTTCTCTTTTTGTCAGAAGCGTTCGCGTTTCCGTTGTTGCGCCCACAATCTTCGTCAGCGTGTTCCCGTCAAGCGAGAGCTTCCCATTCGGGAGCCGCAGGTTGACGACGCGCGTGTCTCGAAAACGGATGTCCGCCGAGGCGCCGAAGGCGTTCGGCACCGTGAAATCCACCGCAATCGCGGATTCCCTGTCGAATGTCAGCAGAGGCCGCGCAGCGCCGTTCGTCTCCGTGCAGAGGGAAATCCAACGCGCGGTGTGGGGTTTGAAGAAAAACACCTCGCCTCGGATATCCTGCCTTAACCCGTCCGTCAAAGCGAGCGAAGCCGAAGGCGTCGTTCCGCCGAAGCCGACGTCGCAATACAGCGGCGTTCCGTCGATTTGGACGAGATTCACGCGATGCAGGGGCTTCGTCATGAATTCGCCCCCGTGATAAACCCGCGCAAAATGCGCGGTGACGCTGTAGCCCAGCGCTTTCAGCAGAGAGGCAAAGAGACTGTTCAACTCAAAACACCAACCGCCTCTGCGCCGCCGCACGATCTTGTCGAAAAGCCGGCGCGTCTCCAGATGCGGCGTGACTTTGCATTCCGCAGAATCGAGATTTTCAAACGGAACGCTGCATTGATGCGCGAAAATGATTTCGTCGAGCGCGGCCCTGTTCGCAACGGTCGGTCGCCGAAGGCCGATCCGCTCCAAATACGCCCGCACTTCTTCCGCGCACAGGCTTTCATCCAATTCTCGATACATGGTTTTCTTAAGCGTCTCCTCTGCGCCGCAGCGCTCGCTTTTCACTCGAATTTGAATTCATTCGCGTCCTTGTCCGAGCCGACGCGCTTGTAGTCGCCGCCGACGCCGCCCGAGAAGTGGATGATGGGGCGCTCCATGCGCGGCACGAGTATGGGACTGTGGGTCACGCCGCGCGGGATGAACACGAGGCAGCTCTTTGTGACCGTGACCGCGTCGCCGTCGATGTGGAATTTCACCTCCGCGTTCAATTCCTCGGGATGCGCGGGGTCGGAACCGATGAAACCGATGAATTCGTCGAATTCGTGCGCGTGCGGCGCGGGACCCGTGTCGTTGGTTTGGTTGAACCACACCGCCTCCACGTAGGGCGCGCCCGGCAGCTTCTTCCCGTCGAGCCACAGCAGGAGGGTGAGGAAGCCCTCGGGCGCGCCCGGCAGCTTGCCGTCCACGGGCTCGTAGCGCTCGACGACCTGCCCCGCGTAGCTTCCCGCCGGCGCGGTGGCCTCCGCGGCCTCCTCGCCGTAATCGCCCGCCCCGATCAGACTGCTGTAGCAAAACACGGGCGCGTCCACGCGATCCGCCGACAACTCGCCGTGCGCGACGCCGGCCGGAACGAAGACGACGCAGGTGTGCGTCAGCGTCAGCAGGTCGTTTTCGATTCGCAGCTTGAATTCCGCGCGCAGGTTTTCCGGATCCTTGGGATCCGAGCCGATGAAGAAGATCAGCTTGTCGGCCTTGTGCCGAATGAGCCCCTTGTCGCGAAAGGGTTTGCGATACCAGGACGCGCCTCCCCACACGGCGCCGCCTTGGTCGCCGCCGCGCATGCGCAGAAATCGATTGCGCGCCTCCTCGCGCGCCGCGTTCGCTTCCGGATTGTCTTCCTTTTTTGCCAAATGAAAGTATTGAGCTGCGGACATGGCTGCCTCCTTTGCTTATGGTTGACGATTTAAAATACAATCAAATCCAAATTCTTCCGATGTTGTTCGCGATGAAAAAGGCCGCCTTTGTCGCCGCGCGGATGTTCTTGGGCGTCAGGCAGTCGCCGATTTGATGGAATTCCGGCGCGTAGGCGCGCAGCTCGTCCGCCTCCTCCCAAAGCGGCTTCTGCCCGATGGCGTAGATGACCGTATCCGCTTCGAACAGCGTTTTCTCGCCGTCCGCCGTCTCGCCGACGACGCCTTGGGCGTTGATCTCCGCGGCCTTCGTGGACAGCGCCGTGCGGACGCCGCGCTCGCGCATCGCGACCTCCAGCGCCAAGCCGTGCAGCACGTTTCCGCCGTCGGAAAGCGCCGGAAGCATCTCCATGACGGTGATCTCGCGCCCGAGCCCCGCGAGGAATAGGCCGAGCTCGACGCCGACCAGACCGCCGCCCAGTATGACGACGCGCTTTCCCGCCAAATCCGGCTTGCGGTACACGTCCTCCGCGCCGGCGACGTTTTTTCCGTCTATGCCGGGGATGCGCGGGATGATCGGCCGCGCGCCGAGGGCCGCCAGGATGACGTCGGGCGCGAGCGCTTGCGCGAGCGTTCGCGTGACCTCGGTGTTCAGCCGCAGCTCGATGCCGGATTCCGCCACGAAGCGCGCCTGCGTTTCGAGATAGGCGGACAGCTTGTCCTTGAATGGCACGGCCTCCTCGCAGAGCAGCGCGCCCCCGAGCCGTTCGCTCTTTTCGCACAGGATGACCTCGTGTCCGCGCGAATGGGCCGTGAGCGCGGCCTGCATGCCGGCCACGCCGCCGCCCGCCACGAGGACGCTTCTTCTTTTGGACGGCGGCGCCGCGCTTCGCGTTTCGAGTTCCAGCCCGATTTCCGGGTTGATCGCGCAGCAGAACTGCCGGTTTGTGAGCAGATTGCTGAAGCAGGTGAAGCAGCGCAGGCATTTCACGATTTTGTCGTCCCTGCCCGCGCGCGCTTTGGCGGGCAGATCCGGATCCGCTATGAGCCCGCGCGCGACCTCGACGACGTCCGCCTTGCCCGACGCGAGGATCTCCTCCATGAAGGCGGGATCCGTGTAGGCGCCGACGGTGGCCACGGGCGTGGTCACGCGCTTCTTGATCTCGGCGGCCAACCGGGCGTTGCTGCCCTCCGGCTTGAACATATCCGGATGCGTTACGACGAAGGCGTCTCGGATCTCGTGATGCCCGGCGGAAGCGTGGATGAGATCGACCTTGCCGTCCAGCGCCATGGCGATCTTCACGCCCTCGTCGATGTCGTAGCCCTTGGGGTGCGCCTCGGTCGCGCTCATGCGAAACTCGATGGGGAACTTGGGGCCGCATTTTTGGCGGATGCGTTCGACGATGGCCAGCGGGAGACGCATGCGGTTTTCAAAGCTGCCGCCCCAGCGGTCGTCCCGCGTGTTCGTGTACGGCGACAGGAACTGGGACAAGAGCCAGCCGTGTCCTCCGTGGATGAGCACCATGCCGAAGCCGCAGAACTTGGCGAAAGCGGCGGCGTTCGCGTAAGCCTCTATCGTCTCTTCCAACACTTCCTCCGTCATGGCCAGCACCTTTTCGTCCTTTGCGTCGGCGTGCATAAGTTCGCCCTTGACGCCGTCGAGCGCGACCGGTCCGTAGATGTCGTTGCCGAGGCGCCTTGAATCCTGCGCGAACATGCCCGCGTGCTGGAGCTCCGCGACCGCGACCGCGCCGTATTTCGATATGCCCTCGGCCAGATTCGTGAGCGCGCCGACGGTTTCCGGATCGTCCATGGCTATGTGATTCGGACCGCCCCTTCCGCGCTTCGAATCCACGATGCACTCGCCGACCGCGACGGACGCCGCGCCGCCCATGGCCTTGCGCGCGTAATAGGCGACGGCCTCCGGGGGCGGGAACTGCTCGCAGGTGAGATCCTGGTATCCCGTGGGCGACCCGAATATGCGATTGCGGAATATCGTGTCGCCGAGCCTGATCGGCGAGAACAAACGCGGGTATTTCATCTCGTACATGCGCATCTCCTTTCAAAATCCGTGTCAAACAAAAATTGCGTGGCGTTTGAATGGCAACCTTATACCCGGCCGATGTCGCGGGCCGCGGCATACGCCGCCTTCGTCGCGGCCACGATGTTCCTCGGAACCGTGCAGTCTCCGATCTGGAAGAACTCCGGCGCGCAGTCGTGCAGCGCGAAGCTTTCCGCCCGCAGGGGGATTCTTCCCGTCGCGTAGGCCACGGTATCCGCCGCGATGAAATCGCCGCCTTCCGCGCTTTCGCAGCGCACGCCCTCGGGCGTCACGGCGCGGACGCGCGTGGACAGGCGCAATTCTATGGAATATTCTTCCAATTTGTGCATGAGCGCCATCGAATGCATGCCGTAGGGATCCAGCGCCGGTTCCGGCTGCATCTCGAGGATGACGACGTTCCTGCCCGACATCGCCAGAAACACGGCCAATTCCAGGCCGACGAGCCCGCCGCCCAGAATGACCAAGCGGCGCCCGGCGCGCTCCGGCTCGACGTACAGATCCTCCGCGCACAGGACGTTCGCGCCGTCTATGCCCGGTATGGGTGGAACGGCCGGCAGCGAGCCGAGCGCGGCGACGATGGCGTAGGGTTCGATTTCCGCCGCGAGCGCGGCCGTGACCTCCGTGCGCAGCCGCAGATCTATGGACGCGCTCTCGACGCGCCGCCTCTGCAGCTCGATGTATTCGTCGAGGCGTGCCTTGAACGGCACCTTGGCTTCGCACAGCAGCACGCCTCCGAGCCGGTCGCCCTTCTCGCAGAGGATGACCTCGTGTCCGCGCTCCGCCGCGGTCAAAGCCGCCTGCATGCCGGCCACGCCGCCGCCCGCAACGAGGACGCGCTTTTTCGCGCGCGGCGCGGGCATGAATTTTTCCTCGATTTCATGCCCGATCGCGGGGTTGATCGCGCACTGCAACAGGCGGTGCGAGCCCGAGCTCGAAAAGCAGCTGCAACAGCGCATGCACTTGCTTATATCGTCCTCGCGCCCCGCGCGCGCCTTGATCGGCAGATCCGGATCGGCGAGCGTCTGGCGGCCCAGCTGCACGATGTCGGCCTTTCCCGAGGCGATGATCTCCTCCATCATCTCGGGGTCGCACAGGGCGCCGACGGTGGCGACGGGAGTCTTCACGCGCTTCTTGATTTCGGCGGCGAAGCGCAGATTTGCGCCGTCCGGCAGAAACATGCTTGGATGCGTGATGATAAACGTGCGTTCGTGTTCGTGATTGCCGGCCGAAACGTGGAGGATGTCCACCTTTCCGTCCAGAGCCTCCGCGATCCGGATGCCCTCGTCGATATCGTAGCCGGCGGGATCGCATTCGGAGCCCGAGATGCGAATTTCGATGGGGAAGCGCGGGCCGACGGCGCGCCGTACGCTTTCGATCACGGCCAGCGGGAAGCGCATGCGGTTCTCAAAGGCGCCGCCCCAGCGATCCGCGCGCGTGTTCGTGTACGGCGACATAAACTGCGACAGCAGCCAACCGTGCCCGCCGTGCACCGTGACCATCGTGAAGCCGCAGCGCTTGGCCCAAGCGGCCGCCTTGCCGAAGCGTTCGGCGATGTACAGGATCATCTCTTCGGACATGGCCTCGACCTCGCCGTACTTGCCGTCCGCGAGGGCGACGGGGCCGTACAGCGTGCCGCCCGACCGGCCGAACAGAGGGCCGCCCTCCTTGGCGCGCCGCTTCTCCGCCTCGCGCGCCGCCTCGGGTCCGTAGAGCTCGCCGTCGGGATCCTTCACGAAGCGCGCGTACATGCCCGCGTGGTTGAGCTCCGCGGAAGCGATCGCGCCGTGGCGCGAGATGGCTTCCGCGACGGAGGAAAGGCCCGGCAGGGTGCCGGGATCGTCCATGCGGATGAGGAAGGGGTAATGCGTTCCCGTCTTGCTGTCCACGATGCAGTCGCCGACGCAGACGGAAGCGTATCC
>JAISMX010000099.1 GCA_031276515.1 Eubacteriales Family XIII. Incertae Sedis bacterium | reverse complement strand
GCCTTCGGCAAAACCATGAGGGACACGCTGGCGATCGCCGTCGCCGAAAAGCAGACGGAGACGGTGGAATACCTGCTCGGCAGGGCGGACGCCGAACCCGATATATTTATCCGCTCGCGCCTTTACGGCAACGAGTACGACCACGACAAGCCTTGGCGTGAGTGGTGCAACGCGCTGGCGGCTGCGGGGAGGAACGGGGACATCCCCATGCTGAAGCTCCTGATGCCCCGCACCGACAGGCGTTTCGCCATGGCCGCCTTTATGACCGCCGTCGCCTACGGACAGACGGAGACCGTGCGCTACATGCTGGATTTGGGTTTTGACCCAAATGACACGGCGCAAGAGGGGGAGGGGTATTATTCCTTGGCCGCGAACCCGCTGTGCATGGCGGTCATGATGAACCGCTTCGACATACTGGACATGTTCGTCGAAGCCGGGGCGGATCTCGATTTGGGATACAAGCCGGGCGACAAGGAACCGCTTGTCATTGCGGTGACGCACGGCAACCTTGAGGCCGTCAAATACCTCGTGGAGCACGGCGCGGACATAAGCGGCGCCTATATTGTGATCGGTCGCGGAGAAATGGAAATGCTCCGCTACTTCGTGGAGCACGGCATGGACGTGAACCTGAAAAATTCCGTGGGGAACACCGCTCTCAATCTCGCCTTGAGCAGAGGCGGCGTCAACATCGTGCGATACCTTCTGGAACAGGGCGCGGACATCAACGCGCAGGGCGAAAACGGCGACACGCCGATATACCGCGCGCTGAAAGTCGTGAATCCCGAATTCGTCGCCCTGCTTCTCGCCCGCGACGGCATAGACTTCTCGATCAAAAACGACAAGGGCGAGAGCGCGATGGACTATCTGGAGGGTCTGAAAAAGCGGAAGATCCTCGGCGCGCACAGAGGGAACGTGGGGAAGATCATCGAACTTGCGGACGCCTACCTCGCGGCCGGCCGGGCCGCCGGCGCGGAGCCGGGCGAATGACGCCGGGAGAAAAAGCGTCCGGGAACGAAACAAACAAAGAGATCGCAATCGAGCAAAACGCGCATACGGAGACAAAAGAGATGAACGACGAAAAAATCGCGAAAGCGGCCGCGAACCGGTACGCCGCCGAACATCCCGCGGACATCCGCACGGATACGGTAAAAATAGGAGAGGCTTCATTCGAGTTTGAGCAAACCGGCATTATGGACGACAAGGTGAAGATATTCTTGCCGGCCGGATTTTCCGACATGCCCGAGGATGCGGCCAAAATCAAGTACCCGTCCTCGGACAGGCCGAAGATCATAAAATCAAACGACCGCGGCGACGTGAATTTTACGTTCGATACGCTCGATTGTCCTCTCGACGACGATTCGGTCGCGGATTTGACCGATACGATGAAAAACACCATGAAAAGGCTGAATCCGTCCTATCGCTTTTTCGGTACCGGCAAATTGGAAACGCCGAACGAAAAGGTCTTGGGTTTTATGGAATTCAAAAGCACGGCGATCGATGACTTTTTGTACAACGTCATGTTCTTCGCGCCGCTTGAGGGCCGCGCTCTCATGGGCAATTTCTGTTGTCCCTACGGCGCGGGCGCGGACTGGAAGCCCGTCGTGATGCGAATATTGTCCGAAATCGAAATTGGGGAGGAGAAAACGCCATGCTGAGAGCGAATATCGGCATCAAGGACATAGTCGTAACGCCGAAGGTGTTCGATGTCATCCTCGAACTGGAATTGCGTCGGGAGGCGGATCGGCACACGGTTCTGAGCGTCGAAGGCTATGTCACGGAAGAGACCGCAGACAAAATCCCGACGAAATGGGGGGACGGGCAAACGCTGTCCTTGTCTTTCCCTTCGGAAGAAGAAGGGGAATCGAAAACCCGTTTTGTCGGAATCGTCACGGAGTATGTTCTGGAGAAAAAAGGACATCTCAATCTGTTGCGAGCGAAAGCCGTCGGAATGTCTCATTTGACGGACATAAGGCCCCGGCGGCGTTCGTTTCAGAGCGAAACCATGACCTTCGAGGAACTTGCGCGACATCTGCTGTCGTCCTGCGAGGACGCGGATTTTCTGGATCTCGTTTCGGAGAACAAACCTTTCGGGGATTTTCTCATCCAGTACTCGGAAACGGATTGGGAATTCCTGCGCCGCGTCTACAGCCGCTTGCATGCGCGTCTGATACCGGACGACGCGTTCGGAGGCCCGAGAATCCGGATGGGTCCGTCCGACAGGATCGTCGCGCGATTTGAGGCCGAAAACCGCGCCGTGCGGCGAAGGATGCTGGATTTCGGAAAACGATCCGAAAACGGTCTGCCGGAGCTGATCGGGCAGGGCTCCGCGGAGCTTTTGATACGGGGCGGGGAATGGCTGGACTTGGGCGCGTGTTGCGTCGTGAACGGACTCAAATTGTATGTTTTCGGTGCGACGAGCCGCATGGACAGGGGGCTTTTGACGCACGAATACGTCCTGTGCGACAAAAACGGCTACATAGCGCCGCGATACGACAATCCGAGGATACGCGGCCTGTCCCTGTTCGGCCGGGTGGCCGATGTGCGCAAGGACAAGGTTCGCGTATCGCTCGACGTTGACGAGGGGAACGAAGTCTGCGGAAGCAGATGGTTTCCGTACTCGACGGTCTATTCCACACCGGGCGGGAGCGGTTGGTACTGCATGCCCGAGGTCGGGGACGCGGTCACGCTTTACATGCCGGACGGCGACGAGAACGGCGCATACGTCAGAAGCTCCGCCCACGTCGAATCTCCCTCGCGCACGAATCCCGACACAAAGGAGCTGAGCACCCGCTTTGGCAAACGGCTGCGCTTCACTCCGGGCGGCATCGAACTTTCGGCGGGCAAGAATCTCCATGTGCGCCTGATGAACGACGGCGGCGTCACAATGAACAGTCCCAAGCGCATTTCCGTCAGGGCCGGAGGCAACATCGACATCACAAGCGGGGATCAAATCAACATATCGGGGGAAAAGGGCGTCAACCTGAAACAGGCGGACGCCTCCCTGTCCGTGACGGACGACGTTTTGATGACCGGCGAAAAGATACTCATACAGAAATGACGCGCCGGGGGCGTGATTGCCGAGGGAAAGGCGTACGTGAAAGAGGAACTTGAGAAGGGAAAATCCCCGCTCGAGATATTGGAGGACAACGCGGAATTCATGCGGGAGCGAACAAGCGCGATTTTGGAGGATTCGGAATGAAAAAGCCGGGAAGAATCGCGGCGCTCATTGCGGGAGGGATACTGATGATCGATCTGTTCGCGGGTTGCGGCAAGGCGGCCGAGGAGGCGTTCGTGAGCGTGAGCGAGGGCGTGAACAAGATCAGAAGCGCCCTCCTCGTGGCGGAGACGCGAAACGACAATCTGGAGGACGAGAAGCTGGCAAGAGCGATATTTTTGGGGAACGTCGAGGCGGCGCTCGAAGCCGTCGCCGCGGGCGCGCACGTGAACGAGCTCGACGTCAGCGACGCCTTCATGAACGCGACCTTCTTCGAGAAGACGGACAAGAGCATACGAAACGCCGTCGCTCTCGCCATGGCCACGGATCAGTACGCTCTGGCGGAGAAACTCGTTCGGCTCGAGGAGGTGGACGTCAACCACGCGAACGAATACGGCGGAACCTTGCTGATGCGCGCCGCCAGCACAGACGAAACGCAGTTCGAGGATCACGCGGCGAGTCTGCGCATCATAAACGTCCTCCTCGAAAGGGGCGCGAAGATCAACGCGGTTTCGGAGGGGGGCTACGGCGCTTGACGCGGCGTACATGGCCGGCAACAGCGGCGTGAAATCCAACGACAACGACGAGATCATCGCCCTTTTGAAAGAACACGGCGCGAAGTTGCGTCCCGAGACGCTGCGCTTCATGCTCGTGAACGAAGAAAACAACTACGGTTACCAGCGGCTGGTGCTGGAGGAGCTGCGGGAAGAGAGGAACACGCCCGCGATCCCCTTCATCCTGCACGAAGCCATACGCGGGCACACGGAGGAAGTGGCGCGCATCGCGAAAGAGAAAGGACTT
>JAISMX010000083.1 GCA_031276515.1 Eubacteriales Family XIII. Incertae Sedis bacterium | reverse complement strand
GAAATCGCGCGCTACGACCGCCATCTGTCGCTTCCCGAGGTCGGCGCGGAGGGACAGCGGCGCCTCAAGGCGGCGCGGGTTCTGGTCGTCGGCGCGGGCGGCCTCGGCGCGCCGCTGGCCATCTATCTGGCCGCCGCCGGCGTGGGCACCCTCGGCATCGCGGATTTCGACTTCGTGGAAGCCTCAAACCTGCAACGGCAGATCCTGCACGGCACGAAGGATGTCGGCCGGCGCAAGGTCGCTTCGGCGCGGGATCGCATCGAGAGCCTGAACCCCTATGTGCGGGTCGTGGAGCATACGACGCGGCTGACCTCCGAAAACGCGCTCGACATCCTGCGGAACTACGACGTCGTGGCCGACGGCAGCGACAATTACCCGACGCGCTATCTCGTGAACGACGCATGCGCGCTGCTCGGCCTGCCCAACGTGTACGGCGCCGTGGCCCGATTCGAGGGCCAGGTCTCCGTGTTCTGCGCGAAGGAAGGCCCGTGCTACAGGTGCCTCTATCCCGATCCGCCGCCGCCCGGTCTCATCCCCTCCTGCGCGGAGGGCGGCGTCATGGGCGTGCTGCCCGGCATCGTCGGCACGATTCAGGCGGCGGAGGTGATCAAGCTGATTTTGGGCGGCGACGGCGGACTCATAGGCCGCTTCCTGCTCTTTGACGCGTGGCGCATGCGCTTCCGCGAGCTGAAGCTCGAAAGGAATCCGAGCTGTCCGGTCTGCGGCGAAAAAAGGAGCGTCCGCGCGCTGATGGATTACGAGCGATTCTGCGGGCTCGGGCAAAGCGGCGAGGATGCGCCCGTCGAAACCCTGACCGCGTTGGAGCTCAGGGCGCGGCTCGACGCGGGGGATCCCATACAGCTCATCGACATACGCGAGCCGCACGAGCGCGACGCGGCGCGTTTTCCGAACGCGAAAGCGATACCGCTCGGTCGCCTGACGCGGCGCATGGACGAATTCGACCAAGGCGTCGACGCGGTGATCCTCTGCGGCGTGGGGCAACGCAGCCTGTACGCGATACGCGCGCTCAGGGAGGCGGGCTACGCGGGGAGGCTGTTCAACCTGCGCGGCGGCGTGGACGCGTGGACGCGCGGCACGGGCGCCGATCCGAGTTAACGGAAACATTTCACAATACAAATTGGAGGAAAAATCATTATGGATCGTTCGCCTGAGGAAAACATTCACGAACTGGTTTCGCTGATGGTGAAAAGCTATCGCGAAGAACCGGACATCATCAAGATCGAAACGAACAAGCAGATCAACAAGTCCATCGTCGTCGACATCATCGAGGATCTGCGCTGCTTGATCTTCGCGGGCTTTTTCGGCGGAAAGCGCCTGCGGGAGGGCGGCGTCGAATACTTTGTGGGCGAGCTTCTGGAAAACCTGATCTACAACATCGAGCGGCAGATCAGGCGCGCGCTGCGCACGCGCGTCCGCGACGAGCAAAAGGTGGCCGAGGACGCCAAGCGCGCCACGCACGCATTTCTCGAAACCCTGCCCAAGATACGCCGGCTTCTGGCCATGGACGTGGACGCGTCCTTTGACGGCGATCCCGCCGCCACGGGCAAGGACGAGATCATCCTGTCTTATCCCGGCATCTACGCGATCATGGTCAGCCGGCTCGCGCACGAGCTCTATCTGCTCGACGTGCCGCTGATTCCGCGCATGATGACGGAGCACGCGCACAGCCTGACAGGCATAGACATCCACCCGGGCGCCGAAATCGGGCATCACTTCTTCCTCGATCACGGCACGGGCATCGTCGTGGGCGAAACGACCGTTATAGGGGATTATGTGAAGATATACCAAGGCGTCACCTTGGGCGCGCTCTCGACGAGCGGCGGCCGGCTGCTCAACGGCGTCAAGCGCCACCCGACCATAGAGGATCGCGTCACGATCTACTCCGGCGCTTCGATATTCGGCGGAGACACGGTCATAGGCGAGGGAACCGTCATCGGCTCCAGCGCCTTCATCACGAAGAGCGTTCCGAGAAACACGCGGGTCAGCGTCAAGGATCCGGATTTGCAGTTCAAATCCGACGACCCGGCCGGAGACAAGGGCCGGAGCGTGGATTTCAAGCAGGATGAATTCTGGGATTACGTGATTTGACGCGCGCGCCCCCGGGCGCGCCGGCGCAATTCGCTCTTCGTCGTCAGCGCAGCTCGATCTCCGTGGCCTTCTCGATCTCCTCGGCGCTCAGGCCGCTCTGATAGCATAGCTCCAGCAGCTTGTCGCCGAGCGCCTTGGGATAAACCTTCACGGCCTTGCTCACAACGTCCGTTTCGTCGCGGTTCCGCAGTATGAACGCGGCCGGCTCGAAGATCGCGAGCGCCGCGATGATGCCGTTGAGCGGCGCGATGAGGGCGGCAACCAAGGCGTGTCCCATGGCTTCCGCGTCACTCATGTTGCCCAACATGGCGATTGCGCCCACCAATATTCCAAACACGCCCGCGATGATCGACACCTTCGACAGCAAACGGAACAGCTCGGCGGCCTTCCGCCGATCCGCTTCCGGCAGGAAGTATTTGCGGGACAGGACGGCGTTGACCCCGCGCAGGAAGAGCTTGAAGTTCGAGGTCGCGACCAGGGTCGAAATCACCGAAAACAGGACGACGAACAGGGCGGCCGGATTGAGGAACGCGGTAAGGCTCACGCCTTTGAGGGTGAACACCAGCAGGAAGCTGAGCAAAAATGCGGCGATGCCTGTCAGATACATGGGGATACCTCCTTTTTCTTTTTAATATGTTTTTTGGAAATTCGATACGAGAGCGACTGAAAGCATTTTAACACGGCGCGCATGAATAAGTAATAGATTCCGCATGAAGATTCGATGAAGGTTACTACTCACTCACCACGCCATTTTTGCCCATCTCGGAACCTGCCGCCCCATATTGGCTTCCTCACGTACGTCTGTGTACGCTCCGGGAGCCAAATGGGTCGGCAGAACCCGATCTGAACAAAACTTACGCGGCGT
>JAISMX010000090.1 GCA_031276515.1 Eubacteriales Family XIII. Incertae Sedis bacterium | reverse complement strand
ATAGACAGCGGGAAACGATTTTAAAGGAGAGAATGCATTGAACATACGACTATTCGCGGGGATATTCTCCGGCGCCAACACCTATCTCGTGGACGACGGCGCGAAGACCGCTTTCATCGTGGACGCGGGCGAATACAGCGCGCCGCTGGCGGCCGCCGTCAAGAAGGAGGGTCTGCGCGTCAAATGGCTCATTCTGACGCACGGACACGGCGATCACATCGGCGGCGCGGAGAGATATCTGCGCGAATTCGAAGGCTGCAAGCTTGTGGCGGGGGAAGATGAGCTGCCCGTGCTTTCCGATCCGAACAAAAACTACTCCGCCGCGATCTCGGGGAAGGCGATCTCGCTCGCGCCGCAGCTTCTCGTGAAGGACGGCGACGAGCTGCAAGCGGGAAACCTGACGCTGAGGATACTGGCCACGCCGGGGCATTCCCCGGGCGGCATATGCATCTTGGCGGAGGACGCGCTGTTCAGCGGAGACACGCTGTTCGCCGGCTCAATCGGCCGCACGGATCTGTTCGGCGGCTCGATGGAAGCCCTGCTGTCCTCCATCGAAAGCAAGCTCTTTTCGCTGCCCGACGAGACCAAGGTGTACCCCGGCCACATGGGGGATAGCAGCATCGGCCGCGAGAAGCGAAGCAACCCGTTTTTTTGAGCTCTGACGCGATGCGCGGCTTTGTTTTCGACGGACTGCAAGGCAACAACGAATACATCGAATTGATCAAGCTGTTCCTGCGGCCTTCGGAGTTTTCGACGGACGGGGCGGCGGGCGCCGAGGGCGCGCACCGCATCGACGCGACGGACGCGGCGGCGGCCGGCGACAAGAACGCCGTGAAGCGCTTCCTCTACGACCGGCTCGCCGCGCTGACCGGGCGGTCGCCCGCGTGGGGGATCTTGACGGGGATACGGCCCGTCAAGCTCTTCGGAGAGCTCGCGGGCGAAGCGGGCTCGGACGAAGATGTGGCGCGCGCGCGGCGGCGCTTCCGGGACGAATACTATGTGAGCGAGGCCAAGACGGAGCTCACGGCCCGCGTACACGCCTTGCAGCGCGCGCTGACGGCGCCGCCCGAGACGGGTTCCGTCGGGATATACATCGGCATACCCTTTTGCCCGACGCGCTGCGAATACTGCTCCTTTCCCTCGAATCAAGTGCCGTATGCGCGCGTGGCGGGCTATCTCGCCGCGCTGTACCGCGAGATGGATTTCGTGGCCGAGGGCCTGGCGCGAAAGGGTCTGTTCGCCGAAAGTCTCTACATAGGCGGCGGCACGCCCACGGCTCTGAACGAGGCGGATCTCGACGAGCTGCTCGGACGCGCGCGGCGGCGCTTCGCGGGCGCGAAGCTCGCGGAATTCACGGTCGAGGCGGGCCGGCCCGACACGATCACGGCCGAAAAGCTGCGCGTCATGCGGCGGCACGGCGCGGATCGCGTCAGCATAAACCCGCAGAGCATGAACGACGAAACGCTCGCGCGCATCGGCAGGGATCACACGGCGGAGGACGTGCGCAGGGCCTTTCGGCTCGCGCGGGAGGCGGGCGTGCCGCGCGTCAACGCCGATCTGATCGCGGGTCTGCCGGGGGAGGACGCGGCGGATTTCGAACGCTCGCTGCGGGCGGTTTTGGAGTTCGCTCCGGAGAACGTCACGATACACGCCCTCGCCGTGAAGCGCGCGGCGCGGTTCAAGGAGCGGGACGCCGAATACGGCTACGCGCGCGCCGAGACGGCCGCCGAGATGCTGCGCTTAGCCGCCGCCGCGCTGGCGGAGGCCGCATACGCGCCCTATTACCTCTACCGCCAGAAGCAGACGGTCGGCAATCTCGAAAACGCGGGCTACGCGCGGGACGGGAAGCTCGGGCTCTACAACGTGCGCATCATGGAGGAGCGGCAGACCATCGTCGCGCTCGGCGCGGGCGCTTCGAGCAAGCTGTACGTTCCGAGCGAAAACAGGCTGACGCGCGCGTTCAACGCCTCCAATTACGAAATCTACGCGGAGAGGCTGGATGAGATGCTGGAGCGGAAGCGGCGATTGCTGTTTGAATAGAAAGAGACGAATAGGAGAAGAGAGCAAACATGTTGACGCAGGCGCCCAAGGGAACAAAAGATATATTGCCCGGCGATATACATAAATGGAATTTTGTCGAGAGAGTTTTCCGCGAAATATGCGAACTTCGCGGCTTCGCGGAGATCCGAACCCCCGTGTTCGAGTACACGGAGCTGTTTTCGCGGGGCGTGGGCGAGACCACCGACATCGTGCAAAAGCAGATGTACAGCTTTGACGACTACGACGGGCGCGGGCTGACGCTGCGGCCGGAGGGTACGGCCTCCGTCGCGCGCGCGTTTTTGGAGCACAAACTCTACGCGGCGCCGCAGCCGTCCAAGTTCGCCTACGAGATCTCCTGCTACCGCCACGAGCGGCAGCAGAAGGGCCGGCAGCGGGAATTCCACCAGTTCGGCGTCGAGTATTTCGGTTCCGCCGACATGCTGGCCGACGCCGAGGTGATCGCGCTGGCCGCCGATTTCTTCGCGGCGCTGGGCGTCCGCGGCGTCGAGCTGCGCGTCAACAGCATCGGCTGTCCCGCGTGCAGGGGCGGACACAGGGAGGCTCTGCGCGCCTTCCTCTCGCCGAAGCGCGCGGAGCTTTGCGACACCTGCAAGGCGCGCTTCGACAGGAATCCCATGCGCATACTCGACTGCAAATCCCCCGTGTGCGGGGAGCTCGTCAGGGGCGCGCCGTCCATGCTCGACTACCTCTGCGACGCGTGCAAGGAGGATTTTGCGGCGCTCAAGCGCAATCTTGAAGCCCTCGGCATCGCCTTCGAGGTGGACGCGGGCATCGTGCGCGGCCTCGACTACTACACGAAGACGGCCTTTGAGTTCGTGTCGAACGCCATAGGCGCGCAGGGAACGGTCTGCGGCGGCGGGCGCTACGATCATCTGATCGAGGAGCTCGGCGGGCCGCCGACGCCGGGCGTGGGCTTCGGCCTCGGCATCGAACGCCTGCTGCTGCTCATGGAGGCGGAGGGTGTGGCCGTGCCGCCGGCGAAGGGCGCGGACGCGTACATCGCCTTTCTCGGCGAGGACGCCAAACTCGCCGGTCTTGAGTTGCTGCGGCGTCTGCGCGCGGCGGGGCTGCGCGCGGAGATGGACGGCCCCGCACGGAGCCTCAAGGGGCAGCTCAAGCGCGCCGACAGGCTGAGCGCGCGCTTTGCGGTCGTGATCGGCGAGGAGGAGATCGCCGCGAACGCCGCTCTTCTCAAGGACATGGTTTCGGGGGAGCAGCGGCGCGTGGCGCGGGACGAAATCCTTTCCGCGATTGCGGCGGATTTTCGAGAAAGAAAGGAATAAATGGATACTGTATACAAGCGCACGCACATGTGCGGCGAGTTGACCGCGAAAAACATCGGCGAGGCCGTCGTCCTGAACGGCTGGATACAGAAGCGCAGGAATCTGGGCGGTCTCATCTTCTGCGACCTGCGCGACAGGACGGGCCTCGTGCAGATCGTATTCGACGAGGACGCGCCAAAGCCGCTCTTTGCGGCGGCGGACGGTCTGCGCGGCGAATACGTCGTGGGGATAAATGGCCTCGTGCGGGAGCGCGAATCGAAGAACGCCGCGCTCGCGACGGGCGGGCTGGAGGTGTCCGTCCGCGATATGCTCGTCTATTCGGAGGCCGAAACGCCGCCCATATACGTGCGGGACGACGACAACGCGGACGAGAACCTGCGCCTCAAATACCGCTGCCTCGACCTCCGAAAGCACAAGATGCAGCGCAACCTGCGCTTTCGCCACGCGGTCGCGAAGCTGACGCGGGATTATTTCGACGCGCAGGGCTTCACGGAGATCGAAACCCCCATGCTGGTCAAGCCTACGCCGGAGGGCGCGCGCGACTATCTGGTGCCGAGCCGCGTCAATCCCGGGTCGTTTTACGCGCTGCCGCAGTCGCCGCAGCTCTACAAGCAGCTTCTCATGGCGAGCGGCGCGGATCGCTACGTGCAGATCGTGAAGTGCTTTCGCGACGAGGATCTGCGGGCGGACAGGCAGCCGGAGTTCACGCAGGTGGATCTGGAGATGTCCTTCGTCGACGAGGACGACGTCATCACGGTGCAGGAGGGCTATCTCGCGCGCGTGTTCAAGGAGCTCTTGGACGTCGACCTAAAGCTTCCCTTTCCGCGCTACGGCTATCGCGAGGCCCTCGAGCGCTTCGGCAGCGACAAGCCCGACACGCGCTTCGGCTTCGAGCTCGTATGCGCGAACGACGCGGCCAAGGACTGCGGTTTTCGCGTCTTCTCGGACGCGGTGGCGGCGGGCGGCGACGTGCGCGGCGTCAACATAGAGGGCGGCGCGGCGCGCCTCAGCCGCAAGGACGTCGACAAGCTGCAGGAGGACGTCAAGGCCTTCGGCGCGAAGGGACTCGCTTGGATGCGAATCGGCGCCGACGGAACAAGCTCGTCCTTCGGCAAGTTCATGGACGAGGCCGAGACGGCGCGCTTTACGAAATTGTTTTCCGGTAAAGCGGGCGACCTGATCCTTCTCGTCGCGGGCGAGAGCGGGGTCGTGTTCGACAGCCTCGGCTTTCTGCGGCGCGAGATCGCGGGGCGCTTTGGATTGCTCGACGACGCGCGGCGCGAGCTCCTGTGGGTGGTCGATTTTCCGCTTCTCGCGCGCGACGCGGAGAGCGGGCGCTTTTCGGCCATGCACCACCCCTTCACCGCGCCGAAGGCGGAGGACGTCGGCTTGCTCGACACCGACCCGGGCGCCGTGCGCGCCAGAGCCTACGACATCGTGATGAACGGCGTGGAGCTCGGCGGCGGCAGCATCAGGATACACGACAGGGCCTTGCAGATGAAGATGTTTGAAATCTTAGGGCTGTCGCGCGAGGAAGCGGAGAGCAAGTTCGGCTTCCTGCTCGAAGCCTTCCGCTACGGCGTGCCGCCGCACGGCGGTCTCGCCTACGGGCTCGACAGGCTGGTCATGCTGCTGCTCGGCGAGCGGAGCATACGCGAGGTCATGGCCTTTCCCAAGAACCAGGCGGCCGTCTGCCCCGTGAGCGGCGCGCCGGGGGAGGTCTCGCGCGAACAACTGGAAGAATTGGCGCTCACCTTCGCGAAATGAGAACCGGCGTATTCGGCGGCAGCTTCGATCCCGTCCACAACGCGCATCTGGCCGTTGCGGAGGCGGCCATGGAGGCGGCGGCGCTCGACAGACTGCTCTTCATGCCCGTGTGCGCCCAGCCCTTCAAGCTCGGCAAGGGCTTGAGCGCGGGCGCGCACAGGATGAACATGCTGCGCCGCGCGATCGGCGGCGACGCGCGCTTCGCGGCGACGGACGCGGAGCTTGCGCGCGGCGGCGTTTCCTACACAATCGATTCGCTCAGGGCGATCAGAGACGATGGCGAGCGGCGAGGGGAGATCTTCTTTCTGCTCGGCGCGGACATGCTGCTGATGCTCGAAAAATGGTACAAGGCGGACGAGCTTTTGCGCGAATTCTCCTTTATCGCGGCAAGGCGTCCCGGCAGCGCGGACGACGAGACGGAGCGCTGCGCCGCGCGCCTTGGCGAGGTCTACGGCACGCGCGTGATCCTGATGGAAAACCCCAAGTCGGACATATCCGCCTCGGACATACGCGGACGCGTGCGCGGGGGAGAAAGCATAGAAGGGCTGGTTCCCGCTTCGGTGGGGGAATACATATATGAAAGAGGGCTGTATCGGCCGTGAAGCGCTCGAAGCGCGGCTCGGCGAAAGAAGGGCCGCGCACGTGGCGGGTACGGCGCGCATGGCCGCGGAGTTGGCGGAAATCCACGGCGCCGACGCGGAAAAGGCGAGGGAGGCGGCATTGCTGCACGACCTGTTCAGGGCCGTTTCCGCGGGCGAGCTCGACGCGCTGATCGACCGCTACGGCGAGGATCCCGCGCTCAAGGGCGACGCGAACCTGTCGCACGGCAAGGTCGCGGCCGCGTGGATGAAGGAGGAACTCGGCATCGAGGACGCGGACATTCTGAACGCCGTGCGCTACCACACCACGGGGCGGGCGGGCATGTCGAAGCTCGAAAAGATCCTGTACGCGGCCGACGCGGCGGAACCCACGCGCGACTACGCGGGCGTCGAGGCGCTGCGGAAGCGCGCGCGGGAGAGCTTGGACGGCGCCTGCGTCATGGCGCTCGAAAGCGCGCTGCGGCATCTGGGCGAAAAGGGCGTGCGTCCGCATCCCGATTCTCGGCGCGCGCTCGCATGGTTTTCTAAACAGAAAGGGGAGATCGATTGAACAGCAAAGAACTGGCGCTGAGCGCCGCGGGCGTATTGAGCCAAAAGAAAGGCATCGACGTCGTGATCTTGGACATTGCCGAGAAATCGTCCTTCGCGGACTATCTCGTGCTGGCCTCCGGCAATTCCGTGCGGCAGGTCGGAAGCCTTGCGGAGGATGTTGCGGACGCGCTCGCGGCGCGCGGCGCGGCGCCCTCTCACATCGAGGGCAAGCCCGAATCCGGCTGGATGCTGCTCGACTGCGGCGATGTGATCGTGAATGTTTTCACGAAAGAACAGCGCGATCTGTACCGGATCGAACAGATATGGGGAGACGGAAACCGAATCGAAGTGCAAGAGGTATGAACATGGCGGAACACAGGTACGATTTCGACGCAATCGAAAAGAAATGGCAGAAATATTGGGCGGACGAAGGGCTGTTCAAAATCGACGAAGCTTCGAAGGCAGATAAATATTACCTTCTGGAGATGTTTCCCTATCCTTCCGGAAGGCTTCACATGGGGCATGTGCGCAACTACGCCATAGGCGACGTGGCCGCCCGCTACCGCAAGATGAAAGGCTTCAACGTGCTGCACCCCATGGGCTGGGACGCTTTCGGACTGCCCGCCGAGAACGCGGCCATCCAAAAGGGCGTGCATCCGGATCTCTGGACGCGCGACAACATGGCCGATATGCGCGCGCAGATGAAGCGGCTCGGCATCGCCTACGACTGGGATCGCGAGATCGCGACCTGCGAGCCCGACTATTACAGGTGGACGCAGTGGATCTTCGTGCAATTTCACAAGAAGGGGCTGGCCTACAAGAAGAAAAACCCCGTCAACTGGTGTCCTTCCTGCGAGACGGTGCTCGCGAACGAGCAGGTCGTGGACGGCGTCTGCGACCGCTGCGGCACCGTCGTCGGCAAGAAGGAGCTGGATCAGTGGTACCTCAAGATCACGGACTACGCCGAGCGTCTGCTCGCGGATCTCGGCAAGTTAGAGGGCTGGCCCGCCAAGGTCAAGCTCATGCAGAAGAACTGGATCGGCAAGAGCGTGGGCGCGGAGGTCGATTTCGGCGTCGAAGGCTTTGACAGGGCGCTGCGCGTATTCACCACGCGGCCCGACACGCTGTTCGGCGTGACCTACATGGTGCTGGCGCCGGAGCATCTCTTCGTGAAAGAGCTCACGGCGGGCGGCGCGTATGAGGCGCCCGTGCGGGACTTCCTCGACAAGCTGCAATACGTGTCCGATATAGACAGAACCTCCGTCACCCTCGAAAAGGAGGG
>JAISMX010000145.1 GCA_031276515.1 Eubacteriales Family XIII. Incertae Sedis bacterium | reverse complement strand
TGCGCGACGGGATGTTGGACTTGATCAGCCCCGTGATCACGTCCACGGAGGGGCGCTGCGTGGCCACGATGAGGTGCATGCCGGCCGCGCGGGCCTTCTGCGCGATGCGGCAGATGGCCTCCTCCACCTTGGCTCTCGCCTCCATCATCAGATCGGCGAGCTCGTCGATGATGATGACGATCTGCGGAAGCACGGCCTCGGGCTCACCGCGTTCCCGCATGAGCCTGTTGTAGGCTTCCAGGTCGCGCACGCGCTCCCTGCCGAGCTTCTCGTAGCGCTCGTTCATCTCCATGACGGCCCAGTTCAGCGCCGCCGCCGCCTTGCCGGACTCCGTCACGACGGGAACCAGAAGGTGCGGAATGCCGTTGTAATTGCCGAGCTCCACGACCTTGGGGTCGATCAGTATCAGCCGAACCTCGTCGGGCCGCGCCTTGAACAGCAGGCTCATGATGATGCTGTTGATGCAGACGCTCTTGCCGGAGCCCGTCGAACCCGCGATGAGCATGTGCGGCATGGATTTCAGATCCGCGACGATGCTGTTTCCCGAGATGTCCATGCCGACCGCGAAGCCGATCTTCGATTCGGAGCTTTTGAATTCGCGCGATTCCAATATGTCGCGCAGCACGACCACGTCTATCCTGTCGTTCGCCACCTCTATGCCGACCGCCGCCTTGCCGGGGATGGGCGCCTCGATGCGCAGGCTTTTCGCCTCGAGGTTCAGCGCGATGTCGTTCTCGATGCGCTTGATGCTCGCCACCTTCACCCCCACGCCCGGCTGTATCTCGTAGCGCGTGACCGCAGGACCCACCGTCACCTGCATCACCTTCGCGTCCACGTCGAAATTGCGCAGGGTTTGTTCGAGTTTCTGCGCCATGCGCCGCGGATCGACGTTGCCTTCGTTCCCCCGGCGCGCGGGGCCGCTGTTCAGAAGCCCCGTGTGCGGCAGTTCGTAGGCGGACGGCACGAGGGGCGCGCCGCCCGTTTCGCCCGCGCGCGCGCCGTCCGGCGAGAATGCGGAGGGCGAGTGCGCGGCGGGCGAAAACGCCGGTGAGGATGCGGACGTCTGTTCCCTGTTTTTTGAATTTATTCCGGAAAATATCGAAAGCGATGCGAACACGTCCGCGTCCGGCTCGCTCGCCCGCGCGGCGGATCCGTCCGCGCCGGCTTCCTGTTCGCCCACGCCCGCGTCCGCCGCCGAATCGGAGTCGAAGTCGGAGTCGAGCTCGAAATCGCCCGCCGCGCCGTCGCCCCGCGCCGCGGGAGCGGCGAATGCGTCGCCCGCTTCAAGCCCCATGCCGGGCGCCGGCGCCGAGGGCGGCTCTATGCCCGTCCCCTCGGCCAAATCGTCGCTGTATTCGGAGTTGATGTAATCCACTATGCGCGTCTGCTTCAAGGCCGTTCCGGCTTCGCCCGACAATATGCTCGCGGGCGCTTCGTCGACCCCGGAAGACGTCGTTCGCGGCGCGTCTCGATCTTGCGTATCCCTTTCCGCCGCCTTGGCCGCGGCGAGCGCTTTGCGCGCATCGCGTCTCTCCTTGAACCTGTCGAGCATCTGGGAAATGGGCGTATTCACGACAAGCAGTAGAGAAATCAGTATACCCGCTCCGCAGAGAATGTAAAGCCCCGGCTTGCCAAACAGTTTGATCAGGCTCATGCCGATCAGATCGCCGAAAAATCCGCCGCCCGCTCCGGCCACGCCCTTGTCGAAAAACGAAGGCAGGCTTGAGACGCCAAAGTCGAAATCGTCGGACAGAAATCTGCTCGCGTTGGCGGCCGTCAGCAGCAAGAAGATCAAGGCCAAAAAAAACACCGACCTGCCGCCAAGTCGCGCCGCCTTTTTCGCAAAGAGAAGGACGCCGTAGACGATCATATAGTAGGGCAGCACATAGCCCATGAAGCCGAAGCAGCCCTTGAGCAGCGTTTTCATCGCGACGCCGAACTGCCCGGCCGCGCCCGTCTGCAGTGCCACGATCAGAAAGGCGCCCACGGCAATCAGCGCGATGGCCCATATCTCGTCGCGGAGCCGTCTCGGTCTCTTGTCCGGCGAAACCTTACCCTGCCCCGTCTTGCCGCCGCGTTTTTCCGCCGCGCCGCGCGCGGGCGTTTTTTTTGTTTGCTTTTTCTCAGCCATTCCCGTCACCGATGCGGCCGGAGCCGCCTAAAACTCATCAATAAACCTCATCGCAGCAGCGCGTACGCGACCGCGGCCGCGCCCAGCGCCCAAGTGTAAAACGAAAAATACCGAAGCTTCCCTATCGAAACGACGCGTATCATGGCCTTGATCGCGAAAAATCCGGAAAGCATCGCGACGGCGACGCCCACGCCCAAAGCAGGGAGCGCGGAACCCTCGACGCCGGCGCCGAACGCGCCCGGCGCTTCGAGCAAAATGGCGCCGATCACGGAAGGTATCGAAATCAGGAAGGCGAAACGCACCGCAAGCTCCCGTTTCATGCCGGAGGCCAGCCCGCCCGTAATCGTGGCGCCCGACCGCGATATGCCGGGACACAACGCGGCCGACTGCATGAGACCGACGAAAAAGGCGTGGCGAAAACCCACATTCGGCACATCGAGATTGCCGCGCGCCATGCGTTCCGAAACGAACATCATGCTTCCCGTGATCAAAAGTCCCGCGCCTATGGCGAAAATCGAACCATAGAGGCGCGAAAAAAGGTCGCGCAGCAACACTCCGACGATTGCGGTCGGCACGGTGGCGGCGAGGATCATGAAGCCCAAGCGGCGGGTTTCGTTCGCGTTCACGCGCGGGCCGCGCCCCGAGAAAATATCCGCGAACACGGCGCCGAGCTCGCGGAGCAGCGCCCATATGTCCTTATGGTACACGAAGAAAATCGAAAACAGCGTGCCGAGATGCAGGAGCGTCGCAAAGAACAGCACCCTGTCCTCGTCG
The DNA here is from genome assembly GCA_031276515.1 of Eubacteriales Family XIII. Incertae Sedis bacterium. GTDB lineage: Bacteria > Bacillota > Clostridia > Peptostreptococcales > Anaerovoracaceae > JAITLA01. The sequence continues at coordinate 7,089 of JAISMX010000145.1, read as the reverse complement.
ATTCCGAAGAAATGCTCGAGCAATGCCAGATGCCCGGAACTGCTGATCGGCAAAAATTCCGAAAGGCCCTGCGCGAGGCCCAATATAACGGATTCAAAAAATGACATATTCATCCTTTCACCGCCGGTCGCCGGCAAACGAACGGGCGGACGCGCCGTCAGTGACTATTATACGCAATTTTTCGGTTAATTGCAATAATTCACCTTTTATCTCGCTTGCCAAGCTCCGACAAGGCCTGCGCGCGGAAGCGCGCGTCGTCCGCGCCGAGGCGCCTTCCCACGAGAAAGAGCGCGAGACCCGCCGCGATGGCGGCGATGCCGAGCCACAGAATCGTCGAGAGCATGCCGTCCCAGTTCGCGAAAAAGCCTTCCTCGTATTCCATTTCGTAATATCCCGGAATCCAAACGCTGCCGTCGGTCAGGCCGTTCCGATCCGTGAGCGCGACCGTCAGCTCGGGATAATCCGCCACGACATCTTCCTCCCACGCCTCGAAATCCTCGGGGAAGGCCGCGTAGCCCGGGGCCCAGCCGCTTTCGTACCAAGCGAGAAAGAAGCGTCCCAGGACGCCGAACGCGCCGAAGCCCATGAAATAGCCGCCGATTCGTTTGAGATCGCCGAAACCGAGCTTCGTGCGCGGATCTATCGGATAGGCTTCCGGCTCCTTTACCGAAACCCCTTTCCAGACGCGCTTGCAGATCACATAGACGATGGGAATGGCCAGGATGATGATCATGCCGCCGACGAAATAGTCCGTGCCGTTCAAAAGAAGCATCGCGACGCAGAAGAACAGGCAGAGCCCGACCATGACGTTGTGCATTCCCTTGCCGCCCGGCGCCTTGAACGGCACTTCCTCCTCCGGAATGCGCCGTTTCAGGATATACGCGGAGATCACGGTCAGTCCGCAAACGATGACGCTGAAAAACACGTCAAGCACCACCAAAAAAGTAAATTCGTTCTGCCTGTCCGGAGCGCCGAGCAAAGCGGCCGTCACGACGACCACGACGAGCAGACTGACCCACGGCGTGCCGCGCTTGCTCGTGAGCTTCGCGAGACTCTTCGGTCCAAAATGCTCGTCGGACAGAATCAATGACGCGCGCGCCGCCACGGCGATGCACATATTGAAAATCGAGCACTGCCCGAGCACCGCAACGACGATGAAAAAAAACGTGAAGCCCATCGGCGCGAACTCCTGCAAAACGGTGTGATAGCCGAAGCCCTCCGGTTCCGTCGTCCAGAGCTCCCAATTGCCGACCGACGCGAGACCGCCGAGCGTGGGCAGAACGTAGGTCGCGATCATCAGCGGGATGACGATCATGAGCGCCCTCGGTATGACGCGATGCGAATCCTTGATCTCTCCCGCGACGAGGCTGATCTCGTCAAAGCCCGAGTACATCCAGAGACCTATCGCGAGACCCGCTCCGAGCGTCGGAAACACGGCGCCGTCGTAAGAGTCGCTCATAAAGGGCTCCATCGGATTGGACGTCCAATTCGCGAGACCGACGACGGCGACGATCAGAAAAGCGGCCATGACGAACGCGGAGAAGATCGTATTGACCATGCCGACTTCCTTGATGCCGAGAATGTTGACGACGAAAAAGATGGCAATCAAGCCCAATTTCATCGCGTAGGCCTGCATATTGTCGATTTCGACCATCGTCCCGAGATAACTGACGGCCAGCACGACGTAAACCGTATTGGCGACGAGACCCCACAGGAAGTTGACGAACACCATGACGCCGAACCAAAATTCGCCGAGCGCCTCTTTGACCCAGACGATGTTGCCGCCCTCCACGGGCCGCGCGCTTCCGAGCTCCGCGAGAATGTAGCTGTACGGCAGCGCCCAAACGAAGGGCAGCGCGACGAGCATCACGATCGCGAGGCCCGGCCCCGTCTCCGGAATCATCTCCTCGATGCCAAACGCGCCCGCGCAGCACATCGCGTAGAACATGCCGACGACGGACAAAACGCCCACCCGTTTGGTCACGATATCTTTGACGCCGATGCGTCTCACTTTTTCGCCTTTGCTCATTCGTTGATTTTTCCTTTCGAATGAAATATATATCATCGCTCTCGCTTTGTCAACCGCCCAATCGCGACTTTCCGATTCTGCCGCCCTTGGTTACTACTCAAACCCCACGCATATTTTCCGTTTCACCAATTTCGAACAAAAAGCGGACCCACCACCACCTCGCTTACAGAAAATGTTTCGCACCGTAAATTCTCGCGCCACCGGTGCGAGAATTTACGCCGACACCATAGGTGCTTTTCAAATTCGCAAACGCCGTTTGGAAAACCCGTTTTTCGATTCACAAGCCGTACCTCCCGCAGGTTTCGGCGAGCGGACAGCCTTCACACAAAGGCTTCTTTTTGCAATGCTCTTTCGCGTTTGTCACTATCAGGGCATGGAAGTTGTTGTAGACTTTTTCGCTCCGTTCAAGGTTGTTCTCGAAGTACGATTTGACCGCTTCATAGCCTTTGCTTGTCTCAATCGGATACCGACCGCAGAGTCGATTGGTGTAGGCATCCACGACAAAGGTCGGGAAACCGAAAGCGTAAAGGAGTATCGAGTCGGCGGTTTCACGCCCCACGCCCTTTGTCGAGAGCAGTTCAGCCCTGACCTTGGCGAGTGGTTCACATTGGACGGTCGGAACATCAAATCCATATTCCCCAAACCACTCCGTCACCGCTTTGAGGTACACCGCTTTCTGGTTAAAGAACCCGGCGGGGCGGATTATATCCGTCAGTTCTTCGAGTTCGACATCCGCCACATATTCCGGCGAAAGTTTTCCGCCGAAATTGGCGATTGCCTTCTCGACGTTTGACCACGTCGTGTTCTGAGTCAGCACCGAGCCGACCATCACTTCGTAGGGCGTTCTTGCGGGCCACCAGTGCAGTTCGCCGTAATGGGCAAGGAGTGTTTCGTATATGGATAACACCTTATCGCCCATTGGTGGTCTCCTTCCACATGAAGACGCTGTTACTGTTCTTCAAAATAATCAGAGTCTATCCTTTTTTGCATAGTCAACCGGTGAGTCGTTTTTCGAACAAAAAGCGGAAACTCCCCCGAAAATGAGGGGGATTCCGCAAACCGCCTTTGTATCAAAGGTGACAACTATTCATGGCGGAGGGAGTGGGATTCGAACCCACGTGGGATTTCTCCCAAACTGATTTCGAGTCAGCCCCGTTATGACCGCTTCGATATCCCTCCACGAATCGACAAATAGCATTGTACCATAAATTTTTGCGCACGACAAACGATTTTGCGATTTTTTTGTGGTTTTGTGGTTACCCGTTCGCCCTCGCCGTTCGCCGGTTCGCCCAGTCGCGTGTTTCACGCATTCCGGGCATAAACAAAAATGGCGCGGCGGCCGCGATGTCAAAATCAAGGCGCATTGCAATATGCCAAATAACGCAAATTTTACATGAACTTGTTCCAATCTTTACATTGGAAAAGTATAATGATTTGGCATGGGCAATCGCCAAGCGCATAGCGCGGTATTTCCCGTTTTTCGCAATTGCAATCGACAGACCTTACGCAAGCAAGGAGGAAATATATTGAACAGCGCCATCATCGACATGGGTTCCAATACCGTCAGGCTCTGCGTTTTCTACTTCCGCGACGAAAAGCCGGAAACCCTGTTCAGCCGGAAGGACACCGTCGGACTCGCCGGCTACGTCCGCGACGGCGAACTTGCGCCGGACGGCATCCGGAGGGTTTGCGAAACGCTGAAGGAATTCAAAGACCTCGCCTTGAAATTCGTTCCCGAAGACCGCATCCACGTCGTCGCCACCGCATCGCTGCGCAACATCTCGAACGCGGATCGCGCGCACGACGCCATATTGTCCGAAACGGGCCTGTCGCCCGAGGTTTTGTCCGGAGAAGAAGAAGCCCGGCTTGATTTCGTCGGCGTGTCGTACGCCATGGAACTGTCCGACGGCTTCATCATCGACGTCGGCGGCGCCAGCACGGAACTCATTCGCTTCACAGACGGGCGGCCCGAGAGGAAGGCCGGCTTGCCGGCGGGCTGTCTGGCGCTCTATTCCAAGCACGTGCGCGGCCCCTTCGCCTCCAAATCCGAAAAAACATCCATGCGCCGCGAAATTCGCGCGGTCTTTGACGAATTCGACTGGTCCGGCGCGCCATGCCCCGTCCTCATCGGCGTCGGAGGCTCCGCACGGACCGCGCTGAGACTGTCAAACGCCCTGCTCGCGCCCGGTCCGCGCGACGACGCCTTCCCGGCCGAAAACCTCCGCGTCCTGCGCAAAATGTTCGAAAACGGCAGCCCCGAAGCCTTTCGCGCGCTGTACAAGATCTCGCCCGACCGCGTTCTGACGATTCATCCCGGACTGCTCATCCTCGAAGAAGCCGTCCGGCGTCTGCTGTGCGCGGAAATTCGCATCAGCAAATACGGCGTGCGCGAGGGCTTTTACATCGACCGCATCCTAAAGCTTTCCGAAGGCAACGTCGATTGCCAAAAGCCCAAGTGAGGCGCGAAACGGCCGCGCGGAAAAGCGGCGCGGCGTACTTGCAGAACAGGGAGATCTCCTGGCTGAAATTCAATGAGCGCGTGCTGGACGAAGCGGCGTACGAGCCCTCCCCGCTCCTCGAACGTCTCAAGTTCATCGCCATCTTCACCGCCAATCTGGACGAGTTCTACATGGTTCGCGTCGGGGCGCTCACCGACTACATGCTGTTCAACCCGGACTATGCCGAAAGCAGAACGGGCATGAGCGCGAAGGAACAGCTTGCGGCCATATACGAAACCGTCAAGGCGCTCTGCGTCCGCAGGGACGAAATGTACGCCTCTCTGCGCAAACGTTTGGCCGAACGCGGCGTCAGGCACTATTCCGTCGACGATTTGAGCGAAACGGAGCGCAAGTCGCTTCAACAATTGTTCCGAAAGGACATACTGCCCTTGTTGTCGCCGCAGATCGTGGACGCGACGCATCCCTTTCCGCATCTCGCGAACAAACGGCTGCACATTGCCGTTCGTCTGGCGGGCAAGCGCAAGGAATTGTACGGGTTGATCCCGGTTCCCGCGGCGTCGGAACGCATGATTCCCGTGAGAGGGGACGGATTTCTGCCGACGGAGGATCTGATTCTGCACTGTTCCGACGAAGTGTTCAACATGTACAGGGTTTTGGAGAAGAACATCATCGCCGTCACGCGCAACGCCGACCTCAATTTTGAGGACTACGAGGAGGAAATCGAGGACTACCGCCGCTATATCAAAAAAGCGATCAAGAAGCGGCTCCGCCAATCGCCCGTGCGGCTGGAACTCCGATATGAGGCGGGGAGCGCGTTTTTGGAATTTTTCACAAATAAGCTGGACATGGCGTACCCGCAGATTCTGCGGTTCTCGACGCCGCTCGATTTCCCGTTCTGCGACGCGGTCGAACGCCTGTTCGCAACGCGCTTCCCCGATCTGAAAGCCGCGCCGCACACGCCTCTCGAAAGCATCCCTGAGCACACGGACATGCTCTCGCTCGTATCGCGCCACGACGTACTGCTCTCCTACCCCTTTGAAAGCGTTTCGCCCTTCCTCGACCTCATCCGGCAGGCCTCTCACGTCGAGGCCGTCGTGTCGATCAAGATCACGCTGTATCGCATCGACATACACAGCAAGCTGGCCTACTCGCTGATGCAGGCGGCGGAAAACGGCAAGGAGGTCGTGGTGATCATGGAGCTTCGCGCGCGCTTCGACGAGGACAACAACATACAATGGGCGGAACGGCTCGAACAGGCGGGCTGCCAGGTGATCTACGGGCTGCCGGGCTACAAGGTGCATTGCAAGGTCTGCCTGATCACCTGCCGTCAAAACGGCGCTCTGTCCCGCATCACCCAGATCGGCAGCGGCAATTACAATGAAAAGACCTCGAAACAATATACCGATCTCTCGCTCATGACCGCAAACCCGGAGATCGGCGAGGATGCGACCAAGCTGTTCAAGAACCTGCTCGTCGGGAACCTGCGCGACGTCTACCGCCATCTGTTGGTTGCGCCGAACACACTAAAAACGGGCGTTCTCCGCCGCATCGACGAGGAGATCGCAAAGGCAGAGGACGGCTTGCCGGCGAGCGTGATTCTCAAATGCAACTCCCTCACCGACCGTGAGATCATAGACAAGCTCGCGGACGCCTCACGCGCCGGCGTCAAGATACGGCTGATCGTTCGCGGCATCTGCTGCCTGATTCCCGGAATCGAGAAGCACACGGAAAACATCGGCGTCACCAGCATCGTCGGCGCGTTTCTGGAACACTCGCGCATCTACTGCTTCGGCGAAGGCCCGGACGCAGCCGTCTACATCGCGTCGGCCGATCTGATGACGCGCAACACCGCCGACCGCGTCGAGGTCGCCTGCCCCGTGTTCGACGGGGCGATCCGCGCGCGCATTCTCGACATGCTCGACGTCATGCTCCGCGACAACACAAAAGCGTGGGAACAGCTGCCGGACGGACGATACATCCGCAAGCGCAACGGCTTTTCGGGCGAGTCCGAAGCCAAGCCGGTCAATTCTCAAGAATATTTCGTAATGAATTCAAAAGTACAACAATTTGAAGATCGAAGCGCAACGAGACCGCAGGGGAAAGCGTTTGCGTTCACGCTTTTGAAGCGAGGCGCGCTCGACGCCGCCAAAACGCGCGCGCACGCGTTTTTTGCGCGATTCACGGGAGCTTGAGACCGAATCGCTTCACCGTCGCACTCTCAACCATGGCGCAAAAATAACCGGGGTTTGACCGGTAAAATTAAGGTTCCGCGAGCCAGCGCCCGATGTTGCGCGCGTCCTTGTCGAACGCCGCGCCGATCTTCACGACCCGGCGGCCGCCGGCCTCGTAGGGAGTGGCGTAGCCCTTTTCGTCGATCTGCGCGAGCGCGTCCTCCGCCGTGCCGTTCAGCTTGAACTCGAACACGTACACGGCGTCCTCCGTCTCGACCACGGCGTCCGCCCTGCCCTTCGCGCTGTGAACTTCCGCCCGCGCGTACTGCCCCAAAAGCGTGAACACGAGGTAGAAAATCAGATGATAATGCCTCTCCGTGTCCTCGTTCAGGTCGTAGGGGATGTTCGCGAAGAACGAGCGCATCCGATT
>JAISMX010000131.1 GCA_031276515.1 Eubacteriales Family XIII. Incertae Sedis bacterium | reverse complement strand
ATCAATGGAAAGAATATCTGAACGCGCACCGCGAGGCGTACGGGCGTCCGCCCGCCTATGTCACGGAAACGCTGGGCTGCCAGATGAACGAGCGCGACTCCGAAACCATCGCGGGGCTGCTCTGCGATATGGGATACGCGCCCGCCGCCTCGCGCGCGGAGGCCGACGTCATCGTCGTCAACACGTGCAGCGTTCGCGAGAACGCCGACAACCGCTTCTTCGGCATTCTGGGCGGGATCAAAAAGATCAAGGAGGCGCGGCCGGACACCGTCACGGCGGTGTGCGGCTGCATGATGCAGCAGAAGCACATCGTCGACGCGATCAAGGAGCGCTACCCTTGGGTGGACATCGTGTTCGGCACGCACAACATTCACGAATTCCCGATGCTGCTGCGGAGCGCGGCGCTCGAAAGGGCCAAGGCCGTTCTGATTCGCGACGACGGCGATATCGTCGAGGGTCTGCCGTCCAAGCGAAAATCTCCGTTCAAGGCCTATGTGAACGTCATGTACGGCTGCGACAACCACTGCACCTACTGCATCGTTCCGTACACGCGCGGGCGCGAGCGCAGCCGGCGGCCGGCCGACATAGAGCGCGAGGTGCGGGCGCTGGCGGCGGACGGCGTAAAGGAAATCCTGCTGCTCGGCCAGAACGTGAACTCCTATCGCGGGCGCGACGAGGGCCTTGCGGGCGGCGCGCTCGATTTTCCGGGCCTGATCGGCAGGCTGAACGCGATCGAAGGCATCGAACGCATCCGCTTCATGACCTCGCATCCCAAGGATCTCTCCCGGCGCCTCATCGACGCCTACGCGAACCGCGAAAAGCTGTGCGGGGCGATTCACCTGCCCGTGCAGTCCGGCAGCTCGCGCGTACTGGCGCGCATGAACCGGCGCTACACGAAGGAAGATTATCTGGCGCTTATCGAAAGGCTGCGCGCGGCATCCCCGGACATCGCGATCACGACCGATTTCATCGTGGGCTTTCCGGGGGAGACGGAAGAAGATTTCGACGAGACGATGGATCTCATCGAGCGGGTTCGCTTCGATTCGGCCTTTACCTTCCTCTATTCCAAGCGCAGGGGCACGCCCGCCGCCGCCTACGAGGACGAGGTTTCGGAGGACGACAAGCACAGGCGCTTCGGCCGCATGGTCGAGCGCCTGAACGCGATCACCGGGGAGAAAAACCGCGCCCGCATAGGCAAAACGGAGATCGTGCTGGCGGAGGGGCCGAGCAAAACGAATCCGGCCATGATGGCCGGACGGACGGACGCGGGCAAGCTCGTGCATTTCCGCGCTCCGGCGGAATGCGCGGGCCGCTTGCTGCCCGTGCGCGTCACGGACGCGCGCACTTTCAGCTTGTACGGAGAAGTGCCGGGGCCGACCTGAACTTCTCAAAAGTGGCACAACTGCCGCCTCAAGGCATTCCTGCGAAAATCACGTTTTTTTTCCTCTCCTTCGTTGACAAGCACATTGTTTTTCTGTATACTCGAATCACAAAGCAAAGACGCTGTGGATTTTCTGCGGCGTTTTTCTTTCAAAGACCCGATTTGCGCGCGAAAATGCGCACAAAATCCGTTTCAACGGGCGGATCGTTTCCGCCGAAAATTTGAGGAGGTGAAACGCATGGAAGAAGCCGTGAGTTATGGCTTTGTATCCACAATCCCCATCCTGGTGCTCATCGTTGGCGTGGTGGTTACAAAGAAGATGCTGGAAATGCTGTTCCTGTCGACGATAGTGGGCGCGGTCATCGTATACAAGGCGGGATTTTTCAGCGGTTACATTGAACTGCTCTACACTACGCTGGCGGGAACGTCTTTTCAATTTCTGTTTCTGATCCTGATATTCTGCGGTCCCATGATCGTGCTTTACGAGAAATCGGGATCCATGCTCGGGTTTTCCAATATCATGAGCAATGTCGCCAAGACGCAGAAAAGATCCATGTTTTTTACATGGGTTTTGGGCGTCATAGTCTTCATCGACGATTATCTGAACGCGCTGGCCGTGGCGGCCGCGATGCGCAACATCACGGACCGGCTCAATGTGCCGCGCGAGCATTTGGCCTACACCGTCAATTCCACGGGATCCTGCGTTTGCGTCATTGTCCCGTTTACGAGCTGGGCGGCTTTCGCCATCGGCTGCATGAAGGAATACGGCTTGGGTTTTGGCGATTACGTTTCCGCCATACCCTTCATGTTCTACCCCTGGGCCGCGGTGCTCATCAGCCTCTTGACGGGCGTGGGCGTCTTGCCCAAGGTCGGCGCCCTGAAAAAAGCGTACGCGCGCGTGGAGGAAGGCGGAAGCGTCACGCTCCCGCCGGACAAGAGCGGAGCGAAACCCATCGTCAGCATGGAGAGCTCCAAGGACGTGGCGCCCGTCAACCCTCTGAACTTCCTGATTCCCATCATCGGGCTCGTCGTGTTCATGATCCTATTCGACAACGACATGATCCACGGCCTGATCGCCGCTCTGGTGATTCAAGGCATACTCTACCTCGCGCAGCGCATCATGACGCTGACGCAGTACATGAATGCGATTCTGGAAGGCGTCACGAGCATGGCGAACCTCGTGTTCACGATACTCATCGCGTTTACCTTGGCGAGCATCAACGAGAGCTTGGGCTTCTCCGAATACGTCATCGGCATATTCACGAGATTCGTATCGCCTTCTCTGCTGCCCGCTCTTACCTTCCTGATCTGCGCCACCATAGCCTTCACGTCGGCCAGCTTTTGGGCGCTCATCGTCATCGGAACGCCCGTGTTTGTGCCGCTCGCGTTGGGCCTCGGCATCCCGCCGGCGGTCCTCATCGCGGGGATCATGTCCGGCACGGCGCTCGGCAGCCAGTGCTGTTTCTATTCCGACGCCGTGTTTATGACCGCCGCCGGAACGGGCGTGAGCAATGTGCCGCAGGTGCGGGCGGCCGCGCCTTATGTGCTGGGCGGAGTGGTCGTGGCGACCATTGCGTTCCTCATTGTGGGATTCGTCATTTAGTTTCGTTCTTGCAAAACGCCGCGCGCGGGCGTCGACGACGTCGGATTTCGCTCCGCGGCGCGGCGGAGGCAGAGAAAGGATTTAAGATTATGGCAGACATCGTATTGAGAGGAAACTCCGTCTTTACGGGACTTGAGGACGAGCCGTTCAAGGGCGCCGTCGTCATAACGGGCAACAGGATAGAGAGGGTGCTGCGCGGCGACGACGGCAGCGCCTACATCGGCGAGGGAACCAAGGTGACGGATTGCGGCGACAAGCTGATCATGCCGGGCTTCGTCGACGCGCACGTTCACTTTTTCATGGGAGCGGCGGCGGCGAGCCCGCATATGTGCATGGAAATAACGAATTCCGTTTCCGAAGCCGATTGCGTGCGCATCATCAAGGAATTTGCGGACAAGCATCCCGACGAAGAACGCATTTTGGGAATGGGCTGGTTTCCCGCCTTCTGGAACGACGCGCCTTTGCCGACCAAAAAATCGCTGGATGAGGCAATCCCCGACAAACCCGTGTATCTGCAATGCGCGGACGGCCATTCGATCTGGACGAACACAAAGGGTCTTGAAGAATGCGGAATCGACAAAAACACGGAGGTCTCGTTCGGTTCGATTCCGAAAGGCGAGGACGGAGAACCGAACGGCATGCTGATAGAATTGGAGGCCATGGCGAATGCGGCGCTGAAACTCATGATCTTTCCGAAAGATGTCGCGCGCGAGATGCTGATCAACTTCCTGGCGGAGATCGCGAAAAACGGAATCACGAGCGTATGCGACATGTCCCCGAACATCCTGAACGACGACACGCTCGCGCTCTACGAAGATGTCGCGGAAGCCGAAGCGGAGGGGCTTCTGACCGTCCGTTTGCATCTTTATTCGGATCTGGTCACCATAGACGCGGACGCAAAAAAAGAAAAGGAAGCGGCGCGGCGCTATTCGTCGCCGATGCTCCGCTACATGGGCTTGAAATCGTTCGTCGACGGCGTCACGTCCACCTACACGGGCTTCTTGCTCGAGCCTTACGCCGACAAACCGGACCTGTTGGGCAGCGCCAATTATCCCAAGGAGATCTACGAACGCTGTACGAAGATCGCCAACGCGGCCGGCTTTCCCGTGCGGCTCCACTGCATCGGAGACGCCGCCGTGAGGTGGGGGCTCGACATCTTTGAGGCGGCCAACGCCGAGATCGGAAATCCGGGAAACGCGCGCGGAATTCGCAACTCACTCGAGCATGTGGAAACCCTCCACGCGGACGACGTACCGCGCTTCGCGGAATTGGGGGTTATCGTTTCGCCTCAACCCTATCACCTGACGCTCGACGCAAACGAAAAGCTCGTTCGTCTCGGACCGGAGCGCAGCCGTTTGGAATGGCCGCTCAGGACGCTCAAGGAAAGCGGCGCGCAAATGGCTTTCAGCACCGACTACCCTGTGGTCGGGCTGAACCCCTTCAAGAACATATACGCCGCCATCACGCGGTGCGACGACGAGGGAAAGCCCACGGGCATAAACCCGAGCGAAAAGATCACCTTATCGGAAGCTCTGAAGACATACACGCTGGGCAGCGCTCGGGTATACGGGCGGGAAGCCGAGCTCGGAACCCTGGAGGAAGGCAAGCTGGCGGATGTGATCGTCGTGGACAGAAACCCGTTTGCGATACCGGAGTTCGAGCTCAACGAATGCCAAGTCGAAAAAACCATCTGTGACGGTAAGGAGGTATACAAAAAATGAATATGGTACGAAAGATTTCAGCGATTTTCTTCGCGCTCACGCTTGTCGCAAGCACGCTTCCGGCGCCGGCGTTCGCGGCGGGCGAAAGCTACTCGGACGTTCCGTCCCATCACTGGGCGAACGCCGTAATCGCAAAGTGGTCCGGCGACGGTTACGGCGTGCTTCAAGGCAATGGCAACGGCACGTTCGCGCCGTCGCGCGGAATCACGCTCGGCGAGCTCGCGACAATCCTGTCAAAGACCTTCGGCTACACCGAGAGAGCTTCGGCGGAGGTCACGCCGGCCTGGGCCGACGAGGCGGTAGAAAAGGCGATTGCGGCGGGCGTCGTCGCCCAATCCGCGACGCTTGACGCGAGCGTGGCCGTCACGCGCGAGCAAGCGATAAAATACATGGCCATCGCGTACGGCGTCGCGCCCGTCGCGGGCGAAACGACCTTTGCGGACAACGCGGCCATCGGCGATGCGTACAAGCCCTATGTCAACGCGTTCCAAAAGCTCGGTTACATCGTCGGCAAGGGCAACGGCGTGTTTGACCCGCAAGCCAACTACACCCGCGCGGAGGCATTGCAGGCGATCGAAAACACCACCTCCGAAATACTCGACAAATCGGCCGGCGAGCAAACCTACGCCAAAAACCTCATCATACGCGCCTCCGGCGTAACGCTCAAGGACGCGACCGCACAGTCCAATCTCATCGTCGGGCAAGGCGTCGGCGACGGAGAGGTCACGCTCGACAACGTGAAAATAGGCGGAACGCTCATAGCCTACGGCGGCGGCGAAAACTCCATAAACGTCAAAGGCGGGGAAACGGTCGCATCGACGCTGCTGAATAAACCTTATGGCGAAGCCGTGCGTCTCGACGGCGATTTTGACACGATTGCGGTCGCCGGGGGAACAAAAGCCATACTCACGGGGAAAGTCGCGAAACTCATCCTTTCCGGCAATAACGAGATCACGCTCAAGGGAGCGGCGTTAAGCGGCGCGGAAATCAACGGCGCGGACGTAAAACTCATCGCCGGCGCCGGCGACGCGATCGACAACGTGACCGTCAACGCGAGCAAAGTCGTACTCAGCGGCAGCGGCACGGTCAAGAATGTCGGCGTCACCGAAAACGCCAAAGAAGGCGTTGAGGTTCTTACCGCGCCCACCGAAATCGTCGTGGATGCCGGCGCGGGCGCGGTCAAGACCCGGAACGGCACGGTTCAGCCCGGAGAAACCGCCACCACGACACCCGTCGCGTCGGGCGGCTCGTCGTCAGGCGGCTCCGACCGCATCGGATACACGCCGCCGAGCGATCCGAACGCGATCGCCGTCAGCCTTGCCCTCAACTACGAAGGCGCGGACGCTCCGTCAAAGCAGTTCGTGACGGCGGGGCAAAAATTGGCGCAGCCCGAAACTCCCGTGCGCATCGGCTACACATTCGACGGATGGTACAAGGAAGCCGCCTGCGAAAACGCGTTCGATTTCGACGCCGCGGAGATCACCGAAGCGCTAACGCTTTACGCCAAGTGGACCAAAGTCGCCGGCCCGGTCTCGATTGTCTTGGAAGCCGACAAAACCGAAATTCTGAGCGCCGGCCAATCGAGCGAAATCCACTTCTACGCCGCGCTCAATCAAACGGCGCCCGTGGTCCGGCTCCTTTCCGGCGACGGCACGGAGTTGGCGACGATGAAAGACGACGGCATGTACACGCAGAGCGGCGACGATCTGAAAAACGACGGCGTCTATTCCTGTAAATTACAGGTACCCCCCCCCACGACGGAAGAACCCTTGACATACAAAGCCACCGACGGCACAACCGTCTCCAATGAGTTGTCCCTGCGCGTCATCGCCGCGCTCACGCAGGAGGAAACGGAAAATATTGAAAAGGTTGACACGGCTGTTTATGATTTGTTCGGCTCCGATGCGTGGGCTGCGCTGCCCGAAGACGACAAAGTGACCAGCGCGTCCGCCGTGCTGACGAAGATGGTTACGGACGGATTGATCGAAGAAGGTTCGCTGTCAGAATATGACGAAGATTCCCAAATGTTCACGTATTTGTATGAATCGGGAGTCATCGGCGGAACGTATCTGGGCGAATGGCCGGGGGACGAAAACGGCGGCGCCGCGATCCGGGACGAATCCTACGCCGGCGACGACGCGGCGCCCGTTCAAACCTTTGCCTCCGGCGACGCCCTCGACGCGTCCGTGGGAGACGCGATTGTCCTGTGGGCTTTCGACCAGGAAGGGGACAATGAGACTTTCCGCAAACCCTTCTATGAGGATTTGGAAGAGGACTGGGACGCCGCGGGCTTGAATACGAGCGTCGATTGGGATGTCACCGTGGCCGATTTCAAAAACCTCAAGGGCTATGAGGTGATCGTGTTCAGCGGACACGGAAGTTATTACACATTCACCCAATATACGGGATTCCTCGAGTGGGCTTCCTTGACGGCACCCGCGCTGGTTCTGAGCGAAGAATCGACAAAGGAAAAGGACAAGGCCTATTCCGCGGACTTAAAGCAATTTCGAATCGGCAAACTAAACGTCAAAGGCGGAACCGTCTACACGGTCTTTCCGGGCCTGTTCGCCGAACACAAAGAATCCGGCGCCTTGGACGGCAGTCTCGTCTTCTCGGAATCCTGTGAATTTTACGGCAAAGACAACGAGGTGAACGATGCGATGTCGGCCGCGATGCTCGGCGCATCCGATGCCGTCGTCGGATTCCACAATTCGGTGCGCGCGGAGTACAGCAGAAAATTCATGAAGCTTTACGTCGACGAACTCATCAAAGGCGCGACGGCCGGCGAGGCCTTCCTTGCCGCCGAAAGCGTGTATGGCGCGAACGACGGCGTCGACGCGTATCCCATACTGAGCGGAAACCCCTACGCCTCTCTGTTCGGCGACGACCTCAAAAATCCCGACTTCGAGGACGCGAGCCATCCCAAGTACTGGAACGGCGTCGGGGATGTGCGCGTGATTTCGGCGCTGGGAAACGTCGTTCCGCAAAGCGGGAGCAGGATGGGTTTGCTGACGACGGGCATCGGTTCGAAACAAGACGAGTACCTGTCGGGAACCGAGGGCAGCGTCCTCTCGCAGAAATTCAGGGTTCCGAACGATGTCTCCACGCTGACATTGCAATACGATTACATCTCCGAGGAACCCCTTGAGTTCGTTGGAACCATATTTGACGACACGCTTGCGATTCAATTGTTTGACGGCGCGGGGAAACTCATCGAGACGCTCGCGACCGAAACCATCAATCAGGCGCAGTGGAAAACCGTCGGAGGCATTAACTTTGACGGCGGCGACTCCACCGCGTACCATACGGGCTGGAAAACGGTCAAGGTCGACGTCAGCGCGTACCGGGGACAAGCGGTTACGCTGCGCTGCGTGGTGTACGACAAGGGCGACTCGATCTACGACTCGGCGGCGGCGATCGACGCGATAACTTTGAATTAGAGTCAAATGCGCGCATCGAGAATCCGTGTCTCGCCGCGCAATCGGCCATGGAGGACGTTTATGCAAGCACTCTCCACAATCGTTTCCTTGCTCGTGCTGGCGATGTCGGTGTCCGCTTGCGCCGAAAACGCCGGCACAGGCGAGGGCTACGCGTCGGAAGCGGTTTACAAGGGCGGCGGCATCGCGGTTACGGAAGAGAGCGCCTTGGTGAGCCATATGGAGAACACAGCCGGCTACGCGTATTCCCGCGTGCTGAACACGCTGATCACCCCGGACGTCTTCGATCACTTCGAAGACGCGGGACTCCATCTCGGCGTAAAGTACGATCCCGCCAAAGAACTGCCCGTTGACGGCGGAAACGACACCGCCATGATCGGCGCGATTGACATTTTAATCGAGGCAGACGGCAAGCGCTTGAGCGTTGTGACTTGGGAAGATGGCTCGATCATGGTCTACGCTCTTGAGGATGCGGACGCGGAAACGATATTGCGGCTGCTTGAACTCGACTCGCTCACGTAGAAATTTGCGGACGCGGAAACGGAAAGACGGCGCTCTCACGCGAGGGCGCCGTCTTTTTGGCCGTTCTTTTACGGAACTTACCCGTACGCGCAAGCTTCTCATCACCCCCTAATTTTTACCGCTTTCCAAGGAACGGCAGACATTCCGCGGATTTGATGCGCGGCGACCACGCTTTTCTCATCGCCCGACACCCCAGCCCAAGCTCTCCCGCTGGATTCTGTGCATGCGGGCGAACAGACCGCTTTTTGCGATCAATTCTTCGCCTGTGCCTTCCTCGACGAGCCGCCCGTCCTCCAACACGGCGATTTTGTCCGCGCCCATGACCGTCCGCAGACGGTGGGCGATCACAATCACCGTCCGACCTTTCACCAACGCGGAAATCGCCGCCTGAATCTGCGTTTCGTTCTCCGGGTCGAGGCTTGCGGTGGCTTCGTCGAGCAGCACGATCGGAGCATCTTTGAGCAGGGCGCGGGCGATGGAGATCCGCTGACGCTCGCCGCCCGAGAGCGTGGAGCCGTTTTCGCCGACGACGGTTTCATAGCCTTGCGGCATTTCACGAATAAATTCGTCGCATCGCGCCGCCCTCGCCGCCGCGTGGACTTCCTCGTCCGTCGCGCCATGCTTGCCGATGCGTATGTTGTTCATCACCGTGTCGTTGAACAACACGACGTCCTGAAACACAAAGCTCATATAGCGCATCAAGCGCTCAGGGTCGATCTCGCGGACGCTCCTGCCGCCGATGAGAATTTCCCCCTCGCGCACATCCCAGAAACGGGCGATCAGGCGCGACAGCGTGGTCTTTCCGCTGCCGGAGGGTCCCACAAATGCGGTGACGCCGTTTTGCGGGATTAGAAGGCTGACACCCTTGATCACGTCCTCGTCGTTATAGGCGAACGACACGTTTTTCAGTTCGACCGTATAATCGGCCAATACTGCGTCCTCGTCGCCCGTCATAGGCGCTTCGCGGCGCATTGCCTGCAT
>JAISMX010000101.1 GCA_031276515.1 Eubacteriales Family XIII. Incertae Sedis bacterium | reverse complement strand
GACGGATAGGCGTAGCTCTTGACGAGCTCCTCGGCCAGAGCCTTGTCCTCTATGTCGGAGTATTTTTTGTCGGAGATGATGTCCACCGCTTCCTTGGGATTTTCGGAAATCCATTCCTGCGCCTTGCGATAGGCGCGCAGCAGGGAGGCGATCTGCTCGGGGTTTTCCTTTATCAGCTTGTTGGATGCATAGAGGAAGCAGCAGTATTTTCCCGCGAAGGTGGGGTCGGTGGAAAGATCGAACAGCACCTCGTATTCGTTTGCGTTCTCGCCGGTGGTGTAAATGGAACCGAGCGGATCCCACAGGGCCGCCACGTCCACGTCGCCGTTTTTCAGGGCCTCGATTTCGAGGTTGCCGTCGCTGTAGACCACAAACTCAACCTGCTTGTCCTCGGGTTTCGCGGATATGCCCGCCTTTTCCACCCAAACGCTGGCCACCTGATGGGGCGTCCCGCCGATTTCGTCCACGGCGATTCGCTTGCCTTGCAAATCCTCGGCGGTCTTGATGGGCGAGTCCTTTTTGACGATAAACTTGATGCAGCCGTTGTGAAGCCCGTCCACGACGCTCACGTTCACGCCTTCGTCAATTGATGGGAAAAACTGGAAGTCGCCGTTGACGATGGGGATGGTTCCGTTGTTCAGGCCGATCTTGCGGGTTTCGGAGTCGGCGGAAATCAGCTCCACATCGAAGCCCTCCTCCGCGAAGAAGCCTCTGTCGAAGGCGATGTAGATGGGCGCTCCGCAAAGCGCGCCGTCCTTGCCGGGAATTTGAATTTTGCCGTACTTGAAATCGCCTTCGGCCGCGTCGCCGGAATCGGCCGAATCCGGAGCGTCGGCGGTCTCGGCGGCGTCGCTCGAAGCGCCGGTGTCGGCGGAATCCGAGGAACCGCCGGAACCGCCGCCGCAGGCGGTCATGCCTAAGATCAATGCGACCGTCAGGAAAAGCGCCAAGGCGCCGGTGATTTTTTTGATTGTTTTCATTGCAAGAATTCCTCCTTTAAATATGGTTTTGTTGTGATTTGGGCCAAAAAGTCACGGTTTGCGATTTGAAAGGCAGCGTTTAATCGCGCACCGCCTTTTGGAAGGCCCGCTCCAAATCGGCGATGAGGTCTTCCGGATCCTCCGGGCCGGCCGAAATGCGAATCAGGTTTTCCGGGATGTCGGCGAGCGCTTTCTCCTCGGCCTCCAGCTCCCCGTGGGTGGTCTGCGGCGAGTTGACGATGAGCGAGCGGGCGTCGCCGATGTTGACGTGGTAATGGAACAGCTCCACCGAATTCAGGAATGTCCGGCGCTGCGCTTCGCTGCCCTTGAATCCGAACGAGAGAATCCCGCCCGCGCCATTTTTGAAATCCCGTTCGTACAGCGCGCGATCCGGGCTTTCTTTCAGGGTCGGATAGCGCACCCATTCCGTCTGCGGGTGGGCGTTCAGATATTCCGCCAGTCAAAGCCTCCGCTTTCCAGCACCAGGCCGCCTATGAGGTTGCCGTGTCCGTTCAAGCCCTTGGTGGCGGAGTAGATCACAATGTCCGCGCCGTGCTCGATGGGCTTGAACAGGTACGGCGTCGCCACCGTATTGTCCACCACCAGCGGGATGCCCGCGTCGTGGGCGACCTTGGCGATGGCCTCCACGTCCGGCAGCACGGCGCTCGGGTTGCTGATGCTTTCGATAAAGATGGCCTTCGTGTCGGGCTTGATTTCTTCCGCAAGCTTTTCGGGGTTCAGGATATTTTTGGCGTAATCAAACCGTATCCCCAACTTGGGATAGATTTTCTTGAAGCTGTCGGCGCTGCCGCCGTAGAGGTAGGGCGAGGTGAGAATCCTCCCGCCGTCTTCGGCAAGGTTCAGCAGGGTGTGGCTGATTGCCGCCATGCCGCTTGCCAGCGCGATGGCGCCCGACGCGCCGTCAAGCGCCGCCACCCTCTGTTCCGGTACCGCCACGGTGGGATTGCCCACGCGGGTATAGAGGTTGCCGGCCTCCTTGAATGAAAATAGGTTCTTTGCGTGCTCCGCATCTCTGAAATCACAGGCCGTCGTCTGGTAGATGGGCGGCGATACGGCGTTTTGATGCTCCTTGGGGTCGTATCCCGCCCGCACCCGCTGCGTGTCGAAACGATACGCGGGCGCCTGTGTTTCGTTTGCCATAATCCACTCCTTTGGATTTTCGCTCTGCCTTTATAGGCATGCCGGTACAGTCGGACGGATCGCAGTCGCAACACATATGACATCACCTCCTTAAAAGCTTTCAACGGCGACGCGCGACGCTTTCGAGGTGGCGCAGCCCACGCACTGGGTGAACGCGCGAAGATTGTCTTCGATGCCGTCGCGGGAGCAACGCACCAGTTCCTCCGCTCCGCCCTGAAAACCCGTGATGGAGTTGATGCGGATTTCTCGGATTTGCACCGAGGAGAGGGATAAATTGACCTTGCTCATGTTGGGAAGTCTCCTTAACGAAGCATCTCATGCCGACGCATCATCCGTGCGAGAAGGTATCGCGAACGCGCGTATGATAGATTTGCTCCCCGACATCCTTTCCGCCGAGCAGACCGACGGCATCCGCGCGGCAGTGTTGGCAATGCCGGAAGACGGGGATGTGGTTTTCCGCGTCAAGGCGCGCGCGGTCGATCTCGTCACAGGACGGCGCGGGCAGGTTCGACAGCTTGTTTTGCGGGATCAGCGGTATGATGTTGTAAATCGACGCGCCGCGTTTGGCCACCGCGCGCGCAACGGCGCCGATGTGATCGCCGTTGATTTCGGGTACGAGGACGGTGTTGATCTTAACGATGATGCCGGCGTCCGAGGCCAAGCGTATGCCTTCCAACTGGTTTCTTATCAAAATCAGACCCGCTTCTTCTCCCGTGAGGAACGCACCGCGATAGACGATGCCATCATTCAACCGGCTCAAAACGATGGGGTCGACCGCGTTTACCGTCACGGTCAGCGTGCGGACGCCGGCGTCGATCACATCGCGAATCTTCTCGGGCAGCAGAAGCCCGTTGGTGCTCATGCAGTGAATCAAATTCGGAAAGCGCTCGCCTATCGCGCGAAACGCCTCAAAGGCGTGATCGGTGGCGAGCGTGTCGCCGGGACCCGCTATGCCGACCACCGCAATCTCCGGGCAGAGTTTCAGCGCCTCGGCGACGCGTTCAGGCGCGTCTTTCGGCTTAACGAGTGCGCCGGTCACCCCGGGGCGTTCGTCGTCGCAGTCTCCTATCCTGCGGTCACAGAACTTGCAAAAGATGTTGCAGACGGGACTTACGGGCAGGTGCATCCTGCCCTTGTTGTTTACCCTGCCGAAGCAGGGATGCAGATTTTTGACCTCGCTGATGTGCATTTGTTTCACCTTATGCGGATGGGAAAGCTTCGCGCCCGGACAAATAACATATTAAATATATATGTAATAACTGATATACTCAATTTAACATATGGGGCGCATCTCTGTCAAGCGTTTTTTTGATTCTGCCCGTTTCGATGTTTTCGCAGCGGATTCTAAGCCTTGACGACTTGACACAAACCCTCCTTAAACGGCACGAATCCGCTGATCGGATCGAAATCCCGCGTGATGAGCTTGTTGATGTCCGCCTGAGGCCAACCGTGCAATGCGTCGATCACTCCCGGTTTGACGGTCTCCGTAAGCTCGAGTTTCATTACGACGCCTTCTTCGTCGATGGGTGCGATGATGCGGACGGCATCGTTCTCCCGAAGGCCGCGCGCTTCCGCGTCCGCGGGATTCAGCCGTATGACCGGCTCCGGCATAAAGCGCCGCAGCCATGGAAGCTCTCGCTCTTTCGCGTTGGAATAGAAAGGCACCCTCGAGCCCGCGTTCATGATGAGAGGGAATCGCTCGGCGATGTCCGGCGTGGACAGCGGACTGTATTTGGGTTCGCGGTAAACCGGCAGCGGATTCATTCCGTGCGCCCGAAGCACTTCCGACGCGAACTCGACCTTGCCGGACGGCGTTTCAAAGCCCGGACGGCCGTCGGCGCGAAGCAGACCGAGCTCATACTTTTTATACCGTATGCCGCGCTTTAAGGGGAGGACCAATCCATCGGGAACCGCAGCCCGCAGTTCCTCCAGCGTATACTCCTTCGAGCCTCCCATGGTGCGAAGGATCTCGCGCAGGCATTCGTCCTCCGCGTTTTCGCCGCCGCCGAAAAAAACATCCCCGTAACCAAGCGCCGTGCCGATGTCGCAGACAATGCGGTAGTCGCTGCGCGCTTCGCCGCGCGGCGGCACGACGGGATCCCTGAGAAAAATCCTGCGGCCCACAACCGTCAACGGAGCGGAGCGCTCGTAAGACATGGCGGCCGGCAGCAGCATGTCCACGTAATCGTGCGTCCAGTAATTGTAACGGAAGTCCGCCGCCGCGACAAAATCCATGTTTTGGAACGCCTCCTGATACTCTCGCGTCTGTCCCCACATCATGCAATTGCCGCCCAACATCAGGCACGCGCGTATCGCACCCGTTTTTACATACTCGGGTATTGGGTTGATTTGAATGTTCCCGTCGATGTCGGTTGCGTCCCAAATGGGGAAATACGGCGTGTCCACCCGCAGATGCCGAATCGCCGGGTATTTGTCGAGCTTGGCAAAGCGGTATGTCGCGCCCGCCATATCGATATCCGTCGGTTCGTTGGCGATGCTGTGTCCGCCTTCCACGTCCAGGCTGCCCGTCAGCGGTATCAGCAGCATCATCGCCCGATAATTGTCCGTCCCGTTGGTGTGATGCGGGAAAGCCGCCGAACTCTTGATCGTGATGGGTTTTGTGCGATTTATGAGCAGTTTTGCGGCTTCCTCCAGCCGCTCTTTCGGCACCTCGCAAATACGCGCCGTTTTTTCCAAGGTGTATTCCGAGGCGAGCTTCGCGTATTCCTCGAAGCCGTGGGTCCATTTTGCCACAAATTCCTTGTCGTACGCGTCGCTTTCGATGAGCCTGTTGGCAAAGTACAGCGCAAGCGCGCCGTCCGTTCCCGGACGCAGCTGCAAATGCACGTCGGCGAAGTTGTCCACCGTGGATGTTTTGCGCGGGTCCACCACGATGTACTTGACGTTTCCGAATTCCTTGGTCGTCTTCAGCTTGTCGTAGGACCAACCGGCGCTTATGCTCGGATTGTTGCCCCATATGATGGCCACGGACGTGTCGTTGATGTCCGGCGGCTGTCCCATCGCAAGGGATGATGTGGCGCGGCAGTTGATGCCGTAAATCAGCTTGGTGGCGATCATCGTCGCCGTGGCGCAGGTGGAGCTCTCCGTGCCGAAATTGGGGGAACCGAATGTGTAGGCGAGCCGCTGCAGGATGGAGCGGGGCTCTTTGGGATCCCCTGTCATGAACAATACCTTTTCCGCCCCGTAGCGCTCCTTGATCGCGTTGAATCTCTCGGCGATTTCCGCCAGCGCCTCATCCCATGAAATGCGTTTCCATTGGCTGCGCTCGCCTTTGGGGTTGATCCGGCGCAGGGGATAAAGCACCCGGTCGGGCGCGTAGATGTCCTGCACGGACGCCGCGCCCATGGGACACAGCGTTTCGTTTCCGTATTCTTCGCGCCGCTCCAAGTGCAAAATCTTCCCGTCGTTCACCAGAGCCTTGATCCCGCAGCGCGGGGTGTGGTTGCACATCACGCAATGGCTGTACTTGTACGCGCCGCCCACTTCTTCCGGGGGCGTGTCGATGTTTTTGCGTATGAAATCCCGCGCCTTGAGGAGTCCGTCGGTCAGCGCGCGGTAATCGTGATCCTGCGGCGTCCTGCGCTTCTCCGCCCCTTCCGTCGTCGTCGGGCGCAGCGTCTTTTCCCCCGGAGAGTAACCCGGAGGCAACAAGCCGGGATCCATGCCCTCGGGGATGACGTAATAGAGCGAGGTCCCTTCAATCTTTATTGCGCCGTACAGTTTGATGTAATAGTTGATCTCGCTCTCCGCATCGGTAAGATCCCCGAAAATTCGACAGCGACCGGGGCAGAAAGCGACGCAGATGGGCTCTTCGCCTCGGACGAGCCTGTCTTGGCAGAGCGTGCATTTTTCGGCTTTGCGCAAGCGCGCCGCGCCGGCTTCTTCCGAGGGAAGCGGATGGCCTTCAAAAGCGGTTTCGTCATTTTTTGTCAGAAATCGCTGCCCATAGGGACAGGCGCGCACGCAGGCGCCGCAACCGACGCACTTCTCCGGATGCGTGAGCACGGGACCCTCGTCGGTCTTGTACGTCGCGCCGAATTTGCAGGCGTACAGGCACGGCGGCTCTTCACAGTGGTTGCACATGGTCGAGATGTATCGCCTTTGCGCATTCGGGTGTTTGCCCCACTCCACCATTCTGCCTTGATTGTAATCCACGCCGGGGCGCGTCCCAAAGTATTGCTTGCAGGATACCACGCAAGAATAGCAACCTGTGCAGCGATTTAAATCGATCAACATACCATAGCGTGCCATAGAAATCCCTCCGAATCTTTTGCGCCGATGCGAATTGCCCGTCGCCGAACCGCTCGTTCGCGCGGACCGCAAATCATATAGAACATATCAATATACTATGATAAAAATTTTCAATTGTCAAGATAAAATACCGGTTGACATATTTGTGTTATATGTTATAATGGCATAACATATAAAAAATATATGTATACGAGCATAACCGGTGCGGATGACCGCCGGGCAAACGCTTTCGAAACGTCGCGGCGCGCGGACTTGCCGGGGCGGCGAAGCGAGAGGAAAGGGAGGATGCGGATGACAAGCGATTTGACTCCAAAGCAAAGGCTCAAACGCATTGCCGAAGGCAGGGACGTGGACAGGGTGCCGAGCGACTTTGGCATAGGGCATGTGGCGATTCGTTACATCGGCGCGGACATGAAGCGGTACGCCGAAGACGTTGCCTACAAAATCGACACCGATATCGCGGCTTACCGAGCGTTCGGCACGGAAAAATTGATGTCGTTTTTCGGCGTTCCGGAATTGTACGGCGCGACGCGCGTCGTCCCCGAGAAGGGGCAGCCTTATGTTCAGGAGGTTGATCCTCCGACGCGAGACGAGCTAAGGCGTCCGCGCATCGAAAATCCAAAGACGGACAATAGGACAAAGCCCACCTTCGATTATTTGGAAGGCGTGCTGGAAAAGGTGGGGGACGAAATTCCGGTCGCCGTCGCCATGGAAGGCCCGTTCACGCAGATCGGGCGGATCATTGGCACGGAAAGACTGCTGCGGCTGACCATCCGCGATCCGGATTATGTGTTCGCGTTTCTTGAGAGCATATTGCAAACCCAGACGACGCTCGTGGAATCGTTGGCCGGATATGACGTCGGATTCGGCATCATGGATCCCGTTTCCTCCAACGTCGTCATAAGCGCCAAGGACTTCCGCCGCTTTTCCAAACCGTATATCACGCGGCTCTTTGAAGTTATGACGCGGATTTCGGGCAAAAAGCCCGCGCTGCACATCTGCGGCGATACGAGAAAAATCCTGCGGGATATTCCCGAAACGGGCGCAGCGTCCTTTTCTGTGGACAATTTCATGGATTTGGAACATGTCAAGCATGAAATCGGCGACAGAATCCCCATCATAGGCAACGTGAAGCCCACTGAAACCATGTTACTTGGCACTCCGGCGGACGTGGACGCCGATCTCAAGCAGTGCTTTCGGAAGGCTTGGGACACTCCGGCCGGCTACATTCCCGGATTTGGCTGCGGGTTGCCGCCGGACACGCCAAGAGAAAATATAGACCAACTGTACGAATCCCTGCGCAAGTACGGAAAATGGCCGCTCGATCCCGCGAATTTCAGCTGAGGATTGCGTGTGTCGCGGCCCGCTCCGCCGCAAGAATCGACGCGGCGCGTTCCGACCGCAAAATTTACGTAGCAAAAAAGGAGAGTAAAGGAGAGTAGCAAGATGAAAGGAAAACACACAACACTTCGCCTCGCGGCGGTATTGCTCGCATTGGCGACGCTCACGCTGTTGGCCGGCGCGTGTTCCTCCGGAGGTTCCGCCAATCAAGCGGAGAACGAGGCGCCGGCGGAGAGCGCGGAGGCGGCGGAAAGCGCGGAAAGCACGGAGACGGCTTGGACTTCAAACCTTGGCCGTGAGCTGAACATCGGCATCGTGGGCGCGGCCTGCGAATTGCATTTCTATGCCGCCGAAAAACTCGGTCTGTATGAGAAAGCGGGCTACAAAGTCAATTGGGTTCACGTGGGCAATGAGCAGACGGCCATGATTGAAACCGGAACCGTCGATGTCACGGACGGCGTGCTGGACCACTGGCTCAAGCCGATTGAAAACGGGCTTAACATCAAGGCCACCATCGGCTTGCACCAGGGATGCATGGGCGTTGTGGTCAATGGGGATTCGCCCTATCAAACCATTGAGGACCTCAAAGGGCAGACCATAGGCGCTCTGAACGCCTCCGGCGTGGGCAATTATTTCTGGAGGCTGCTGCTCTTGGAAGGATACAGGCCGCAGGACGACTTTAAGTGGATTCAGCTTACCGGAGAGGCTGCCATTGCCGCGTTGGAAAACGGTGAAATCGCCGCGATCAGCGGCGGCGACACGGGATTTTGGCCGAAGGTGCAGTCCGGAGATTTGCGCTTTATCTCCAGGCAGTCCACGGATCCGCAACTGGCCGATCAGACCTGCTGCGTACTCGTGTTCAACACGAAATTCAGCGAGGATTATCCCGAAGACACGAAAAAGCTGACGGAAATCCTGTACGAAGCCTCCGTGTATTTGCAAGAGAAGGAAAACATTGCGGAGATCGTGGATTACGGTTATGAAAAGGGTCTTATCCTGTCCGGCGACCCGGCGACCGCCTATGAAGTCGCCGAATCCTACACTTGGGATCCGGGGTATCAAATCGGCCATGATTCCTTTGAAAGCATTTTCAAGGCCTATCAGGAGTTCGACATCATCACGAAAGACGCCGATCCGCAGAAAGTGATAGACCGGTTGTTCATCAAGTACGACGAGTTTTAATGCCGATTCCAATCACTGTATAACGACAAAGAGCGAAAACGTGACGGGACCGTGAACCGAGGTTCATGGTCCCGCTCCGGAATGGAGATCGAATACTTTGAGCAAAACCAGAAAAACAATTCTCGTGCTTCTGCCGTTTTTGGGCTGGATGATCGTGGTGCTGAATTACTTTTTCATCCCGGACATAAACGACATGTTCAGAAAAAAGCCGGAATATCCCATCGCGGTAGGCTTGATCGTCCTCTTTTTCGTCGCAAAATGCATCTATTTTAAGTTTTGCGGCAAGGGCAAACTGGATGAGTATTTGTCCAATTCGCCGCGCATTTTCGTCCTGCTCCTGGCGTTTTTCGTCTGGGACCTGGTCACGGCAAAATTCGGGCTGATCTCGGCTTATTTTTTCAAGGACGGCAGCCGCATCGTCGCGGCGGTGACCGGCAATTGGCAAATCGTCCTCAGGCACACGCTGTACTCGCTGCGCCTTCTGTTTTTGGGTTATTTCTGCGGTCTTGCGGCCGGGTTTCTCACCGGATCCATCGCGGGTTGGTTCCCGAAAGTGCGCTACTGGGTCATGCCGGTCGTGAAAAAAATAGGTCCGATACCCGCTTCCATATGGACGCCGTTCATTGTGGTGATCACAAAGGCGCTGTTCACCGCCAGCGTCGTGAGCATCGCCTTCGGCGTATGGTTCCCGGTAACGCTGATGACCGCCACGGGACTGATCAGCGTACCAAGCGCCTATTATGAGGTGGCGCGGACGCTGGGCGCCAAGCCCAGATTCCTCTTTTTCAGAGTCGCGCTCCCTTCGGCGCTTCCGAATCTGTTCATGGGCATGTTCATGGGCATGACCATCTCCTGCGTTTCGCTGATCGCCGCGGAACTGCTCGGCGCGGAATACGGGCTCGGTTGGTTCATCAACACCTCCACGGCTTGGGGGGAGTACGATAAGGTCTATGCCGGAGTGATTATCATACTTTTGATTTTCTCGACGGTGATCTCTCAATTGTTCAGAATCAACGGCAAATTGTTGAAGTGGCAGAAGGATAAAGTGCAATGGTAGCATTCGATGCGAAACGATCCGGTGAGATTGCGATCAACGGAGTCGGCAAAGTGTTCAATTCCGGCGAACAGGGAGAGGTCGTCGCCTTGCGGGGCATCGACCTTGTGGTAAAGGAAGGGGAATTGGTGTCCTTGGTGGGGCCGTCGGGTTGCGGAAAGTCCACCTTGCTGCGCATGGTTGCGGGGCTGGAAACCGCAAGCAACGGAGAGTTGACCTTGGATGGCGAAGAAATCAAAGGGCCGCATCACGAGCGCGGACTCGTGTTTCAAGATCCCGCCCTGTTTCCCTGGCTGACCGTTTACGGCAACGTGGCCTTCGGGCTAAAAGCCCGAAAGATATATAAAAGCGCTGACAACGATGTGGCGAAGTACATTGAGTTGGTGGGGCTGAAGGGCTTTGAAAAGCATTATCCCCATCAACTCTCGGGGGGCATGGCGCAGCGCGTGTCCTTGGCGCGCTCCTTTGTGAACAGCCCCAAGGTGCTGCTCATGGACGAACCGTTCGGCGCCCTGGATGCGTTCACAAGAATGCAAATGCAGGATGAACTGCTGCGGATTTGGCAGGAGCGCGGCACGACGATTCTCTTGGTGACCCACGACGTGGACGAGGCCGTGTATATCAGCGACAAGATCATCGTAATGTCGCCCCGGCCCGGCAGGATTCAAAAAATAATAGATGTGAACATCGGCCGTCCGCGCGCGCGCAACAATTCCTATTTCCTGAACATCAGGACAGACATCCTTGAAATATTGGATTTTGCGAAGAAGCCCGAGGAATTGAGCTATTATCTGTGACCCGGATCAAGCGTACATTTTCTTCAAGAGCTTCAAAGCTTCGGAAGCGCTGGGCGCGTAACCGTCGGCGCCGATTTTGTCCGCATACGACTGCGACAGCGGGCCGCCTCCGACGATCACCTTGATCGCGTCCTTTTTGCCCCTCTCGCGCAAAATATCCACCACCTTCGGCATCCCGAGCATTGTCGTGGTCATCAGCGTCGAAAGGGCGATGACATCGGCGTTTTCGGCTATGGCCGTGTCCGCGAATATCTGCGGTTTGACGTCGCGTCCGAGGTCGATGACGTCAAACCCTCCGGCCTCGACGAGCGTTTTCACCAGATTTTTGCCTATGTCGTGCGTGTCGCCTTCGATGACGCCGATCACGATTTTGATCTTTGCTCCCGCGGCTTCGTCCACGACCAGATGAGGCTTCAGGACATCCATCCCGGCGTTCATCGCGTCCGAGCAGAGCAGAAGCTCGGGAATGAAGTACTCTTCCTCCTCAAACAGATCGCCCGCCTTCTGCATCCCCGCGGCCAAGCCTTCGTCGATGGCCGTGTACGCGTCGACGCCTTCGGCCACTGCGCGCTCCGCATACGCGACGGCGGCGTCTTCCTCCATGTCGACCACCGCATCCGCAAGACCTTTCAATATTTCTTCCTTTGCCATTTCCCTTACCTCCATACGCAATTTCCGGGGCGGACGAGTTTGCGGCGACTTACACCTTTTCCTTGACCGTACCCGTAAAAGCCCGCAGATTCTTCAAGCTCGATGCCGTTGAAAGCCCGCAGGCGGGGGCGATAATATCGATGCCTGCGTTGAGCAGCGCTTCCGTGCGCGCGGCAACCTTGTCGGACTCGCCGAATTCGAGCAGATAGGTCGACAGGTTGCCCATTGTGGTTATATCCGGATAATCCGCCTTGAGATTTTTCAGATTCACCATGGCGTCCGTGCTGATGGCGTCCGCGCGGAAAGCCGGGATGTGGGAGCGCACGGCCCGCATCTCTCCGCATATGTGCAGTATGACCTTGACGCCGCGCCCGCGAATGTAATCCGCCAATCGATTGATGTACGGCAGGGCGTATGTTTCGAACATCTTGGGTCCCAGTATCTCGCCGGTCGCCGTCGGATCCGATATGCTTATGATCTCGGCGCCGCTGTCGATGAGCGCGCCCGCGTACGCGGACAAAAAATTCGTCACGTAATCCATGACTTTGTGCGAATCTTGGGGCCGCTTGCGCAAATCCTTTAAGAAGGTCATGGGATCGACGATGGACGCGGCCGTGCTCACGGGTCCGGTCACGCTCCCGATGACGGGAACGTCCGAATCGCTTGCGGCGAGCTTCGCCACGGCTTCGGAAACGACCGCGATCCTTCCGCTTTTCAGCATATCGCTTTCGTTTCTGAAAACGACGGATGCCGCGTCGGGATATATCTCCCGAGTGATTTTGGGTTCGCAGGCAACGGTTCCGAGATCGATCTCGCTGCCCAAGACTTCCGGCTCGACCGTCATGCAAAACGGTATGCCGTAGTTCTCAAAGCCGGTGTCCAAGGACACCTCTTTGGCAAGATCCGCCATGAGATCCGCGTTCGCGTGCGCCGCGGGAAGACGTCTGCCGGAATTCTCCTGCACCTCGACCACCGCCGCGTTCATCATGCCGCCCGGACATATGACCGGACGCCTGTCCACCGATTTTTTGGCGAGCGTCCTGTGCAGTCTTTCTTTGGGGCTCAAGTCGTCCATATCAGTTGTTCCTCCTTGATCGATTCCTTCGGCGGAAATATCAAAAATTTCTCGTCATACGGCCCCGTGAGCAAGCTTTCCAGCCACTCGACGGAACCCCGGTCGGACATGCGCTCCCAACCGAATTTGCGCGCGGCGCGCGCGCCGACGGCCTCCACCGGGGCCGTGTCGAAAGCGCCCGTGTCAATCACGGAAACGGCTCTGTATCCGCCGAACATCGCCGACATCAAGCGCTTCGCCTTCTTCTCGCCAAAGCGTTCGATATAGCGTTCTTCCTCGTCCCACGCGTTGCCTTTGTAGCGGGTCCAGCCCGCGGTGAGATAGTAAACGCCCGTTTCCTTCCCGCGCCTGTGCGGATGCAGCATGAGGGTCACGCAGTCGTCCGCGGCGGGTACGATGAGTTCAAAGTCGCCGACGCGCAATCCTTTTAAAAAATTGCCGCACATCCCGAAGGCGAGCAGAACCCGGTCGAAGTCATCCGACGCGTCGAGCTCGCTTTGGATTCGCGCGCCAAGCTTCTCGACGCTGTTGTGCAGACCTTCCTCCACCCACGTCGTTTCGAGAACCACGCCCGTATTGGCGAGCGCCAGCGCAACCTCGTCGCGTATCATGTTGCAGGCGATGAGCTTTGTGCGCATTTCGATCCTCCGAAATTCGTCGAACCGGCCGCCGGAAAATTCATGTGCTTCACGAACAGTCCGTCATAGCCGTCGTAGACGGACAACTCATAGTATTTCGTAATGCTCCTTACGGCCTCCGCGCGCGCGAAAGCGTCTTCGTCCAGGAGCGCCAGCACGGCGCCGCTCAGCGCGGTGTTGCCGGCGAAGGTTACCTTGCCGGAGAATTCGGCGGGGATGAGCCCTATCGTCATCAGGCTCTCCAATCTCAAATGCTTGCCGAATCCGCCCGCGATATAGACGCGAGCTATATCGTCGCAGTCGGTTCCCGTTTCCGCCATGAGCACCTCGATGGCCGAAGCGATCGCGGCTTTCGCGAGCTGCACCTGCCGGATATCCTTCTGGCTTATGTAGACGCCGGCGGCATCGGTATCCGCGGATCGCCATACGTACACGCGCTTTTCGTCCGAGTCGTGGGCCGGGGCGAAGCGCGCGAGACCCGCATCCGTTTCAAAATCCGACCGCTTGGCGAAGCGGCCGGTGGCGCCGACGATGCCGGCGTCCGCAAAAGCGGCGACGGCGTCCACGATTCCGCTGCCGCAGATGCCGGTCGGGCATCCGCCGCCGATTACGGCGATCTCAAACGGCGAAGCGCCGGAATCCGAAATGCGCACGCTCTCGATGGCGCCGTCGGCGGCTATCGTGCCGCAGGCGATGTTCATGCCTTCGAGCGCCGGTCCCGCCGCGCACGAGCACGACGCGAAGCCGTGTCTGTTTCCCAGAACGATTTCGCCGTTCGTTCCAATGTCGATCAACATGACCGTTTCGTCCGATTTGTCCATGCCCGCGGCGAGGATACCCGCCGTGATGTCTCCTCCCACATACGAGGAAACGGAAGGAATGATTCCGAGCGCCGCGTTCGGACACGAAACGATGCCGCGCGCGCCGGCGGAAAGAAACGGGACGGAGAGAAACGAGGCGGTGAAGGGCGCCTTTGTGATGTCGAGGCCGGGAACTCCCAAGAACAGATGGAGCATGGATGTGTTCGCGGCTATGGTGATCACCGCCAAATCGGCCGTGTCGATTTCCGCGTTCGCGGCGGCTTCGATGATGAGCGAGTCGAGCTGATCCTCGATCAGGCGTCTGAGCTTTTCTACGCTGCCCTCGCCTTCCATTGTGTGGAGAATTCTGGAGATCACGTCCTCGCCAAACCTTCTCTGCGCGTTCGGCGCGGCGGCGGCGCCCACTTCTTTGCCGGTCGTGAGATCGACGATGGCCACGGCCACGGTGGTCGTTCCTATGTCCGCGGCGACGCCAAAAAGTCCGCGGCTCGCTCCGTCTGCCGCCGCGCCGCGTTCCTCGTCCGCCGCGACGGATATGATGCGTCCGCCGAGCTCCGTCACGCTGAGAAGGCAATAGGCCTCTCCGTCTTCGCCTTCGCGCCTTCCTTCGCGCAGCGCTTCCTGCGCGTTTATATAGATATCCGGGACAAAGAGCGGCGAAAAATCGAAACCCGTACCCTCGCAAATTCTCTGCGCGGCCGGCCTGTTGTCGTGCAGCGACGGCGCGGGCAAGCGGACGCTGTGTCTGCGGACGAGCCCTTTCCCCGGAGTGAACGACAAACGTATCGCGCTTTCGGATTCGATCCTGTGTCCCGTTTCCCCGCCCGAGAGCATGAGGCGAACCTCCATCGGGCCTTCCGGGCGCACGCGGCAGGCGAGACGGACGCCTTCGCGCCTCTCGGCTTCGGTAAGGAATCCTTCTTCATTGGAATCCGGCGGCGCCGCGGCGCCGCTCAGAATTTTCACCTTGCATTTGCCGCAGGTCCCCTTGCCGTCGCAAGGCGCTGAAACGTTCAGTCCGAGACTGCGAGCGAGGTCGAGAAGATTTTTGTCCGCGTTTACCTCCGCGGACCTCCCGCCCGGAAAAAACACAACCTTTCCGGACGGCGGGTTGTCTATGGATATGCTGATATAATGTTCCATGCCGATGGTATTCCACGCCCCGCGGACGCCGCTTAAAAAAGCCGCCGCAACGTTTTTGCTCAATGCGTACTTCGAATAGTAATCATACTACTTATATATGTTAAGCATGCAATAATACTACCATGCGCTCCTTCGCGTGTCAAGGGCTTCCGGAACAAAAAGTTTGCGGGAAGACAAGAAGGAAAACAAGAAAGGTCGCTACTCAGGGCAATGCCGCCCCAAGCGGCCCGGCGAACAGCCATTGGTTTGTACCCTTGAGCAGTAACAAAAAACAATGCGTCAAAAACTCCCGGATCCGTTCTGCCGCGCCAAGATGGCGGCGCCAAGCGCTCCTATGGTCTGGGGGCTTTCCGGGACATAAATGCGTTTTCCGCTCTCTTCGCGCAGCGCGCGAAGGATGCCTCGATTGAGCGACACGCCGCCCGTCATGACCACCTGATCCATGATTCCGATTCTCTCCGCCATGGCGACCACGCGGCGCGCGATGGACTTGTGCGCCCCGTAAGCCACGTCTTCGCGCGAAGCTCCTTGGGACAGTTGCGAGATCACTTCGCTTTCGGCAAAGACGGTGCATGTGCTGCTGATGGAAATCGTCGTTTTTGCGCGCTCCGCCAGCTCTTCGAGCGCATGGATCTCACAATCCAAGACGCGAGCCATTACTTCCAAAAAGCGCCCGGTACCCGCCGCGCATTTGTCGTTCATCACGAAATTTGCGACGCGCCCGCGTTCGTCAAGGCGTATGCATTTTGCGTCCTGCCCGCCTATGTCGATCACCGTTCGGGCTTTTGGATACAAGGACACGACGCCTTTTCCGTGGCATGTGATTTCCGTGATCTGCTTGTCGGCGCCGGCATATTTCATGCGGCCATAGCCCGTAACCACGGTGTATCGCACGTCGTCGCGGCGCAGTCCCGCCGCCGCCAGCGCGCGCTCGACCACCTCCGCGCCGGCCTTGCTTCCCGTCCCAAGGTTGATGACTTCGCCGGCCAATATTTTGCCGCGCGCGTCGAGGATCACCGCTTTTGAAGAAGAGGATCCGATATCTATTCCCAAGTACATCGCAGCATCCTCCGCCTATTGCAAAATTTCCGCAAAACTCTGGATACGGGTTCTGAGCGTTTCGAAGTTTTTGGCATTGTGGTCTATCTCGATCATTAAATGCGGGATTCCCGCCGCTTCCAACTCCGCCTTGCAAATGGGATAGTCGTATTCCTCCGGATCGCAGAATTTGAGGAGAACGACAATTACGCCATGGGCCTTGTTGTTCTTCGCCAAATCAATCAGCATGCGGCCGCGGCTTTTCTGTTCTTCAAAGAGCAAGGGACAGCCC
Source organism: Eubacteriales Family XIII. Incertae Sedis bacterium (assembly GCA_031276515.1). GTDB lineage: Bacteria > Bacillota > Clostridia > Peptostreptococcales > Anaerovoracaceae > JAITLA01. Next base: position 13,261 of record JAISMX010000101.1, on the reverse strand, counting down.
ACCTGATCGGAAATCCGGTACGCCATCTGCTCAATGGCGCGCAGCCCGGGCCGCGCGGGAGTGCGGAACTGCCTGGATTCCTGCGCCAGATCATCGGCGACCACCCGCATTCGATTGTCCGTAAGCAGGTTCAGCAAGCCGTCCGGCTCGGCAATGATTCCGGTCAAGACGACTTTGACGACATCGGCGTCCTCTTTGGGCTGCGCTTTCAGTTCCGCATTCAGCTCGTTGAGCGTTTCCAAGTATTCGCCGCGATCCATAAAGTAAGAAGCTTTGATCACCAGATGGCGGATTTTTGCGTCGACGGTCACCGGATAATCGTTGCATAGCGCGACAAATTCGCGCAATGCTTGGCGCGAAGCTTCGTAGATCGCCATGCTGTCGGCGAGGTCGGCGTCCGTGACCGTTTTTTGAGAGATTTCCGTTAGGCGCGTTTGAATGGACCGCAATTCGCGAATCAAGTAATCCACGCCGTTTTGCGTCTTTCGGTTGTGGGGAAACATCAGCGGCACCACCGGGATTTTATCGCCGAGCACCGTGTGCCAGTTGGCCATGGTGCATTTGAAGGTGTCGCACAGGGACGAGATGGTGACGGCGGAAAGCATGTCGTAGGCGCCGCGCATCGCAAGTTCCAAGTTTTCCTTCATGATGGAACACGCGAAAGCCGGCAAGTATTTGTCGGCGTGGAGAAAGTCCGTCTGCGCGCCCCACATTCCGATGGGCAACATCCCCGCGGCGTGGATCAATTCTTCCACGGAATAGACGGGAAAACAACCGATGGCTTTTTTCCCCGTGCGCCGCATCAACGCGAGAACGGATTGCTTTGGATTTTGGGCGATTTCGCTCAGTTTTCTCAATATTGCGTCTGTCTTCTTGTTCATCCCCGCTTCCTCCTCATGATCCGGTTGTATATTGTTCCATGGTTTCCGCAAACGCTTGAATGCGGGTTTCAAACTGCGCCGGCGAGAAAGCGCGCGGGTCGGTTTGATCCCCGTCGAAGATGACGACGGGCTTTCCGGTGATTTTTTCCACCTGCCGCTGCACTTCGTAATTCCAGAAATCCATGATCTTGCAGCTGCGATTGGAGTGGATGATGACGCCGTCGCATTGATATTGCCGCACCCAATCCACCAATTGCCGAACCTTGAACTCAATGCCGCGATCCAAGTGCAGTCCGTCGTATGCCGCTGCCATGGACCGCAGATTTCCGACTTCATAGGTGAGTCCCCAGCCGTCAAAATACGAAGATGCGACAATGTTGATCCCATAGCGCTTCAATGTCTTGAAGGTGTCGCTGAGATAAGGCCAGCAGGCGATTCCTTCCCAGATCACGCGGAACCTTTCCTCCCGGTCTTTCCATGGGCCTTGGCCGCTTTGGATTTTGGCGCTGAACTCATCGTACATCAGCTTGTAAAGCTCGGTGCCTTTTTCTTTGCCGCGATTGACCACCATGGTGGCCATGTAGTTAAACAAATCGAATCCGTTCAACGGCGAAGGCTTGTTTTGACACAGCCGGATTACGCTGTGCCACAGCCTCCCGTTTTCATTGGATATTTCTTGGACTTTTCGGAATTTTTCCTCGTCGAAGGGTTTTCCGGTGAATGCCTCCAGCTGCCTTATGGCGTCCTGAAATTGATCCGCCACGTAGCGCACGCGATTCTCGGTCTGATCCATTTCCAAGCTGTAAGGACAATCGAAGAAGATCAGGGGAAGTTTAAGTTCCTTCGCCAGGTTTTCATACCATTTCATGATCTCCGTGCAAATGTTGTTGGCGCATATTAGCAAGTCCGGCATTGGGATGTTTTCCGCTTCGCAGTGCCGGATATCCGCGTAACCGAAATTGACGCGGGCATAGGAGCAGAGATCGGAGGAATAGCCTTTGCCCTCGGCATGCTCGATCAGCTTTTGGGATTCCCTGCGCGCGCCGATCGCGGCGCCCTGGTTTTCGGGATACACCAAGTAGATATCAAAGACTTCGAAAATTTCCTGAGGGGACACCGACGCCGCCCAAGCCACCGGTTGCCCTTTTTCTTTCGCGGCGATTGCGCCTTGGTAGTGCTCGGTCATCATTTGGTTGAGCAGCGCTTTTGCGGTTAATTTTGTTTCGCTCATTACAATCACTCACTTTACAAAAAATTACAGTCAGTCATCGCCCAAGAAGCCGCGGCAACAACATCGTGATGTCGGGGAAGATAATTAGAATCGCCAACAGAAGCAGCAGTATGATCAGCATGTTGATTGCCGGGCGCAAGCATTCCTGCAGCTCGCATTTGGCGACCTTCTGTCCGATATAAAGATCGGCGCCCAAGGGAGGCGTCACAAGACCGATGGACACGTTGATGGCAAAGATCACGCCGACATGGATGATGTCGTATCCCATGGCCACCAAGATGGGTACGAATAGGGGCGCCCAGATGATGATGCCCGAAATCGCGTCCAAGAACATCCCGGAGATCAGCAGCACCGCGTTGACGATCACCATCACCAGGATGGGAGACAGTTTCATCGCCAAAATGTTCTCCAAAATCAGATTTGGAACGCCGCCGAGCGTCAGCAACCTGGCCAATGTGGTCGCGCCGCCCATCAAGACCAAGATGGTGCCGGTTGTGATGCCGGACTCCACCAGGGATTTTTTTAGATTTTCCCAGCTCAGCTTTCTGAATACGAATTTTCCGACTATCAGCGAATAGGCGACGCCAATGACGGCGGATTCGGTGGGAGTGCAAACGCCGGCGTAGATGGTACCCAGTACGATGACGGGCATAAACAGGGCCCAAATGCCTTTTTTCCAAGCTTCCTTCGTTTCCGAGGGGCTCAGTTTCCGCTCGATTCCTCCGTAGCCTTCCTTCTTGGCGACAAAGAAATTTTGAACGATGAGGAAGACGCCCATCAATATCCCCGGAATCATGCCGGCCAAGAACAGCGTCGATACGGAACAACCCACTGTGACGCCGAACATAATCATGGGAATACTGGGAGGAATAACCGGGCCTATGGTGCTGGCGCAGCCCAACAGCGCGGCGCTGTATCCGGGTTTGTATTTCTGCGCTATCATATAAGGGATCATGATTCCGCCGATCGCGGCGACGGTGGCCGGGCCGGAGCCGGAAATGGCCGCAAAAAACATGGATGCGATCACCGCCGCCATTCCGAGACCGCCGGTGCGTCCGCCCACGGCCATTTTGGCAAGGCCCACCAAAGCGTCCGCGATGCCGCCGCGGATCATGATGGAACCCATCACGGTAAAGTACGGAATCGCTAAAAGCGGGAAGTTGTCCACCGCCGTCGCCATGCTCTGGGCCAGCACCGGGATCATATTGGTTCCCGGGAAAAACAAGACGCAACCCGCTATGGCGGCCATGGCGATACAAAACGCAATGGGAACGGTCAAAAGCAGCAGCACCATCAAAACGGCAATCATTGCCCACATGAGACTCATCGTTTACGCCTCCTCCCCGTGTTTTTCGCGGATGCGTTTTTCGACATTCCGCTGTATCACCCGTATGGTCATTCCCATAAAGCCAAGAAAGGTGGGAAGGTACAGAATGGCTTTGTTGACCATCGGCAGCATCGCAAACGTCTGCCCGGTATGCCAGACCCTTAGCGTGATCAGCAGTTCTTGATACGTCATAAAGACGCCGAACGCAACGGTGAAAACGTCCGCACCGAACACCACTTTTTTTGCCGTTTCCGGTTTCATGACGATTCCGAGCGCGTTGACGCGGATGTGTTCATCCGTATATCCGGAATAACTGACGCCGGCAAACACCAGCCATACAAACAGAATGCGCAATGTCTGCTCGCTCCACTGGAGCGTATAGGACAAGAAATAACGTGTCAGTACATTCGCCGTGCCAATGGCAATGAGGAGCAGGAAGGTCGCAATCATCATCGCCATTTCGATTCGGTTGTACCAAGGTTTCGTTTTCAATGCCGGTTCACCGCCTTTCAAAACGCCGTGCGGACGGCTCGCATTCCTTCCGGCCGCCCGCACGTGTCCGCTAATTCAAATATTTCGCGTTGATCGCATTGACCATATCCATTTTGTCCTTGCCGATGCGCGCGGCCCAGCTGTCGTAAACCGGCCGGCACATTTCTTGAAACGCCAATTTTTCTTCCACGGACATATCGATCACAAAGGCGCCGTCCGCGGTGATTTTTCCAATGTATTCTTGATCGATGTCGACGACTTGCTCATGTATCCATTCCCCGGTCATGTGGGCCGCGTCCCACAGCATGGTTTGCTGTTCCGGCGTCAGCGAATCGTAGGTCGCCCGGGAGCAGAGGATGATGACGGGATCGTAAACGTGGCCGTCCAGCATGGTGTATTTGTTCACCTCATGGAAACGAGCGGTGTAAATGTTGGACAGAGGGTTTTCTTGCATGTCGATGGTCCCCTGCTGCAAGCCCGTGTACACTTCGGAATACGCCATCGTGGTGGGCGATGCGCCCATCGCCGCGAAGCATTCCGTGTGCAGCTTGTTGTCCATCATGCGAATTTTCATGCCCGCCAAGTCCTTTGGGCTGCGAATCTCCTTGCCGGCCGTGATGTGTCGGAAGCCTTGCGTCGTCCAGCCGATGGCCACCAAGCCGTCGACTTCTTCCGTGATTTCGTTTAACACGCGGTCGCCCAGTTCGCCGGTAAATCCCTCCACGGCGGCTTCGGCGGTCACCCATTCAAACGGCACGTCGAAGATGAGACATGCGTCCGAATAGACGGAAAGATTGGCGGCCGATACATGCGCAAAATCCAAGGTACCCATGATCAGTTGCTCCATCATTTCGGCGTTTGTACCCAATGTGCCGTTGTAATACGCATCCACGCCGATCTCGCCCTTGCCCATTTCGTTCACCAATTCGGCGAATTTGCCCAATCCTTGGCCGCCGACCGTATCCGGAGCGACGACGCAGGCGGCCGACAGCATTCGAGAGACGCCCGACGCGGTCTGCGCTTGAGAATCTCCGGCGTCGGCGCCGTTCGCGCTGTCCGCGGCGCCCGTGCTTCCGCCCCCGCATCCGGCGGCCGAGACGCAGAGGATGGCAATCAGAATAATCGAGACGGTGATTTTAATTTTGTTCATGAGAAATCTCCTCTACCACTTCAGTTGTTGTGTTTGCGGATCGCAATCGCAAGTCGTTCGGTTTTGGGACAAGGAACCGTTCCAAGGTCATAACGACATTCTTTTGCGATATTCGAACCATTCCCGTTCAAGTTGTTCCCGAAACTGCGGGGCGGCTATGCCGATCAATAGTTTTGCCCGCTCGTCCAAGGATTTGTACAACAGGTTGACCGCGCCGTACTCCGTTACGACCCAGTGCGTGTCCAGCCGAGAGACCGTGATCGGGGTGCCGGGCTCCAAGCAGCAGCGTATGCGCGATACGCTTCCGCCTTTTGCCGTCGAGGGCAAGAGGTTCACCGGCTTGCCTCCTTTTGACGCGGCCGCGCCCCGCAGGAAATCCACCTGCCCCCCCACGCCCGAAAACTGCTTGCTCCCTATGGCTTCGGAGTTCACTTGGCCCAGCAAATCCACTTCGATTGAGGCGTTGAGAGCGACCACTTTGTCGTTTTTCGCTATGTTGAAAGGGTTGTTGGTGTAACCGGACGGCATCATCAGGATCATTTCGTTGCGATCCACATAATCGTAGAACTGCCTGGAACCCTGAATCATGGTCGCGACGATTTTGCCCTTGTCGATGTTTTTTTTGGCGCCGTTGACCACGCCTTTTTCGATGAGCGGACGCAGATTGTCGGAAAACACCTCCGTGTGTACGCCGAGGTCGCGGCGATCCTCGAGGTATTTCAGTACGGCGTTGGAGATTTTCCCCGTTCCCATTTGCAGGGTGGCGCCGTCCTCGATGAGATCCGCGATATGGCCGCCGATTTTCCGGCTGACCGGGTCGGTGTCCGTGAAGGGTTTCATCTCGCAGATCGGAGCGTCGCTTTCCACAAAGCAATCGATCTCCGAAACGTGGAATCGGTTTTCGCCGTAGACCAGCGGCATGTTTGGGTTGATGGCGGCGATGACATATTTTGCCGCTCTCAACGCGTATGGCGCAAAATCAACTTCCAGGCCCAAACTGCAATACCCTCGTTCGTCGGGAGGCGTCATGGTGGTCATGAACACGTCGCAAGTCAGAACGCCGGTGTCGTATGCGCCGTTAATATCGCTGAAATGCTGGCCGACAAAGTCCGCCCGCCGCTCCCAAACGGCTTTGCGATTGCCTTCGGCCGCGAACAGCACCTGCGCTCGAATATGTCCTTCGTACTCGGGATGACTGTAACGTCCGTCGCCCAAGCACATTCCCTGATAGACAAACACATCTTTCAGATCGCGCTTCAAGCTTTGTTCGCAAAGTACATTGAGCAGCTCGGTGGGTTCGCCCGCGGCGTAACCCACCACAACGCGATCCCCCGATTTGATGTGGCTTACCGCTTCCTCGGCGGTTGCAACCATACGCTGTTGATAAATCTTCTTCCAATCCACTGTTATGAACCTCTTTTCATTTGATTTTCTCGATTCGGCGGATCGTGCCGCCGGAATGTCGAGCGGCGGGCGGCCGATTGCGTTTGGCGTTACCGATTGCGATATGCGGGCGTTCTCTTTTCCACGAACGCCTGCGAGCCTTCCCGTAAATCTTCGCTGCGGAAGCAGACGCGAATGGCGTTCGTTTCGTTTTCCAGGCTTGCGGCGGTGTCCGACTCTCGCGTCCGGTTGATGACGGCCTTGGCTTGCCGCACCGCGATGGGGGCGTTTTTCGCGATGGCGCCGGCGATTTTCGCGCAGCGCTCCATCAGCGCCTCCGGCGGCGTCACCTCTTGGATCAAGCCGATCGCTTTGGCCTCCTCCGCGCTCATGATTTCGCCCGTGTAGATCATCATTTTCGCCTTGCCGAAGTTCACCGTTTTCGGCAATCGCGTTGTTCCGCCGTAGGAGGGAATGAGCCCCAGCGTGCATTCGGGCATTCCGACCTTTGCCGTTTCGCTCGCGATGCGGATATCGCACGCCAGCGCCATCTCAAGTCCGCCGCCGAGGGCAAATCCGTTGATTGCCGCGATGACCGGCACGGGAAAGCGCTCGATCTTGTTCATGAGCTCTTGTCCCCATTCGGTGGCCTCACAGGCCGTTTCGGGCGTGAAGGTCAAAAACTCTTTGATGTCGCCTCCCGCCACAAAATATTTTCCGGCGCCGATCAGTATCAGCGCGCGGATCTCCTTTTGACCGGCCAAATGGTCAAAGCATTCGTGCATTCCGGCGATTAGCGTTCTCGTCAGCGAATTTGCGGGAGGACAGTTCATGACAACCGTTGCAATTCCGCTTTCCGACATTTCGCATTCCACCGTGTTATGAAACCGCATCATCCAAAAATCCTTTCTTCAATGAGCCGGAACCGCGTTCTTTAGAGGGCGTTAAGGCCAACAAGCAATCACAACCTCCTTTCTCGTAAATCGCATCGCCGCCACACGAAACGTTCCGCGGGCGGTTTCCAAAGAATGGGTCTCCGCAAAAAATCGCCGCGATACAACCAATGAGCAAACATTGTGCCAATTTGATTTGCGTCTGCGGACATTGTCCGTTTGCAGGAAAAAACTCCCGTCCGACGGCATGAAACCGGCGGGAGAACAGGCGCATCCTCCGGGGCGCGAACTTGTGTGCGCCGGTTGTCATGTGTAAACGTTTCGCTACGGTTTTCGCGACGGATCGCGCCGCGAACGCGATGACGGGCTCGCGCGTTTTGCGCGCATCGACGACAGCGGTCACAGGCCGCGCGGACCGCGGCCGAAAGCGAGCGTCCACGGTGCGGCGAGACGTCCGGAACACGCGAATGACTCGGCGTTTTGGCGCGCGCCGCCGCGCCCTGTCGCGCCGGCACGGCTTTTGCTCAAACTGTGTGGGGAACGGAGCGAAGTTCAAACAACGTGAAAGGAAGTGAAAACAGATGAACGTACGCGAAGCCGTGATCGTCGCATACGGACGCACGACGTGCGCCAAAGCCAAGAAGGGCCATTTCAAGGACACCTCCCCCGTAGAGTTCGGCGGACAGTGTCTGTTGGAAGTCATTAAAAAGATACCGCAGCTAAATACGGAAGAAATTGACGACGTTATTGTCGGATGCTCGTTTCCCATGGGCGTGCAGTCGAACAATATGGGGCGGCTTATCGCCAAGCGCGCCGACATGCCCGACAAAGTTTCCGCGCAGACCCTCACGCGTTTCTGCGCTTCCGGCCTGACAAGCATTGCGGCCGCCGCCAACGCGATTATGTGCGGGCAGCAGGACGTTGTGGTCGCCGGCGGGGTGGAATCGCTGACGCATGTCTCCATGGCGTTTGACAACCGGGATCCTTGGATTGCGGAAAACATACCCGCACTCTACATACCCATGGGGCTGACCGCCGAAAACGTGGCTTCGCGTTACGGTATTTCACGGGAAGACATGGACATGTTTGCGCTGGAAAGCCATCGAAGGGCCGCGATTGCGCAGGCCTCCAAATCGTTCGACGATCAGATTGTCCCCGTCGCCGTCGTGAAAGACGGCAAGCCCATCATTCCTTTTCGAGATGAGGGCATCCGCCCCGACTGCTCTTTGGAAACGCTGGCGGCGATGGAACCGTGTTTCAAAAGCGACGGCCTTGTGACCGCGGCGACATCGTCTCAGATGATGGACGGCGCCGCGTTCTTGGTGCTCATGTCGGCGGAAAAGGCAAAAAAACTCGATCTAAAGCCGATCGCATCCTTCGTTTCCTATGCCACCGCGGGCGTGCCGGCCGAGGTGATGGGCATAGGACCGGTCGAGGCCGTACCCAAAGTCATGCGGAAAGCCGGATTGACGGTGGGCGACATGGACGTAATCGAGCTCAACGAGGCGTTTGCCTCCCAAGCGCTCTACTGCATTCGCGCGTTGGGGCTGGATGCGAAACGCGTCAACCCCCATGGCGGCGCAATCGCGATGGGACATCCGCTGGGTGCGACGGGCGCCGTTTTGACCTGCAAGGCGCTCTCCTATCTCCGCTCCGCGGGAGGAAGTCACGCGCTCGTCACAATGTGCGTCGGCGGCGGCATGGGCAACGCCGCCATATTCAAAATGTATGGATGAGGAAGGAGTCAACGGGATGAACGTGAAAAACGTATTGGTCTGCGGAGCGGGCATGATGGGCAAGAACATTGCGCTTGTATGCTCGTCCGTGCGGGATTGTCAAATCGCCATTCAGGATATTCGTCCGGTGGATGTGCTCGCCGACATTCGCATCAACTGCAAGGAATTGCTGGAAAAGGGCATCCTGTCTTCGGATGCGCTCGAGGAGCGGTTGTCGCGCATTCATTTCGTGCGGGACTTGGACTGCGATGCCGCCGCTCGCGCCGATCTGGTGGTGGAATGCGTGTTTGAGGACATGGAACTCAAGCGGCGGACCTTCGCCGCGTTGGAATCCATTTGCCGTAAGGACGCCATTTTCTGCACGAATACTTCCGCCATGAGTCCGACGGAAATCGGACGCGATCTGCGGCATCGCGAGCGTTTCGTTGGCACGCATTTCTGGAATCCGGCCCATTTGATTCCTCTTGTGGAAGTGGTCAAAACCGATGCCGCGTCGGATGAGACCGTCGATGTCGTAATGGAGTTTCTCCGATGCGCGGGCAAGTCGCCCGCCCTTTGCAAAAAAGACGTGCCGGGTTTCATCGGCAATCGGATGCAGCACGCTCTGTGGAGAGAGGCCATCTCCCTCGTGGAACACGGCGTCGCCGATGCGGAGACCGTGGACGACGCCATTAAAAATTCTTTTGGGCTTCGTTTGCCGCAGCTTCCCCCACTAATGAACGCCGATCTGGGGGGCATTGATCTGACGTGGCGGATACATACCTATTTGCTCAAATATCTTGAGGATTCGCACGAGCCGTCGCCCTGTCTGAGCAAGTTGTACAACGAAAAGAAACTCGGCTTCAAGAGCGGGGAGGGCTTTTATCGATGGACCCCCGAAGAGATAAAGCGGACGAACGAAGATCTCAACTCTTACTTGATTCGAATGATTTACGGGAAATAACAAGGAGGTCATTTATGTCGGATTTAAAGGCAAAACGCATCATTACCGTGGCCACCACGGGCGCTTGGCCCACCAAAGAGAACAACCCCAACGTTCCTCTGACGCCCGCCGAAATCGCGCGAGAAATCTATCGCTGCTGGAAAGAAGGCGCCGCGATTTCTCATATTCACGTTCGCAATGAGGACGGCGCGGCGTCGATGAATTACGGCGCCTTCGAGGAGATCGTCAGGCTGCTGCGCACCGAATACGGGGACTGCGACATCATCCTGAACATGACCACTTCGGGCGGCATCAACCTCAATGAAGACGACCGCACCAGGCCATTCTTCGCGTTGAAACCGGAAATGGCCACGTTCGACTGCGGAACTATGAACTGGCAGCACAGCGCAATATTTGAGAATCACCCAAAATTTCTGGAAAGGCTGGGCGCTCTGATGCAGGAAGCCGGCGTAAAACCCGAAATCGAGACCTTCGACCTCGGCATGATTTACAACGCCGCCTATTACCTGAAAAAAGGCGTTCTGAAAGCGCCGCTGCATTTTCAGTTTTGCATGGGTTGTCCCGGGGGCATTGAGGCCACCACCAAGAATTTGGTCGTCATGCGCGACACCATGGAGTCCGTCGCTCCCGGCAGCACATGGAGCGCCTTTGGGGTGGGACACGGCGCCATGGAAATGATGTACGCGGGGATTGCCATGGGCGGACACATTCGAGTGGGAATGGAAGACAATGTAATTTACAAGAAGGGTGTTTTGGCGGAGAGCAACATGCAATTCGTCGCGCGGGCCAAACGCGTGATCGAAGAATACGGTTGCGAAGTCGCGACTCCGGACGAAGCGCGTCGGATTTTAAATCTGCGCGCGCGTTGATTCGCGGACGAAAACGCGTACAAAAACCGCACGGAATAGCGCCCGCGTCCCGTTTCGGGATGAAGCGCGCGGCCTGTGCGGTTTTTTCGTACGGGCAATGAGACGGTTTTTGCGGATTTCGGAAACGCGGGGGCGGTATGCGTTCGCGTCCGAGGGCTTTCGCTCGTTGCGCCGGCAAACTCAGCCTTCGAATATACCCAATCGCTTGGCCTTCTTGTACAGCGCCGTGCGGGAAATGCCAAGGGTTCTCGCCGCCGCGGAATAATTGCCGAGATGCTTGGCGATGGCATGTTCCACCGTCGCGCGTTCGTGCAGAGCCATGGCGTTTCGCAGGTCGCCGGTATTCTCCGTTTGGCTCGCATGGCGCGAAACTTGCGTCTCGGTGGGCGTCGCGCCGTTTTCGGACTCCAAATGACCGATGTCGAATAGATATATTTCATCCGATGGGGAAATAATCACTTGCCGTTCGATCAGATTCTTCATCTCTCTTATGTTTCCGGGCCATGCGTAGCGCAGCATCTCATGGATGCATTTTTCGGAAAAACGCCTGTTGAGATTGTATTTGTTGTTGTATTTGGAAATGAAATAATCGGCCAGCGGCAGGATATCGGCTCTGTGGGCGCGCAGCGGCGGCAGTTTCAGCGGCACCACGTTCAAGCGGTAATACAGGTCGGCCCGAAACAACCCATCTTCCACCAATTTCTCCATGTTTTTATTGGTTGCGGCTATGATGCGGACGTTGGTTTTGACCGGCATGTTGCTTCCGATTTTTTTGATTTCCCCGCTGTCCAGCACCCGAAGCAGCTTGGATTGCATATTGAAAGGCAGTTCCGCGACCTCATCCAGAAACAACGTGCCTCCGTTCGCCATTTCAAAGATGCCCGGTTTGCCCGTTTTGCTGGCGCCCGTGAAAGCGCCTCCCTGATACCCGAAAAATTCCGATTCCAGCAATTCCGACGGAATCGCTGCGCAGTTGACGGGGATGAATACCTTGTCTTTGATTTTGCTTTCGCCGTGAATGTAGCTCGCCAAGACATCCTTGCCGGTTCCGCTTTCCCCGGTAATCAGCACGAAGCTCTCCGTCTGCGCGACCCTTCGCGCGATTTCGTAAATCTGTCTCATCACGGGGTCCTCGCAGACGATGGAGGATCCGTATTGGCCGCCGTTCATATAATTGATTGTGTGCTCCATGGCGGCTTTGCGACGCGACAATTCGCCGATGTATTCGTTTGCCATGGAAGGCGTTTGGGAACTGCTGACAACCATTGTCAGTTCCCCGTTTTCATCGAAGCAGGGTCTGCAATACAGCAGAAGCTTGGTGTTGACCTTGGTCCTTACTTCTTTTACAATGGTCTTTTTCTGCAGCAGCGTGTCCGCCGTGGCCGCGCTTTGGTCGGTAATCCCCTTTGCCAGATAATCCTTTACGTTGGTGGTGCGCATCTCCTCATCCGAGATGCCCATTTGCAGATGCGCCCCGTCGGAATAACAGATGGGCCAGCCTTCCGCGTCGACAATGTACAAAAATCCGTACGCGTTGTCCAAAATGGTTTCCAATTTTTTTAATTCTTTTTCGGCCTCCTGAACTGTCTGAAATTCCCTTTTGAGATTTTGCATCATTAACCTCCCCTTTGTTTCCCCATTTCTGATGATATTGGAAGGAGGCGCATAAGCGATCGTCAACCCAACTCCCCATTTGACGATCCTCGCCGGCTTTCATCCAATACGCTCATTCCCCTTTTGAACTGTTCCTAACGAAGCGCCAACGAAAAACCATTTGAAAAAGGAGCCGCTCCATTCTGATTTTGCAATCATCTTGAAACAGCCCCATCATATATGTCAACCTATATATCGTTTTCCGTTAACGCTTCGAGAATTGCGAAGCTCTGCGCGCTTTCTTCAAGCCGTATTTCTTTCTTTCTTTCATGCGGGGGTCGCGCGTGAGGAAACCCGCCGATTTCAGGAGCGGCCTGTATGCTTCGCGATCCGCGACGCAGAGCGCGCGGGCGATGCCGTGGCGCAGCGCGCCGGCCTGTCCCGTGAAGCCGCCGCCTTTTACGGTGGCGATCACATCGAACTTTCCTTCCGCCCCCGCGATTTCGAAAGGCCTCCTGACGGCTTTTTTCAATATCTCCATGCCGAAATATTCGTCTATCGATCTCTTGTTGATCGTGATGCTGCCTTTGCCGGGGATCAACCTGACTCTGGCGACGGACGATTTTCTTCTTCCCGTACCCGCGTATTGCAATTTGGCCATTGTCTAATCCTCCCCTCTCAAAAATTCCAAACTTCGGGTTTCTGCGCGGCGTGCCTGTGCTCCGGCCCCACGTAAACCTTCAGCTTCTTGTACATCTGTCTG